>CAJQIZ010000001.1 GCA_905478555.1 uncultured Flavobacteriales bacterium
CAGGTCCACAAACAAATAAGGTTGTATTCTCATGGGATACTACAGCATCTTATAGTTTTGTTCGTGTTAAGATGAGAGTAGATAGTATCTCTGCTCCTACAGGATCTGATTGGTTCTCTGCAGGAGGGTTTGGAGTTAACTTCCCAGCACTTTCAGTTAATAAGTGGGGTGTTGTTCCAGGAGAGACTTATAGAGGTCAAGCTAGAACATGGTGTAATCCTAATGCTGGTCTTTACAGATCTGCAGGTTGGACTCCATTAGTATTCTGGACTCAGCCATCTGCTATTAGAGTTGAAGGTGGTACGTCTATCAATAACTTAGATGTTTACCCTAACCCATCAAGAGATATCTTTAATGTGAATTTCACATCTGAAGATGTTCAAAATCTTGACGTTAGAATCATCAATGTTATCGGTGAGATCGTTTACACTGAAAACTTAAATGAGTTTGTTGGTGAATACACTAAACAAATTGATTTAGCTACTTATACAAAAGGAATATACTTCTTAGAAATTACTACAGATAATGGAGTAATCAATAAGAAATTAATCCTTCAATAAGAAGTAAGTTAATTTTTAATATTAAGAAGTCCGAACATTATGTTCGGACTTCTTTTTTTTATAATACTTTTTCTTTCATTATCTATTTTAACGAATATAATCCTTTATTTTTTTTTCGTAAATTTGCTATAACATAAAATTCTGAATATGAAAAAAATTCTATTTTTCTTTAGCTTATTATTTCTGTCCTTTTCTTCTTTCTCTCAATGTTCCCCTAGTTTTATTTTCACTTCTTTAGGATTACCAGGTGTGTATCCTCCAGCAATACAAATACCTAACGTTCCTCTAACTTTAGGGCTAGATGATGGTAGTTTAGGTAGTAACTATAATCAAGTACTTACTCTAATAGTTTTGGAGGATACAATGATGGATATAGCCTTTTTACTTCCATCTGCAGCAGTAAGCGCAATGAATTTAGCAGGGATTAGCACGACTATGATATTAGACGTAAATCATGTAACTTTTGATGTGCAGGGCTTACCAAATGGAATTAACTATCAATGTGATATTGTAAGTTGTCAATATCCTTCATCAATAGATGGATGTATTCAGTTAAGTGGAACTCCTATTGTATCTGGTACTTTTTCAGTTCCTGTAGAGATGATAATTAATATTCAGATACCATCAATTACAGACCCTATATTTGGCACAGTTATTTTTCCGGCTACTAATTTGAATATACCAGTATTTGCAGCTCAAACTTATGATTTATTTATAAGCGATGCTACATCAATAAAAAATGTAGAGTACACTTCTAATATTTATCCTAACCCTACAAATTCAGATTTTACTATAGAAATAAATTCTCCTAAACAAATTGAAATTCTGAATAGCTTAGGACAAAAAGTTTATTCTAAAAATGTTAGAAGTAATATAACTATAAATAGACTAGAATTAGGACCTGGAATTTTTGTTGTAAAAATTTGGGATAACAACTCTATAGAAAAACATAAACTAATAATACAATAGAATATTATTTATTATTTTTGTCGGAAGTAAATTGTAATTGGTACCCCTGAAAAGTTATATATTTCTCTTATTTTATTTTCTAAAAACCTTTTGTATGGTTCTTTAATATACTGAGGTAAGTTTGCAAAAAATGCAAATGAAGGGATAGGGGTAGGTAACATAGTACAGTATTTTATTCTTATGTACTTTCCTTTTGTTGCTGGTGGTGGATGCTTCTCTATAATTGCCAGCATAGTTTCATTTAACTCAGATGTAGTAATTTTCTGTGCTCTATTTTTATATACTTCAATAGCAGTTTCTAATCCTTTTAATAATCTTTGTTTTTCTAGTACAGAAATAAATAAGATAGGAATATCAGTAAAAGGAGAAATTTGTTTCCTTATTCTCTCTTCAAATTTCTTTGTTGTGTCAGTATCTTTTTCAAGAGCATCCCATTTGTTTACTAATATTACAATTCCTTTATTGTTCTTGTCTGCAATATGAAATATTCTTTGGTCTTGAGCTTCAAATCCTCTTGTAGCGTCAATCATAAGTATGCAAACATCCGAATGTTCTATTGCTCTAACAGCTCTCATTACAGAGTAGAACTCTAAGTTTTCATGTACATTTTTTTTCTTCCTTACTCCGGCAGTATCTACTAAATAAAAGTCGAATCCGAATTTATTAAAACGAGTATTTAATGAATCTCTAGTTGTTCCTGGAATATCGGTAACAATGTTTTGTTCTTTTCCTATTAGTGCATTTACAAAGGAAGATTTCCCAACATTTGGTCTTCCAATAATTGCAAATTTTGGAAGATCGAATTCTTTTAATTCATCCTCTTGAAAATGAAGAATTAATTCATCTAACAAATCTCCTGTTCCACTTCCACTAACAGATGAAATAGGGTAGTATTCCCCCATTCCAAGGTTGTAGAATTCTACCGCTTCATTTAATAGTCTGGTGTTATCTGTTTTATTAGCTACTACTAATATTTTTTTTGCAGTTTTTCTCAGTAGTTTAGCAACTGCAGAATCCATTTCTGTAATTCCTTCTTTTGCATCTACTATAAACAGAATTACATTTGCTTCATCAATGGCAAGTTCTACTTGTTTTCTTATTTCTCCTTCAAAAACATCATCAGATCCTGTAATATATCCTCCGGTATCAATTACCGAAAATTCTTTACCTCCCCATTCTGATTTACCATAATGCCTATCTCTAGTCACCCCAGATTGCTCATGAGTTATGGCTTGTCTGCTTTCTGTTAATCTGTTAAACAGAGTGGATTTACCCACATTTGGTCTTCCAACTATAGCTACTATATTACTCATCTTATTCGTATCCGAATTGTTTTAATTGTCTGTCGTCATTTCTCCAGTTCTTTTTGACTTTTACTGGAGTCTCTAAATAAATCTGTTTTCCTAAAAACCTTTCTAACTCTCTTCTGGATTCTGTTCCTATTCGTTTTATTCCCTGTCCTTTATGTCCAATAATTATACCTCTTTGGCTTTCTCTTAATACATATATTATGGCTCTTATTCTTATTATTGTTTCCTCTTCTAAAAACTCTTCTACTTCAATTTGCACCGAATAAGGGATTTCTTTTTTATAGTGTTTTAATATTTTTTCTCTTATTTTTTCTTCTACAAAAAATCGGATGGGTTTGTCAGTTATAGCGTCTTTAGCATAATATGGTTCGCAAACAGGTAAAAGTTCTAATATTCTGTCAATTATTTCTTGTATATTGAATTTGTTTAGAGCGGAAATTGGTAAGATTTCAGCATTAGGTACTGCTTTGTTCCAATATTCTATTTGCTGTGCAACTTCTGCTTGTTCTACTAAATCTATTTTATTTAATAGTAATAAAACAGGAACCTCCGTATTTTTTATTCTTTCAAATAACTTTTCATCTTTCAATGTTCTTTCTCCAATTTCTACCATATAAATAAGTACGTCTGCATCTTGAAATGCACTATGTACAAAGTTCATCATGCTTTCTTGTAGTTTATAAACTGGTTGAATGATTCCTGGTGTGTCTGAAAATACTATTTGAAAATCATCTTCATTAAGTATTCCTAAAATTCGGTGCCTAGTAGTTTGCGCTTTATTAGTTATAATGGAAAGTTTCTCCCCAATAAGTACATTCATTAAAGTAGACTTCCCCACATTTGGGTTTCCTATAATATTTACAAATCCTGCTTTGTGTGCCATTTCGCAAAGAAACAAAAAAAGGGGACATGAAATCCCCTTTTAGTATAATTGTATTAGTCTTATTTTGTCAGGTTAAAACCTACGGTAATAGAAAATCTGCTTCCTGTGTTATAATCTAATTCAGGAACAATTTCGTAGTTACTTTGATAATTTGTATACTCATCTCCTGAATTTGGTATTCCGTCAGGATCAATTGTAACCTCTGTTTCTTGATAAGTGTTATAACTTTCTTGTGTTACGGTTCTTCCAGGTACAAAAGCAAAGTTTACAGGCATATTTAGGTTTCCAGATTTAAAGTTGTAACCCACTCCAAATACCATAGCTATTCCTCCCAAAGATAAATTAGGTCCTATAGCAAATTCTAATCCCGATTCGGTTCTGGCTCCAACTAATGACGATACAGAAGGAAGAAATTTACCTTTTTCCATTCCTGCAACTAGCGCTACCCATTCTACAATTCCAGTTACATTTCCTGCATCAGCAAATCTACTTTCCCATTGCCATCCATATAATGTAGTTAAGTTTCCTTTTGCTATTTCATCATAGTTTCCTGGTAATTCTCCCATATCTTCTAATGTTAGTTTTCCGTTTAAGAAGGTAGATACAGGACTTTCAGTAATAAATACGGTTCCAATTCTTGGTCCTGCTAAGGACTGAATTTGTGCATTAGTGTTTAATCCTAATCCTAACACAATACTCAATGTGTAAATAATTTTTTTCATAGTTTTTGTTTTAATTGTTATTTTTTTTAGTTAATAAATTTAGTTGTTTAAGCAAATATAAATATGTCTCTTAGTTCAAATGATCCTCCACTTAGAAAATAGGTCATTGTAAAAATGAATAGTAAAAAGAGTCCAAATCCGAATAAGGAATATTTTATTTGTCCTTTCTTTTTTGAGGAAACCTGAGTGATAATTGCAATAATTACTCCTATCCATGTCAATAAAAGTCCTCCAAAAAACCAAAGTGCTTTTTCACCATTTGATAATGGTTCAGGCTCTGACTGCTCCCATGTTATTGTTTCTGTTGTGTTAGTGTTTTCCGTTACTGGAAAAGAAGCGAAAGTAGTGGTGAAACCAATAATTCCGAATAATAATGTTAGTAATTTTTTTTTCATTTTTATTAAGTATACAATTTTTTATTTACTCATGTTAAATCCTAGCATTACGGAAACTGCAAATCCAGAATCTTCTTTTGGTGGAATAATTACAAGGTTTATAGGTAAATTTAAGTTTCCACTTGTGTAATTCATTCCAAATCCAAAAACCATACCTATTCCACCTAAAGATAAGTTTGGACCCATTCCTATTTCCAGTCCATTTGCATTTCTGAACCCAACTATTGAACTTATTGATGGCATGAGTTTCCCGCTTTCCATTCCTCCCATTACAACTATCCATTCTACCAAACCGACAAATTCTGTTCCACTTGTAAATCTGCTTTCCCATTGCCAACCATACTGAGTAGTAAAGGCGGATTTTCCGTCATTTTGATTTAAAATGTCAGCTGTTTCTCCAGGTGCAATTATAGTTACTCCAATTCTAGGCCCTGCCATGCTTTGTATTTGTGCTGAAGATTTTTTTGCAAATATTAATGACAGGATAAATAAGAAAATCATTGTTGTTCTGATGTGATTTTTTGCTTTCATAATTTTTAAATTCTTTTACAAATTTAAGGTATGAAAAATAAATTACTATGCTTAGCATAGTAATTTTAAAATTACTAGAATAAATCTATTATTTTAGTGCGTCTAATTCCAAGTTTGCTTTTTCCCAAAATTGTTCTGTTTCCTTCAATTTTAGTTGTCTCTGTTCGTAATTAGCGAAAAAGTCAGGATTTTCAGATAATTCTTTAAATCTTTCAGGAATTGCTAGCTCAGAATCTATCTCTTTTATTTCTTTCTCTAGAGAATCTATTTCTTTTTCAAATTTCCTGATTTTATTATTAAGTTTTTTCTCTCTTTTTTCCGAATCTTTCTTCTTTTTATATGATATTTTATGATCAGAATCTCCTTTGCTTTCCTTTTGTTTCTGTTTGGCTTGAGAGGTTTCTAATTCTTTAAAGTTTTCTAGGTCCTTTTCCTTCAGGAAGTCGTTAATGTCACCTAGGTATTCTTTTATGTTTCTCTCCTTAAACTCATATACTTTTTCAGTAAGACCTTGTAAAAACTCTCTATCGTGAGATACTACAACTAGACTTCCATCATAATCTAAAAGAGCTCTTTTTAAAAGTTCTTTTGAAGTTATATCTAAGTGATTTGTTGGCTCATCCATTACTAATAAGTTTACCGGTTCTAGTAGAAGTTTACAGAGTGCTACCCTTGCTCTTTCCCCTCCAGAAAGTACTCCAACTTTCTTTTCTACTGTGTCGTTACTAAATAAAAATGAACCTAGTATACTTCTTACTTTCGGAGATGTTTTTTCGTCTGCAGCATCATATATTGTTTCTAATACTGTTTTTGTTTCATCCAGAAATTCTGCTTGGTTTTGTGCGTAATATCCCACCTTTATTTGGTGACCTAATTCTATATCTCCAGTATATTCAAGTTCATTTACAATAATTTTTGCTAATGTAGATTTTCCTTCTCCGTTTTTCCCTACAAAAGCTAATTTATCTCCTTTGATTACTTCTAAGTCTACTTTTTCTAATACAGTTAAATCATCATAATCTTTACCAATATTTTTTAATGATAAACTAATTTTCCCTGAATGTGGGGCGGGAGGGAAACGGAAGTTCATTCTACCAATATCCTCCTGTTCCACTTCAATAATTACTAACTTGTCTAACTTTTTTATTAAAGATTGAGCAAAAGATGCTTTGTTCTTTTTAGCTCTAAACTTATTGATAAGTTCTTTTGTTTCTTTAATGTATTTATCCTGATTCTTTTTTGCTTGAATTTGTTTTTCAATTCTATCCTCTCTTAATATGAGATATTTAGTGTATGATGCTTTGTAATCGTTTATTGCCCCGAAAGCAATTTCAATTGTTCTGTTGGTTACACTATCTAAAAATAATCTATCGTGAGATACTAAAATAATAGCTCCGCTATATTTTTTCAACCATCTTTCTAACCATACAATCGATTCAATATCTAGGTGGTTAGTTGGTTCATCTAATAAAAGTACATCTGGTTTTTGTAAAAGTATTTTTGCTAGCTCAATTCTCATTCTCCAACCTCCAGAAAATTCGGAAGATTGTCTGGTGAAATCGTATTGTGAGAATCCTAAACCACTTAAAACTTGATTTATTTCAGAATGAATATCATGACCACCTAACAAACGGAATCTTTCCTCCGCTTCATTAAATTCATTTATCAGTTCCAAATAACTATTACTTTCGTAATCGGTTCTTTCGTTAAACTGTTTGTTGCAATCTTCCAATTTTTGTTCTAAATCATTAACTTCTCCAAAAGCAGATTGAGCTTCTTCCAAAATTGTTTTCCCATCTACAAAGTCTAAATCTTGTTTTAAATAGCCAAGTTTGGTTCCATTTGGTGAATTTATGTTCCCTCCATTGATGCTTTGTTCACCAGAAAGAGTCTTTAAAAGAGTGGATTTTCCTGCTCCATTTTTTCCTACTAAACCAATTTTATCTCCTTTGTTTACCATAAAAGAGATGTCATTAAAGAGTGTCTGTCCGCCAAAGTAAAGCGATATGTTATTTACTGAAATCATTCTGCAAAAATACACTTCCAAAATTATTAAAAAATAAAAAGGAGAAATACTATGCCAAAAATATTTTTATATTAGTTTTGCACATATATCGCGGGGTGGAGCAGTTGGTAGCTCGTTGGGCTCATAACCCAAAGGTCGCAGGTTCGAGTCCTGTCCCCGCTACTAGATAAGAAAGACCCTTTTTAGGGTCTTTTTTTATGCCCAAAAACACCCTTGGTCCAACACTGGTCCAACAAATGGATGTTTTCCTAAGTTGTATTGACATCGTATATCCTATAATATTTGATGATTTCGTTAGTTTTACTTATAATTGTTTGTTAATTTAATCATTATGGATAAAAAGAAAAACTATACTAATTTCCTGAATTTGTGTTATAAAATTCAAAATCAATATTATAAATCTGTAATTGAACAGGACATACACAAAAAACAATTAGATAAAGAGTTTTTTAGATTCACTAAAGAAATGGATCTTGCTTTTAAAAATTGGTTAACTAAAATTCCTAAAAAGAAAAGAGAAAGGAATATAAGTAATTATGAAACAAAAGTAAATATAGAATTAAATACAAATAGAATAAATAGAAATACATTTGAAATAAAGAAAAGTAAGTGGATATTAAAACAAATTTCTTTTTGGAAGGATTATCATCTCAGTATAAAGTGTATTAGTAATCAAGATTTAGAAAATAGCCATAAAAAGAACTATTTTACTTTTATTGGAGATGAAAAACAATTGAAAATGATATTTGATTTTTTGTGTGAAACAGAATACAGAAACAAGAATTATTGTTTTATAAAAAACACATCATACAAAACTTTTAAAGATGTAATTATAGGTAATTCAGAAATAAAGAAAATAAATTGGAATGCATATATTAACTCATTAAAATATTTTATTGAAAAGATGTATTCCAAAAATTTATTGGAAGGTTCTAATCTTTGGATTTTAACAGCTAATGCTTTTTTAGTAAAGAATAAATCTTTTACCAATAAGAATATTTCTAATAAAACTAGTCCATCTACATCAATAACAAATGTTATAGACTCCTTTTTTATTAGGGTTGATAGAGTTCAAAATATATAGTATTTTGAATTGATTTAAATAAGCGAATTCGCGCGAATATTACAGTTCACTTCTTCATCTTCCTGTTTTTTGATTTATATACTTTGTAATTTTGTCCTTGAATATTAAAAGAATATTTTATGATAGAATTAAACATTAAAGAGATTGCCGAAATTAAAGAAACTCTTTCTGAATTGAAGAAAATAATTTTAGAAAAAGGTAGATTTGCAGAACAGACTATTTTTGATAATAAAGGTTTGTTGGATTATTTAAAAATTTCATCAACTAAAGCTCAGAAATTAAGGAATGAAGGAAAGCTTGCTTATTCAAAAGATAGTAGGACTGGAAAAATATGGTACAGACTTTCAGATGTATTAATTTATTTGGATAGTTGTTATAATAAAAGATTTTAAAGATATGAATGGCAAAATATATTATACAGTTGAAGATTTAAATAGAGATCATAAGAGATTTCGGATTTGTAAGAATAAAGGAAACGATTGTAACAAAGAAGAGTTTATGGTAAAACACGCTTCAAGTAAATTTTGTTCTGAAGATTGTAACAATAAATTTAGTAATTGGGAAAAACATCAGATAAGAAAAATGAAATTATCTCCTAAGCAGAATAACATTAAAATACTTAATACTATGCTGCAGAATAATTTTTTCCCAATTGTAAGTTACCATTCTTTAGTTGAAAGCAATTTTAGGTTTGAAGAATCGGACGGATTGGAGTTTGTTCCTTCCATTGGGAAGAAAGTAATTGTTTATAATGAGTTTCGACTTATACATTGGGAAAAAGATAAATTTTTAATAAATAAAAATTAGAAATATGAATTTAGATGAGATAACAAAATTAACTGGAGGACCAATTTTTGAAATTAAAAAGAGTAATACAAAAAATATTTTTTTTATGGCAGTAGTTATTGTTGGATCCATATACCTATATACTAATGTTAAAAAAATGTATAAGGAATTAGAAGTGGTAAGTGAAAATAGTAAAACAAAGAAGTGATATGGGGTCAAAATATTATTGAATATACTATAATTTCTTAATTTTTTTAGTAGACCATTCTCTCCTAAATTCTAAATTTTTAGTTGACAGATTATATAGTTTAATATTAATGAGATTTAGCTATCTATCAAAAAATGTAAAAATCTGATAATCAGATTTTTTTGACAGTTTATTAATCCAATCTTTTAGATTATTTTATATATTTGCTTGTCTTACGAAAAATACACAACATTCTATTGAACTAAAACACGATTATGAAAAAAATATTTACTCTTTTAATGTTATTGCCTTTTATTAGTTTTGCACAAAACACTTATGTACCTGATAATGGTTTTGAACAAGAGTTGATAAATCTTGGATTAGATACAGGTCCATTAAATGACTCCGTTTCAACAGCTGCTATTGATACAGTGCAATCCTTGTATTTAGCCTATACATACATATCTGATTTAACAGGTATTGAGGATTTCACAGCATTAAACTCATTAAATATTGCAGCAAGTAATTTATCTTCATTAGATTTATCTTACAATACAAATCTTGTTTGGTTAAATGCTTCTTATAATCTTATTTCTACTAACATAGACTTTAGTAATAACATATTATTGGAACATGTTAATTTAAGTGGTAATTATTATTTAAACAGTATTGTATTTGATTCTAGTTCAGTGCTTACTTATTTGAATATAAATGATAACTCTTTCACATCATTTAATCCTTCTAATCTTCAAGATATTACATATTTAGATGTGTCCTATAATTACCTAACTTCTTTAGATCTTAGCAATAATAATAATTTAGAGTCATTAAGAATAAATGATAATTCTTTATCATTATTTAATTCTTCTAATCTTCAAGATATTACATATCTAGATGTGTCCTATAATTATCTAACTTCTTTAGATTTTAGTAGTAATAATAATTTAGAGTCAATAATAATAAACGATAATAATTTAGATAGTTTAGATGTGAGAAATGGTAATAATTTAATCATTACTTCTTTTAATAGTACTAACAATCAAAATTTAGTATGTATATCAGTAGATGACTTTATCTACTGTTCTGCTTCTAGTTTATGGCAAGAAGATTCTTGGTCAAGTTATAGTGGGAATTGTTATTTATCAGGATGTTTAGATTCGCTTGCTTGTGAATATAATCCGTTAGCTTGGATAGATGATGGTTCTTGTTTAACTGTTTATGGTTGTATGGATTCACTTGCTTGTAATTATGACTATTCTGCTAGCTGTGATGATGGTTCTTGTTTAACTGTTTATGGATGTATAGATTCACTTGCCTTTAATTATAATATAAATGCAACTTGTGCTGATTCTAGCTGTATCCCTTCTGTCTATGGATGTATAGATTCTACCATGTTTAATTTTGACTTATTAGCTAACACAGATAATGGATCTTGTATTGCTTATCTCTATGGATGTACTGATTCCAGTATGTTTAATTATAACTCATTCGCAAATACGGATGATAGTTCTTGTATTGCAAAAGTTTATGGATGTATAGATTCTTTAGCTATCAATTATAATGCATCAGCAAATACAGATGATGGAAATTGTTACTCTTGTTCAATTAGTGTAAATACTTTTTATAATCTACCATCAAATTTACAGACTTGTAATGGATTTATATTCTTGACTCCTATGGGGACATCTCCATATACTTATTTATGGAGCAATGGAGCAACATCAAATTCAAACTCTAATTTATGTGATTATGTATATATATATACAGTTATAGATGATAATGGATGTGGTTTCACCGATACAATAGTATTAACTACAAGAGTTGGATGTACAGATCCTAATGCCTTTAATTATGACCCTACAGCTATTTATGATGATGGTTCATGTATGCCTTATGTTTATGGATGTACAGATTCTACAGCGATAAATTACAATTCGAATTCAAACACAGATGATGGCAGTTGTACCTATTGTGATATTACGTTTAATCAATTAACAATTGGAGCTAATTCAACAGGAAATTGTGATGGATTTATTTTTATAACTGCTAGTTCCTCTTATCCACCAATTACTTATTTGTTAAATAATAATCCTACTTCATCATTTATTTCAGGCTTATGTTCAGGAGTGTATACTATTACCGCTCAAGATGTTCATTGTTCTATTGACTCAACATTTTTAATAGGACAGGTTGTTTATGGATGTACAGACTCAACGGCATTTAACTTTATTCCAAACGCTAATGTTGATGATGGTAGTTGTATATCAGTTGTTAATGGATGTACTGATTCAACAGCTCTTAATTATAATTTATTAGCAAATACTGATGATGGTTCTTGTATTTCTTATGTTTATGGATGTACAGATCCTACAGCATTTAATTATAATTCAATTGCAAATACTGATGATGGCAGTTGTGTATTAGTTGTAAACGGATGTACTGATTCTACAGCTCTTAATTATAATTTATCAGCAAATACTGATGATGGCTCATGTATTCAACTAATATTAGGATGCACTGATTCAACTGCACTTAATTATAATCCATTAGCTAATTTAGATGATAGTACATGTAGTATGTGTGCAGGTAATCTTGTGAATATCCAAATAATTACAGCTAATTATGGTTCTGAAATTGCTTGGGAATTAGTAGACGCTACAGGAACTATTGTTTCTTCAGGTGGTTGTCAATCTTTCCCAGGAAACTGTTATAATAGTAATACAACTTATGATAATTGGGTTTGTCTACCAACAGGATGCTATTCACTAAACTTATATGATATGTTTGGTGATGGTTGGGCTGGTGGTGTATATAGTATTATAGATGATAATAATACTATTTATGGCTATGGTACTTTAAGTACAGGTAGCAGTTCTGTAATTACAAATATCGGAATACCATATTGTACTATTCTCGGATGTACAGACCCTACTGCAACAAATTATAATGCTTTAGCCAATACGGATGATGGTAGTTGTTATACTATACAATGTGTAGAGGTTTTACCTTATAGTGATGACTTTGAATTAGGTTCTTCAAATTACCGTATTACCTTAACTAGCGGAAATAACGCATCATCTTCAGTTAATGGTTATGCTGCAAATGATGGTAATTATGGATGGCATGGAGAGGCTACAAGTGTATGGGGTGGAGGTACTCCAAGTTCGGGTCAAAATGCATTTAATACAAAGCCGGATAATATTGCTAATCTGAATGTTTGTGTTGATCTTGATGCGATAGTATATAATCCATCTGATGTTTATCATTTAAAATTTGATTTGAAACAAGAATATTCCTATAACGCTAATTATTCATGGTTTAGAGTTAAGGCTGATAATACGGTAATTTCTGATAATAATGGAAATACTTATTTCCAACCAAATACTCCTACTTCTGATTCTTGGCAAGAAATTATATATGATGTTACATCATATGTATCTATGGGTATTTTTGATTTTGATTTCCAGACCTGTAATAAATATTCGTATGGATCTTTTAATAATGGGGATAATGGCTATGTAGATAATATTTCAATATATAAAGTTATTTATGGATGTTTGGATAGCACAATGTATAATTACAATGTACTTGCCAATACTGATAATGGTACTTGTGAGATGTATACGTATGGCTGTACAGATCCAGCTGCTACAAACTATGATGCATTAGCTAACACAGATGATGGAAGCTGTTTAAACTGTTATGCAGTGGCTGATATAGGAAATGATACTATAGTAGCTTGTGATAGTGTTTTATTAAGTACTAATCCAATTACTAATGGAACTTATTTATGGAATACATCTAATGCTTCAACTTCAAGCAATTTAGCAATTGGTGATACTTATCAAGGAGGTCTTATATTTTATTTAGATGAAACTGGTGGAGGATTAATTGCAGCTCCTACTGACCAATCTACTGCTCATAGATGGGGTTGTGGAATATTAACTGGTGCGGATGATACGGCTATTGGAACAGGTAATCAAAACACAATTGATATAATTAGCGCTGGTTGTGGAGCTCCAGCTGCATATGAATGCGTAAATCTAACTCTTGGCGGATACAGTGATTGGTTCTTACCTTCAAAAGATGAGTTAAATAAAATGTATTTAAATATTGGTCAAGGAAATGCTTTTGGGTTAGGGAATGTTGGTGGTTTTTCTAATGTCGATTATTGGAGTTCTACTGAGTACAATAACATACGTGCGTTCATTCAGATTTTCACCAATGGCATCCAGACCACCAATGAGAAAAATTCCACCTCCTCCAGCACTAGGGCTGTTCGGGCTTTCTCTACTCCAATAAATATAGACACAACAAATTCAGTTATGATTTCAACTTCTGGTTGGAATTATGTAACAGTAACCGATTCTTTAGGGTGTACTACTACAGATTCTGTATATGTACAAATAGATATTTGTGGTTGCATGGATCCAACAGCAACTAACTATAATTCTACAGCTACTGTTGATGATGGGAGTTGTATTTATTCCATTTTAGGATGTACTGATCCTTTAGCAACTAACTATAATTCTTTAGCTACTGTAGATGATGGAACTTGTACTTACCCAACAACTTGTACTAAACCAGTTCCAACAGGTTTATACATTGATAACATTATTCATAGTCAAGCTCAAGTTCATTGGGATAATATGAGTGATCCTCTTTGTATGGCTCTTAAGTATTTTATTCAAGTTAGAGAGTTAGGAACTACTTCTTGGACTAATAAATTAGCTTCAGATGCAGGTTTATGTAACTTTGGTTTACCTACTACATCTAAAATGTTTACACA
>CAJQIZ010000002.1 GCA_905478555.1 uncultured Flavobacteriales bacterium
CACTATTCCTAATTCTATAGTTTACACAACTTTAGAATTAGGAATAGTGCTTAAGCCAAATTGATTTAAGGTTGGAGTAGAAAATTGAGGATTGCTTGCAGTTCCTATATTCTCATAATATATAAAATGAGAATTCCATGCATATGGATATGAGCTCATATCTACGGCTCTTACATTTGATAATATATCAAAATCCCCATCATTATCTAGATCTATAAATTTATGATGTTGCCTTAAACCTATTTCAGGTAAGGCTGGGCTATAAGCTGTAAGTCCAAATGGATTAATAGTCGGGTTAGCAAAATTAGGGTTAGTAGCATTACCTATATTTTCTTGGAAATGAAATCCAAGACCATATCCAAAGCCGCTATAAATATATTCTCCTGAAAGATAATCTAAATCTCCATCATTATCAAGATCCGCAAATTCAGGGTTTATAATAACCTCATCATTTCCTTGTTGTAAATTAAATGGATCTTGAATAGGGTATGCAAACCACTGAGCATTTGCTGTGTTTGTAAATGAAATCCCAATAAAAATGGCAACTGCACCTAATATTTTTTTTATTCTATTGCCTGATAGAACACCGTTTAGTTTACTTACTAAAAATTTAATTTTAGAAGTAAGTTTACTTATTTCTGTTTTTAAATTCCCTTCAGTTTCTTGCAATAAAATATTTAGCTTCTTAACTAAATACTTTAATTGTCTCTGATGTCTTGAATAATATTTATTTTTCATAATATATTAATTTGTTTTGATGCTCCAAAAATAAGTATTAGGAAATAAAATACTATGCTTAGCATAGTAAATTGTGGTTACTAGTTTGATGTAATGTTTTTATTCGTTTTTTTCTTTCCTCCAAAAAGTAGTGTTTGGTATCATTATTCCATTTTTATGGTCGTCTGTTAATGTATTTAATATGTTTGGTCGTGTTTTATCAGCAAGTACATGTATGTCGTAGATTTCATCTAAAGAACTAATATAGGTTATTTTTCCAACAATACTTTTTGTAGGCAAATGAACCACAACAATTCCCGCTTCATTTGCTTTTTTAGCAAATGGTAGTTTACTAAAGGTTGAAGACCCTTCTCTTAGTTTTGATAATCCGATAAAAAGATACTCTTTATGAAAACTCATTCCTCTAACAAATCCATCAATTTTTACTATTACTTCATAAGTACCATCTTCAGTATTAACTTTTACTACTTCTCCTGTTGCAGAAAGAAGTAGATATAATTCCCCATTAAAAATTCGAGGAGTATGTGGCATAGCAAGTCCTTTTGCTATTATTTTATTATTTTCTACATCCATAACAATACCACTCTCTGTTACTTTTTCTCTCCAACTTTGCGGACTGTTTCCATTGTTGAAAGCAGTTGCATATTTTGGTTTTCCGTTTTCCATTGCCATTCCATTTAGGTGGCATCTGTCTTCAGAAGCAATTTTATCAATAAATGGGGGAGTCCAATATGTAGTGAAATTATAATTATCATCAATTTTTACAATGGTAGAAAAGAGAGTGTTTACAGCATACAACTCTCCATTATTCCCAAAATTTAAATCATGAATATCAATAGCTCCTGTATGAAATGTGTTTCTAGGTAAATAAAGTGCATCATATTTATTAGGTGCTTTCGGATAATGATTTGCTAAATCTTTAGAGTTTCGAAATACAATAACCTCTTCTTTACATGCAATTGCAATTTTGTCCGTTGTAGTGTCCTCTGCAATTCCCATTGCTTTTTCAAAATTTCTTGGTAATTGTATTATTGAGTTCTCATCTTTTGCAGATATAAATACTACTTTACCTGCTTGGTAAGTAGAAACAGCAATACTACAATTAAGTTGTTGTAATAATTGTGGAATTTGAGGAGTATATTTACAAAGAAAAGGAGCTAATGCTTTTGCAATTGTTTTGTTGTTATTCATAAGACAATAATACAAAAAAAGGATATCTTTCGATTCCCTTTTTTTCATTTTATAATTCTACTAATCCGTTTAGTAGTTTTTCGCAATCACCATTGTATTTTTTCATTAATTTTTGAGTAGAATAAGTAAGGAATTGTAAGGTTCCATTTTCATTAGTAAAATAATAACCTAAATAAGTGAACTTTGTTCCTTGTATAGTTCCATCTAATTGAAGTAATAATATTTTTATTCCATTTATATATCTGTATTCTTCTTTTACTATATGTATGTCGGGTGCAGCACCTCTAGCGTTTTCTACTGCTATTTCTTTTAAAGATTCTAAAGAAAGTTCAGATTCCTCAGTGATTACCATTCCATATAAATCTCCATGTTTATAAGAAAATTCATATTCAGTAGCATCACTTATTTCTCCTCCTTTTTCAAATGTCCAATCTTTAGGGTTTATGTTAAAACCAATATTGAAGACATCACTTTTTATCAGAAATGTAGATTTTTTATCTTTTTTAAATTTGTAAGGATTTGTTTTAATTTCAGTTACTTCATTTAGAAATTGATCGGTGTATATCCAACTTCCATCAGTATATAATATTACCTGATCGCCTGTTTCAGTAATTGCAGATATTTGTGATTGAACAGTAAAACTGCTCAGTATTAGTATTAGTAATAGATTTTTCTTTTTCATAATTTATTTTTTGAATTGAGATGAAACTTTTTTATTTCTTGCTCCTTCAGAGTAATTGTAAAAACCCTCTCCAGATTTAATTCCTAATTTACCAGCAGTAACCATGTTTACTAATAACGGATTTGGAGCGTATTTAGGATTTCCGAAACCTTTGTGCATTACTTCCAAAATAGAAAGGCAAACATCTAAACCAATAAAATCGGCTAAGTGTAAAGGTCCCATTGGATGTGCCATTCCTAACATCATAACCGTATCAATTTCTTCTACTCCTGCTACTCCCTGAAAAAGAGTTTCTATAGACTCGTTAATCATTGGCATTAGTATTCTGTTTGCTACAAAGCCTGGATAATCGTTTACTTCTACAGGAAATTTTCCTAAGTTTCTACTCATGTCCATAATAGTATTAGTTACCTCATCAGAAGTAGCATAACCTCTAATTATTTCCACTAACTTCATAATTGGAACAGGGTTCATAAAATGCATCCCAATTACTTTATCTGATCTATTGGTAACCGCTCCAATTTGTGTTATAGAGATAGAGGAAGTGTTACTTCCTAAAATAGTGTTCTCATCACAAATTTCATCTAGTTGTTTAAATATTTTTAGTTTAATATCTACATTTTCTGTAGCTGCTTCTACTACTAAATCAGCTCCTTTTACTGCGGAAACCAAATCAGTATTTGTAGTTATGTTTGATAAGGTGTTTCCTTTTTCTTCTTTCGTTATTTTTTCTTTAGAAAGTTGTCTGTCTAAGTTTTTTGTAATGTTAGCAATTGCTCTGTCTAAAGCATCTGCAGAAATATCTACTAAGTTTACATTATAATTACATTGAGCAAAAGCATGTGCAATTCCATTTCCCATTGTTCCAGCACCAATTACGGTTACATTTTTAATATTCATTTTAATATATAATTTTTAAGTTATCAAATTTAATCCAAGATTGTTCGATGGTATCTGCTCTATTCATATTAATGTAAAATTTTATCGAGCTATTATTAATAGCAGAACTTACAGTTGAAGTCATATTAATATAAATTTTATTCCATTCTTCTTTAGCAGTTACATTTACTAAAGGATGTTGAGATACCGCAAAAGGATAGTTTACATAAGCGCCTATTGTAAACTGATGACTACTCTTGTATTCCAATTCCATATATACTGGGGAAGCAACTTGAGGTAAATTTATAAAATCTTTTGTAGCAACTTCAAAAGTTTTATTATCGTTTTCTAATATTGCTTCTGCAAAATGATTAGCACCTTCTGTTTTTATTTGAAAATCAATTTGAGATTTTAGTGTAGTATCAATATCTGTTCCTACACCTTCAAAGTTTTCAACTTCAATAGTTGCTCCTGTTTTATATTTAAATACAGGACTTATATTTACTGAACTATCTGGAACAAGGAATATGTTTTCTTCATACATTTTATAAAAACTATATGGTAAGCGGGTAGCAGATATTCCATTATCCATAATTCCAGCAAAAATCTTTATAGTTGCGCTATCTTTTTCTAAAATTGGTATGTGTGCTGGTAGGGGGTAAGTTCCTCTGTTTTGATCATTTACATACAACCAAACATCTGTAATTTTGTGTGTGTTCGATCCTTGAATGGTAGTAGCATTTAGTGTAACATCCGTAATAGTTATGTAAGATGGTATTTCTTGAATATCTTCATTTTTATCGCAGGAAGTAAATATAATGGATAAAATAAAAAAGAAGGCAAAGACAGCTTTTATATTAACAAACTGTTGTGTATTTTTTAGTTTTGTTTTTTGCAAGATTTCTATTTTTTTGTTATTTATTTGTTGTCGATAAAACTATTGCGAAAATATAAATTTATTATCTGTAAAACTATAAAATGAAAGATACTTTTAGACATAAAGGATTGAGACAAATATTGGTAGATGAGTTAATAGGGAAGGGGATTTCGGATCAGTCGGTTCTTTCTATGATAAACGAAATACCAAGACATCTGTTTATGGACAATGCTTTTGTTCAATTTGCTTATAAGGACAAAGCTTTTCCTATTGGTAGCGGACAAACTATATCTCAGCCTTATACAGTAGCATTTCAAACGGAATTATTACAATTAAATCCTTACGAAAAAGTATTAGAAGTAGGGACGGGTTCTGGATATCAAGCAGCTGTTTTAATAGGTATGGAATCAAATGTTTATACTATAGAACGACAAAAGGAACTCTTTACAAAAACCAAAGATTTTTTACCTAAATTAGGGTATAACTGCAACTTTTATTATGGAGATGGATATAAGGGTTTAGATAAATTTTCTCCTTTTGATAAGATAATAATAACTTGTGGTGCACCGAATATACCAGAAGGTTTAATAAAACAACTAAAAGTAGGAGGTAGGATGGTAGCTCCTATAGGAAATGGAGATGTGCAAGTAATGCATTTAATTGAAAAACTGTCAGAGACAGAAATCAGGACAACAACCCACGGAGAATTTTCATTTGTACCTATGTTAAATAATAAAAACTAGAATATTTTTTGTTTTTTTACATCTTAAAATAAAACTATGAAAAAGTTAATAGGTATACTATTGCTAAGTTGTTTTTTTATTGTTACAGCAAATGCACAATAAGGTATTTACGGAGTATTAAAAAAAAATAACTGAAAAGTTTTTTTTTATTGGTCTAAAATCTCTTTTATAATATTACATCCTTTTATAATTTCTTCTTCCGAAATGGTTAGGGGAGGAGATATTCTGAAAGATGTTTTAGTGAACAGAAAATAGAATAAAATTAATCCATTTTCTAAGGATTTCTCTACTACTTTTCTTGTTAATTCCTCACTATCTAATTCTACAGAAAGTATTAATCCTGTTCCTCTTATTTCATTAATTTTCGGGTGAGATAAATGCGTTCTGAAAAGTTGTTCTTTTTTATCTACTTCTTCCATTATATCAGTAGAAAGTAAATGTTGTAAGCAAGCCAAGCTAGCAGCACAATTTATAGGATGACCTCCAAAGGTTGTAATATGTCCTAATTTTGGTTCAAAAGTTAGTAAGTTCATTAGCTCCCAAGAGGAGATAAAAGCTCCAATTGGCATACCAGCCCCCATTCCTTTTGCGATACATAAAATATCAGGAATAACATTGTATTTTTCAAAGCCAAAAAGTGTTCCTAAACGGCCGTAACAAGTTTGTATTTCATCAAGAATAAGAAGTGTGCCAGTTTCATTGCACTTTTGTCTTACTTTTTGTAAAAAGTTATTAGTAGGAGTGACAAATCCTGTTCCTCCTTGTACTACTTCAATGACGACTGCTGCAGTTTGTTTACTTATATTTTCTAATGAGTTTTCATCATTATACGTAATAGTATTACAATTGGGTAATAGAGGTCTGTATTTTGCTTTATGTTCTTCATTTCCCATTATGCTTAAAGCACCTTGTGTGGATCCATGATAAGAATCTTTACAAGAGATAATTTCAGAACGGCCTGTTGCTCTTTTTGCTAGTTTCATAGATCCTTCAATTGCCTCTGCTCCAGAATTTACAAAATAGGTGGAACTTAAATTTTCAGGAAGTTGATCAGAAAGTAGTTTAGCTAATTTATATTGTGGAGATTGAATATACTCACCATAAACCATTACATGTGTGTATTTCTTCAATTGTTCTTTTACTGCATCAGTAATTATAGGATTGGAGTGTCCTAAAGTAATGGCAGAAACTCCAGCTACAAAATCCAAATAGGCTGTACCGTTAACATCATAAATGTAACTTCCTTTTGCAGATTCTATTTCCAAACAAGAAGGAAAAGGAAAGGTTTGTGATTGATGTTTCTTAAAGATATCTTTTGCAGTATTCATTTTACAAAAGTAAATAATTTAAAATGTTATACACTTTCTAAAATCAAAATCTTGTCTTACAACATCATCTAAAAGGATTTCTATTTCTATGTGATTAGTCCCTTGAAATATTCCTGGGTAATTCTCTCCTGTAGTAAGAGTATATGTTCCTGAGGGAACTTCATCATCAAGTTTCCCGTTTGTAATTTCTACATTAAAACTATTATCTAATAATTCTTGAAAATCTCCATTTTCTAAACTGTCTAGTTCTGTTTTAACAATAAAATACAGGGTGCCATTAAATTTTTCCAAAACAAAATTATCTGGATCTACAATAGGCATACAATCTCCCTCACCATACATAACTGTTCCTTCTATTCCGGTATTGTATTCTGGTTTTTCGCAACTTGATATACATAAAACAACCGACAATCCAACAAATAACTTAATGATAATGTTTTTCATGATTTTATTTTTAATTATTGGAATAACTAGAATAAAAACTAAATATTATTTTCTGCTGATTGCTTTTTTAGCAGACTGAATAATTTCTTTTGATGTAAGTCCGTATTTTTCCATTAATTTCATTGGAGGACCGCTTTCTCCGAAACTATCGTTCATAGCAACCATTTCTAAAGGAGTTGGTAGTTCTCTACTTAAAAGTTGAGCAATACTATCTCCTAATCCACCATTCATTTGGTGTTCTTCAGCTGTCACTACACACTTTGTCTTTTTAACAGACTCTAAAATTGCATTGTTGTCCAATGGTTTTATAGTATGTATGTTTATTACCTCAGCAGAGATGCCTTGTTTTTTTAGTTCTATTTGAGCTTCTAAAGCTTGCCAAACTAAATGTCCGGTAGCAAAAATACTTACATCCGTTCCTTCTTCTAAATGCAAGGCTTTCCCAATTTTAAAATCTTGATTTTTTGGAGTAAAGTTAGGCACTTTAGGTCTCCCAAATCTTAAGTATACAGGCCCTACATAGTCGGCAATTGCTATGGTTGCTGCTTTTGTTTGGTTATAATCACAAGGGTTTATTACTACCATTCCTGGTAACATTTTCATCATACCTATATCTTCTAAAGTTTGATGAGTAGCACCATCTTCCCCAAGTGTAAGTCCTGCATGAGAAGCACAGATTTTTACATTTTTTTCGGAGTAAGATATGGTTTGTCTTATTTGGTCGTAAACTCTTGCAGTAGAAAAGTTAGCAAAAGTACCTGTAAATGGTATTTTACCACCTACAGTAAGTCCTGCTGCCATTCCAATCATGTTTGCTTCTGCAATACCAACTTGAAAAAACCTATCTGGATGCTTTGTTGCAAAATCTCCCATTTTAAGAGATCCTGTTAAATCGGCACAAAGTGCAACTACATTTTCATTTGTTTGACCTAGTTCTGTAAGTCCTGCTCCAAATCCTGATCTTGTGTCTTTCATTTCCATAATAAATGTTTTATTTTTTAGTAATCTCCTAAAGTTTCCTCATTTTGACTTAGAGCAATTTCTAATTGTTCATCATTTGGTGCTGATCCGTGCCATTTATGTGTTCCCATCATATAATCTACACCATTACCCATTTCGGTATACAGTAAGATAACAATTGGTTTTCCCTTTTTAGTTTCGGATTTTGCTGCATTTAATACATTAAGAATAGATTCCATATCGTTTCCTCTTTCCTCTTCAAAAACCATCCATCCGAATGCTTCAAATTTAGCTTTTAAATCTCCCATTGGAAGTACATCTTCTAAGCTACCGTCAATTTGTTTTTGGTTATAGTCCACCGTAGCAATAATATTATCTACCTTGTTTCCGGCAGCATACATAATAGCTTCCCAATTTTGTCCTTCTTGTAGTTCTCCATCTCCATGTAATGTGTATACAATGGAGTTGTCATTATTTAGTTTTTTTGCTTGGCAAGTACCCAATGCAACCGATAATCCCTGTCCTAAACTACCAGATGACATACGGATTCCTTCTAGTCCTTCTTCTGTTGCAGGATGTCCTTGCAAACGTGAATTTAATTTTCGGAAAGTAGCTAATTCTGAAACAGAAAAATATCCACTTCTAGCTAATACAGAATACCAAACAGGGGAAATGTGTCCGTTAGACAGATAAAAAATATCTTCTCCAATTCCGTCCATTTTAAAGTTTTTGTCGTGGTTCATTACTTCAAAATAAAGTGCTACCATAAACTCTGCACATCCTAAAGAACCTCCAGGGTGACCTGAATTGTTATCATGTACCATTCGCACAATATCTCTTCTTACCTGAATAGTTATGTTCTCTAACTTTGGAATTTTAGTCATTTTATATGTTTTTTAAATGAGAAGCAAATATAATTTATTAAGTAGAAAAAACTATTTTAAGAAAAGTTAAAGTTGTCTATCTTATTAACGGATTGTTAAAAAGAATTTTTTGTATAATTTGAATGTGATAAAAAAAATTACCTTTTATTATTAGTAATCTTGTTTGTAAGTGAGAATCAGATACAGTAAGTAAAAGATAATAATTTTTAAATGGAGTTAGATTCTTATTTTTTGATTAATATATAAGTATATAAATTTAATTATTGAGTTATATTTAACTAAAATGTAATTTATAATATTTAGAAATATCTTATCTTTATATTTGCCGACCTAAAAAAACAAAACTTATGGCATTACAATGTGGTATTGTTGGTTTACCTAATGTTGGGAAATCAACCCTTTTTAATTGTTTATCTAAAGCAAAAGCTCAATCAGCAAATTATCCTTTTTGTACTATAGAACCAAATGTTGGAATTATTACAGTTCCAGATGATAGAATGGATAGATTGGCAGAATTAGTGAGTCCTGAAAAAGTACAACCTACTAATGTAGAGATTGTAGATATTGCAGGATTGGTAAAAGGAGCAAGTAAAGGAGAGGGTTTAGGAAATAAGTTTTTAGCTAATATCCGTGAAACAAATGCTATTATTCATGTACTTAGATGTTTTGAAGATGATAATATAGTTCATGTAGATGGAAGTGTTGATCCTGTTAGAGATAAAGAAACAATTGATTTTGAACTGCAGATTAAAGATTTAGAAACAATAACAAAGATTAGAGATAAAAATATTCGTACTGCAAAGTCGGGTAATAAAGATGCTCAAAAAATAGTTTCAAGTTTAGAGAAATACATTAAACATTTGGAGAGTGGGCAGTCTGCAAGATCGTTAGATGCTACAGAAGGGGATTTGGATGTGATTTCTGATTTACATTTATTAACTGCAAAACCAATTTTATATGTATGTAATGTAGACGAAAACACTATGAAGTTGGGTAATAAACATGTAGATGCCGTAAGAGAATTAGTAAAAGATGAAGATGCTGAAATATTATTAATAGCAACAGCAATTGAGTCGGAAATTGCAGATTTAGAAGATTTTGAAGAACAACAAATGTTCTTAGAAGAAATGGGTTTAGAGAAACCAGGTGTACATCATTTAATACAAGCAACTTATAAATTACTAAATTTACAAACTTACTTTACTGCTGGTGTAAAAGAAGTAAGAGCTTGGACAATAACTAAGGGAATGAAAGCACCACAAGCAGCAGGGGTTATTCATACTGATTTTGAAAAAGGATTTATTAGAGCAGAGGTAATTGCATATAACGATTTTAACACTTTAGAGTCGGAACAATCTTGTAAGGAAGCAGGTAAAATGAAGGTTCAGGGTAAAGATTATATAGTAGAAGATGGGGATGTTATGCACTTCCTTTTTAATGTTTAAAAACTAAATTTCTCCTTTATTTATTCAGTTGAAAAGCTGTTAATAACACAATTTCATTTTCTTAAAATAATATTAGTAGTGTGTTATATTTGCTATCTATAAAAAAACGATAGAAAAAATAATTTACTTAGATGGCAGCAGAATACACGGAAGATAGTATACGGTCGTTAGACTGGAAAGAACATATTCGATTAAGACCTGGAATGTATATTGGGAAAATGGGAAATGGGTCTTCCCCAGATGATGGAGTTTATATACTTCTGAAAGAAGTATTAGACAATTCGATTGATGAGTATGTAATGGGAAATGGTAAAACCATTGAAGTTACTGTTAAAAACAATAAAGTTTCTGTTCGTGATTTTGGTAGAGGAATTCCTTTAGGAAAAGTAATTGATTGCGTATCCAAAATAAATACTGGTGCAAAATACGACTCTAAAGTATTTAAAAAATCTGTAGGGCTAAATGGGGTAGGAACAAAAGCTGCTAATGCTCTTTCTTCTTATTTCTGTATTCGTTCTATTCGTGATAGTAAAAGTAAATTTGCGGAATTTTCTCAAGGAGAACTTACAAATGATGAAGATATACAAGAGAATACTTCGCGAAAAGGAACTAAAGTTTCCTTTATACCTGATGAATCGTTATTTGGTAAATATCGTTTTATCAATGAATACATAGAAAAAATGATGTGGAATTATTGTTACCTAAACCCAGGATTAACAATAATGTTTAATGGTGAAAAATTTTATTCTGAAAAAGGTTTATATGATTTGTTAGATCAGAATACTGAAGCAGAAATGCTGTATCCTATTATCCATTTAAAAGGGGAAGATATTGAAGTAGCAATTACCCATTGTAAAAATCAGTATTCCGAACAATATTATTCTTTTGTAAACGGACAACATACAGTTCAAGGAGGTACTCATCAAATTGCTTTTAGAGAAGCGATTGTGAAAACTATACGAGAACATTTTAATAAGAATTTTGATGCTTCTGATGTGAGGCAAGCCGTAAATGCAGCTCTTAGTATAAAGGTAATGGAACCTATTTTTGAATCGCAAACAAAAACAAAGCTAGGATCTACAGAAATGGAACCAGATGGGATTTCTGTTCGTGCATTTGTAAATGATTTTCTGAAAACAGAACTAGACAACTACTTACATAGAAATACGGATGTATCGGAGGTTATAGAAAAGAAAATAAAACAAGCAGAATATGAAAGAAAGGCTATGGCAGGAGTTAAAAAACTTGCTAAAGAAAGAGCTAAAAAAGCCAATCTTCATAATAAAAAACTTAGAGATTGCAGAGTACATTATAACGATCAGAAAAAAGAAGAAAGATACGAAACAACCATCTTTATTACAGAGGGAGATTCTGCTTCTGGTTCTATAACAAAAACAAGAGATATTAAAACTCAAGCTGTTTTTTCATTAAGGGGTAAACCTTTAAACTCATTTGGTTTGAGTAAAAAAATTGTTTACGAAAATGAAGAGTTTAATTTATTACAATCTGCATTAAATATAGAACAAGGAATTGATGAATTAAGGTATAATAAAATTGTAATTGCTACAGATGCTGATGTAGATGGAATGCACATCAGATTACTTTTAATTACTTTCTTTTTACAGTTTTTCCCAGAATTAGTTAAAGAAGGACATGTATATGTTTTAGAAACCCCTCTTTTTAGAGTGAGAAATAAGAAGAAAACTTTTTATTGTTATTCTTTAGAAGAAAAACAAAA
The DNA here is from genome assembly GCA_905478555.1 of uncultured Flavobacteriales bacterium. GTDB lineage: Bacteria > Bacteroidota > Bacteroidia > Flavobacteriales > BACL11. Next base: position 11,910 of record CAJQIZ010000002.1, read on the forward strand.
GGCTATGGAAGAGTTAGGGAAAAATCCTGAGATAACCCGATTTAAGGGGTTAGGAGAAATATCACCAGATGAGTTCAAATATTTCATTGGAAAAGACATGAGGTTAGAACCAGTTATATTAGGAAAGGATAATAAAATTCAAGAAATATTAACTTTCTTTATGGGGAAAAACACTCATGAAAGACAAAATTTTATTATTGATAATTTGAGAGTAGAAGAAGAAGTAGATCAATGAAAATAGAATTACAAAATAAAAAGAAATCTACTTTTCTTACAATAATAATAACTTTGCTATTATGTTTTACTATAGTTGTACCTATAATATTTAGAATATCTTTTAGAGAATCATTTACTTATCACATTATTGTAGATTACCTTTTTTTATTTTGGATAGTACTATTTTTATTTTTCTATTTTGTTTCAACAGGAGTGTTTTATTATAAAATTATTTTTGATGATTCCTCCTTTTTAATCAGATCAAGAAGAAGCTTGTCTGGACTTTTTGGTGGTAAAAATTATCAACTAGAAATTTCAAACGATATGCTATTTGGTTTTAAGTTTTTTTCTAGAGGGATATCATTTAATGATACATTACTATTACAAATGAGAAGTCATAGTGGAAAAAAATCGGCAGTAAGAATTCCTTTAACTTTATTAAGTAAAGATAGAAGAAATAAAATATCAAACATATTAAATAATATAATTCAGAAAAACGAATGTCAGACGAATTAAATATAGAACAAGATATTAACTCCGAACAACAAGAAAATGTAATTCATGTTTCGGGGATGTACAAAAATTGGTTTTTGGACTATGCCTCTTATGTCATTTTAGAGCGTTCTGTTCCTTATATTCAAGATGGGTTAAAACCCGTGCAGAGAAGGATATTACATTCCTTAAAGCAATTAGATGATGGTAGATACCATAAGGTAGCTAATGTTATTGGTCATACTATGAAATACCACCCTCATGGTGATGCTTCTATTGGTGATGCAATGGTTCAGATTGGAAATAAAAACTTACTTCTGGATATGCAAGGAAACTGGGGGAATACAGCAACTGGAGATAGAGCAGCTGCACCTAGATATATTGAAGTTCGACTTACCAAATTTGCTTTAAATGTAGTTTTTAATAGTAAAATTACAGAATGGATTTCTTCTTATGACGGGAGGGGGAAAGAACCAGTTACACTTCCTGTTAAATTTCCACTTTTATTAGCTCATGGAGTAGAGGGGATTGCAGTAGGACTTTCTACTAAAATTATGCCTCATAATTTTAACGAGTTAATTGATGCTTCTGTAAAAATTTTAAAAGGTGTAAAACCAAAAATATATCCTGATTTTCAATCCGGGGGTATGGCAGATTTTTCAGATTATAATGATGGAAAAAGAGGTGGGAAAGTTAGGGTAAGAGCTAAGATTTATCAAATAGATAAAAACACATTACATATTACTGAAATACCTTTTAGCACTACCACTACCTCATTAATTAATTCTATTTTAAAGGCAAACGAAAAAGGGAAAATTAGGATTAAAAAAGTTGAAGATAATACTTCTGAATTTGTAGAGATATCTATTTCATTACCTTCTGGTATTTCACCTGATAAAACCATTGATGCTTTGTATAGTTTTACTGATTGTGAACTTTCTATTTCACCATTATCCTGCATTATTGATGGAAATACTCCTTTATTTATTGGAGTGTCAGAAATGTTATATAACTCCACTCACCATACATTAAATCTTTTAAAACAAGAGTTACAAATAAACTTAGAAGAATTACAAGAGAGATGGCATTTTTCTTCTTTAGAAAGAATTTTTATAGAGAATAGAATTTACCATCAGATTGAAGAGTTAGAGGACTGGGATTTAGTTATTTCTACTATACATAAAGGACTAAAACCTTTTACTTCACACCTTTTAAGGGAAGTTACAGATGAAGATGTGTTGAGGTTAACTGAAATAAAAATTAAGAGAATTACTAAGTTCGATTTAAATAAAGCAGAAGAAGAATTATTGAGGTTAGAGGATAAAATAAAAGAAATAAAACATGATTTGGATAACTTAGTAGATTATGCTATCGGTTATTTTAAAGAATTAAAAGTAAAATACGGTAAAGGAAAAGAAAGGAGAACTGAAATTAAAACTTTTGAGAATATTATAGCTGCAAAGGTAGTTGTAGCTAATAAAAAATTATATGTAAATAGGGAAGAAGGCTTTATAGGAACTTCTTTACGTAAAGATGAGTTTGTTTGCGATTGTTCCGATATTGATGATATTATTGCCTTTAAAAAAGACGGTACTTTTATGGTTTCGAAAGTAGATTCGAAAGTATTTGTAGGAAAAGATATTTTATATTGCGCCGTATTTAAAAAGAAAGATAAACGAACGGTTTATAATCTTATTTATAAAGATGGAGATAAAGGATTTAATTATATTAAACGATTTTCAGTAACAGGAGTTACTAGAAATAAAGATTATAGTTTAACCAAAACAGATAAAGGAAGTAGTGTGTTATATTTTACTGCAAACCCAAATGGAGAAGCAGAAGTTGTAGGGATTAATTTAAGATCACTTCAGAAAATTAAAAAATTGAAATTTGATACAGATTTTTCTGAAATAGCTATTAAAGGAAGAAGTTCAGGAGGGAATATCCTAACTAAAAATCCTATTAAAAAAATTGAACTAAAATCAGAAGGAGTATCAACATTATCTGCCAGAAAAATATGGTTTGATACTAATGTACAAAGGTTAAATGTAGAAGAAAGAGGGGATTTGTTAGGTGAATTTCAGGCAGGAGATAAGTTACTTACTATTAACGGAAAAGGGGAGATGCAATTAATTGGAACAGAATTAAGCACTCATTTTGATGAAGATATGTTGGTGTTAGAAAAATGGAATGCTAAAAAACCAATATCAGCAATTTATTTTGATGGTACCAAACAATCTCATTATGTAAAACGTTTTTTGGTTGAAAATATAGAAGGGAAATTCTCTTTTATAGGGGATCATAAAGATTCTGTTTTAGAAGTACTTTCTACAGATTGGAGACCCGTTGCAGAATTAGTATTTGTAAAACAAAAAGGGAAGGATAGAAAAGAAGAACAGTTAAATATAGAAGAATTTATTACTATTAAAGGATGGAAAGCTCTTGGAAATAAATTAACTAATAAGAAGATAAAAGAGATTAAACTATTAAACTCTTTACCTTATAATGAAGTGCAGGAAGAAATAAGTGAGCAGGAAATAGAAGTAATAGAAGATGTAAGTCAGGAGGTTGCAGAAATAGAAACTGAAGATTCTTCTGATAATAAACCAAACATTTCTGATGAAGGTCCACACCAAATTACATTGGATTTATAAATGAACGAATAGTATAATTTGTATAACTTATTTAAAAAAATATATACATTTGCATGTAACTTAAATTAACTTAGTTAATAAAAAAATGATAAAAAAAATATTAGTATTATTAATGTGTTTTCCATTTATTATAACTGCACAAAATAGTTATAATCTTGGACTAGTTGGGACTTTCAATTGGAGTGGATTATCTTATGATAGTGAAGGATCTGACATTTGGGGATGGTATAATCCCGCTACAGGAGTTGAATATGCCCTTGTAGGACTTAATTCAGGTTTTTCTGTAATAGACCTATCGTCTCCTCAAAACCCTACAGAGTCATTTTTCATTCAAGATGTAAATTCTACTTGGAGAGATATAAAAACTTGGGGAAATCATGCTTACATTACTACAGAAGGTGGGGGTGGTTTGCTGATTGTAGATCTAACAGATTTATCAGGACAAACTTATACGCATTATACCGGTAGTTTTAATTCTGCTCACAACATTTATATTGACGAGAATGGAGTAGCTTATATATTTGGTGCTGATGTTGGTAATGGTGGAGCTATATTTTTAGATGTTGCAACTAACCCTATGAATCCTTCATATTTAGGAGAGTGGGATGACTATTATATTCATGACGGCATGGCTAGAGGAGATACTATGTGGGTTGGATGTATTTATGAAGGAGAATTTTATGCAGTAGATGTATCAGATAAAACTAATCCTTTTACTTTAGGTCATCATTCTACACCTAATAATTTTACTCATAATATTTGGATATCTGATGATGGTAATCATGTTTTTACTACAGATGAACAATCAGATTCCTACATTGGTGCTTATAATGTAGAGGATATGAATAATATTCAGGAAGTTGATAGAATACAGTCAAATCCTGGATCTAATTCAATTCCTCACAATACTCATGTAGATGGTGATTTTTTAATTACTTCTTGGTATCGTGATGGTACTATAGTTCATGATATATCTGATCCAAATAATTTAATTCAAGTAGCTTATTATGATTCCTATTCTGGTAGTGGTAATGGATTTGACGGTTGTTGGGGGACATATCCTTATCTTCCTTCCGGTTTAATTGTCTCTTCTGATATTAATAGTTCTTCTAATACTAATGGAAAATTACTTATTTACGAGAGAGGTTTTTCTTCAGCTTGTTATTTAGAGGGAAATGTAATTGATGCAAGTACATCTCAAAATATTAGTGGAGCTTCAATTATTATTTTAAATACTATAATTCCTAATAATTCTAATTCTAATTTATTTGGTGATTATAGTAGTGGTAATGCTGACCCTGGTTTGTTTGATGTAGTTTTTTCTATGCCAGGTTATATATCTGACACACAACAGGTTAATTTAAGTAATACTCAAGTTTCAATCTTAAATGCAAGCTTACTTATTGATAATAATGTGCCTATTTTAGGATGTATGAACCCTATGGATCCAAATTATAATCCGAATGCAAATACCTCAATAGAATTTGGTGGTGAGGTTAATAATTCTTTTTCAAGTGGAGATTATTTTAATGGAGATCAATACTTGATTTTTGATGCAGCGATTAATTTTATCATTAAATCATCTGTTTTTTATGCTGAGGATAATAAAATAATAACTTTTGAATTAAGAAATAGTTCAGGAGTTGTTATAGATGATACTACACATTTTGTTACACAGGGTCAACAACAATTAATATTAAATTTTGATGTTCCAATTGGTAATGACATGCAATTAGGTATATCATCTGCAAACTCTGGTTTGTATAGAAATGACGCAGGATCTGTTTATCCTTATAATATTGCTTCTGTAATGAATATTACAGGAAGCAGTGCTGGTTCTCCTGGATATTATTATTTTTATTATAATATTGAAATAGAAGCTGAATGTATTGACACTCTAACAGATGTTAATAATATTCACTTAGAAAAGAATCTTTTGAAAATTATTGATGTATTAGGAAGAGAAGTAAATCCTACTACTAATATTACTCTATTTTATGTATATGATGATGGAAGTGTAATGAAGAAAATAATAATGGAATAATGAAAAGAATATTGTTTTTTGTATTCCTTCCTTTTCTTACTTTTTCTCAGCAAACCAAAGAAGTCCTTTTTTTAGGAAACTCCTATACTTTTTATAATGATTTACCAAATATGGTAAAACAGATAGCATTATCTTTTGGAGATACCTTAAATTATGATCAAAATACTCCAGGAGGAGCTGGTTTTAGTTTTCATTCATCAAATCAGCAAACTTTAAATAAAATAGCGCAAAAAGAATGGGACTATGTAGTGTTACAAGCTCAATCTCAAGAACCTTCTTTCTCTCCTAATCAAGTAAGTAATGATTTGTTTCCTTATACACAGATTCTTATAGACTCTATAGAATCGAATTCAAAATGTACGGAACCTATGTTTTTTATGACTTGGGGTAGAAAGTATGGAGATCAACAAAATTGCCAATTTTATCCTCCTATTTGTACTTATACTGGTATGCAAAAAAGGTTAAGACAATCATATTTGCAGATGTCGTTTACACATGAGTCTTCTTGTGCTCCTGTTGGTATGGCATGGAAAGAATCTATTGAACAAGATTCTACTTTAAACTTATATTCTTCTGATAATAGTCATCCTAGTTTAGAGGGAAGTTATTTGTCTGCTTGTACTTTTTATTCTTCTTTATTTAAAAAACCCTCCATTGGCAGTACATATGTTCCAAATGGAATGGATTCTGTTACCGCTTCTTTTTTACAAAACATAGCTTCTAATACTGTTTTGGATAGTCTTTCCACTTGGAATATATTTAACGTAGATGGAGTGTTAATAGACAATCTATCAGTACTAGATTTTCTGAATTTTTCTTCCAATTATGAATCTGTGCTTTGGGATTTTGGAGATAGTACCACTTCTACTTTAGAAAACGGAAATCATGTATATGATCAACCAGGAACTTATACTATTACTTTAACTGCTTTTACAAATGATTCGTGTGTTTCAGAATCTATTTCTGTTGATATTACTTTATCTTTTGCTACTTCAATTTCTGAAACTAATGTAAACAAGAAAGTAGTCAGTATAATAGATGTATTTGGCAGGGAAACTACAGAAAGAAAAAACACTATTTTATTTTATTTATATAAAGATGGTCGGGTAGAAAAGAAAATGGTTATAGAATAAGCTGTACTAGAATCTTATTTCTATTTTTGCAGAAATAACTAATAGCCAAATGAGTAACTTTTCAGAAATCAACTTAAACAAGCAATTGCAAAATGCAATTGAAGATTTATACTTTGTAAAGCAAACTCCTATACAGAGACAAACTTTTTCTAAAATATTAGGAGGTAAAGATTTGATAGGTATCGCACAAACTGGTACTGGAAAAACTATTGCCTATTGTTTGCCACTTTTACAGGAATTAAGCTATTCTAATCAGAAAGATCCACGAATTTTGATTTTAGTTCCTACCAGAGAATTAGTTATACAAGTGGTAGAAACTCTTAAAAGCCTTACAAAATATATAGACTGCAGAATTGTTGGGGTATATGGAGGTACCAATATAAATACCCAAAAAATAATGCTGCAAGAAGGGGCTGATATATTGGTTGCTACGCCAGGTAGATTGTACGATTTGGCACTTTGTAGAGCGCTTCAACTGAAGGGAATTAAAAAACTAGTAATTGACGAGGTAGATGTAATGTTAGATTTAGGGTTTCGTTTTCAATTGATAAATATTTTTGAATTACTTTCTGAGAAAAGACAAAATTTAATGTTCTCTGCTACTATGACAGAAGAAGTAGCTCTACTTATTTCCTCTTATTTTAGTAGAGCAGAAACGATACAGGTTGCATTGAGTGGTACTCCTTTGGAAAACATTTCTCAAACTAAATTTGAGGTTCCTAATTACTATACAAAAGTAAACTTATTAACTCATTTACTTAGAGATAAACAGGAGATGAAGAAGGTTTTGGTTTTTGTTTCTTCTAAGAAAACTGCAGATAGATTATTTGAAGCTCTGGAAGAGTTTTTTGTTTCGGATCTTGCGGTGATACATTCTAATAAATCGCAAAATTACAGGTTTAAATCTATAAAAAATTATGAGGAAGGAAGGTGTAGAGTTTTAATTTCTACCGATCTTGTTTCCAGAGGCCTAGATTTAGATAAGATATCGCATGTAATTAACTTTGATACTCCTATTTATCCCGAAAACTACATGCACCGAATTGGTAGAACTGGTAGAGCGGAAGAAGAGGGGAAGTCCATTTTATTTTTTACAGAAAAAGAGGAAAAGAACAAAGGTTATATTGAAGATTTAATGAATCTCACTATTCCTGAATTAGAAATACCTGAATTGGTAGAAGTAACTCAACAGCTTACGGAAGAAGAACATAAGGCAAATGGTAAAAACTTTTACAGAAATGTAAAAAAAGCAGAGATAAATCCAGCTTTTCATGAAAAGAAAGAGAGTAACTTAAAAGTGAATGATAGGGATAAATGGAGAAAAGAAAGGAGAGTGAAATACAAAAAACCTCAAAGTAGAGGTGATATAGGAGTAAATAGAAGAAGGAAATAATTCACTATATTTACCGAAAATTAAAAATATGAGACAACTTTTACTAATTTTCCTTATAAGTATTCCAAATTTTATTTTCTCACAATTTACATTTAGTCCAGAAACACAAATTTCAGACAATACTACTGGATATGGTAGGCCTAGAATGGCGATTACTGCAAATGATATTCCTGTAATTATTTGGTTTAAGGAAGGAAGCAGTCAGTCCATAAAAATTAGTAGAGGAAGTGGTAGTGCAACTTTTTCCCTCCCAACAGATGTAGTCAACTCAGATTTAGAACCTACAGGTTTTATTGGTCCGGAAATTGCAGCAAAAGGAGATACAGTTTATATTGCATTTATTTGTGGTGCTCAGAACAATGCCATTATGCTAAAAAAATCTTTTGATGGAGGGATTACCTTTTCAGATACTATTAGGGTTTCTCCAAATGATAATGCTTACAAATATTCCATGCCAAATGTTGCTGTAACGGAGGATGGTAATCCTATAGTGACTTATATGAAATGTCTTGCTAATTATACTAATTGGGAACAAATGGTGAAAGTGTCTTTTAATTTAGGATTATCTTTTTCTGATGAAACTGACGCTTCTGCTATTGCAGCTGGGGTACCTTGTGATTGTTGTAAATCTACTATAGTTAGTCAAGGAAATAATGTTTTTCTAATCTTCAGAAATGACTATAATAATGTCAGAAATATGTATATATCTAAATCTATTGATGAAGGGCTTTCATTTACTGCTACACAAGATTTAGATGATTTAAATTGGGTAATTAATTCTTGTCCTACTTCTTCTGGAAATGGAGTAGTAAATGGAGATTCTATTATGGTAGTAAGAAGAAATGCAGGAAGTGGAGTACATCAATTGTATATTTCTAATATAAATACAACAGATTTGCAGAAATCTTACTTTAAAGAATTAGATCCTATAGGAACAGGATTGCAAGACAAAGCAGAAATTGCTGGAGAAGGAAGTGTGTATGGAATGGTGTGGCACGATAACAGAAGTGGAAATAATTCTTGTTATTTTTCTTATACTACTAATGGAATTAACAATTTATCTGTTTCTATTGAAATGTCCGACTCTACAGCAATTGGACATAAAATGTTCCCAGATATTGAATATTCTAACGGGAAATTCTTTTTTGTGTATAAATATAATACCGGGCATTCTATTATTTATAAAGAGTTAGACTTGTCTAATTTTAATGCTATAAACACTTCAAATAATACAGAAAAAAAACTACTTAAAACTACAGATTTATTCGGAAGGGAATCTGCTCCTAAAAATAATGTTCCGTACTTCAGTATTTATAAAGATGGTTCGGTAGAGAAGAAAGTTATTGTAGAGTAAAAAAATATGAATAAAAAAATAAGATATTTGGAATAATTACTTTATTAGTAAGTTTAATTTGGTTATTATTTTATTTAAAAACTTACTATGATTATAATTATACTTCTAAGTTGTTCCTTGTAATGGTTCCAAATTGGATTTTAGTTATAAATATCATTGCCGGAATTATAGGTTCAATCGTTAGTATTGGTATTTTAAAACAAAAAATTAAACCTTTTATAAGTACAGTAATTATTTTTATTACCTATCTTTTTCTTTTTGAGTGTTATTCAATCCGTTAGTACTATATAATTTATTAGTATATTAAATAAAAATTAGATTTTTTATTTAACCCCCTTCAATTCCCAACCTCTGTTTTATTAATTACTTTTGCCCTATGAATTTAATATCGGTAGAAAGTCTGTCAAAAGACTATGGAGAGAGGGTGTTGTTTGAAGATTTAAGCTTTGGACTAAGTATAGGAAATAAAATGGCTTTAGTAGCCAATAACGGTACTGGTAAGTCTTCTATGCTAAAAATAATTGCAGAAAAAGATGTCCCTTCATCTGGTGAGGTGACTTTCAGAAAAGGAACTGAAGTAGGTTATCTATCTCAAAATTCTGATTTTGATGAGAGTTTAACTATTCAGCAGTTAGTAGATTCTGCACAAAGTAGAGTAAGCAACATAATTGCAGAATATGAAAAGGCAGTAGAAAATCAGACTAACGATTTTTCAGAAGCAAATCAGAATAAAGTAGAGGAACTTACTCTTCTTATGGATCAGTATTCCGCTTGGGATTATGATAGGAGGATAAAACAAATTCTAAGTAAATTTAAAATTACAGATTTAACTCAGAAAGTAGGGAAGTTGTCTGGTGGGCAAAAAAAGAGACTTTCACTTTCCCTTTTACTTATTGATGAAGCAGATGTGTTACTTTTAGATGAACCTACAAATCATTTGGATGTAGAAATGATTGAGTGGTTGGAAAAATATTTATCTCAGCAGAAAATAACCTTATTAATGGTTACCCATGATAGGTATTTTTTAGAAAATGTTTGTAATCATATTTTGGAATTAGAAAACGGACAGCTGTATCACCACAAAGGGAATTATTCTTACTTTTTAGAAAAAAGAGAGGAAAGAGAAAGTAATTTTAGTGTAGAAATACAAAAGGCAGGCAAACTGATGAAAAAGGAATTGGATTGGGTAAGGCGTTCTCCAAAAGCAAGAACTACAAAATCAAAATCTCGTTTGCAGAGTTTTGAGAAAATAAAAGAAAAAGCAAATTCTGGAATCAAGAAATCCGAACTGAAGTTAGAAGTGAAAATGAGTAGGGTGGGTGGTAAGATTCTAGAACTGAAAAATATTCGAAAATCTTATGGAGACCTTTGCATTTTAGATGGCTTTGACTATACCTTTAAAAAAGGAGAACGAATAGGAATATTAGGAAATAACGGAGTAGGGAAAAGTACTTTTTTGAATATCCTTACAGGAAAAGAAATAGTAGATAGTGGAAAAGTAAATGTAGGAAAAACCATTGTTTACGGATATTTTTCTCAAGGAGGAATAAAAGTAAAAGAAGACAAGAGAGTAATTGAGGTTTTAAAGGATATTGCAGATGTAATAATATTAGCAAATGGAAGTAAAATTTCAGCTTCACAGATGTTGGAGCATTTTATGTTTACTCCCGAAATGCAATATACTAATGTAAGTAAACTTAGTGGTGGGGAATTAAGGAGGTTATATTTGCTTACCGTGCTGATGAAGAATCCTAATTTCCTTATTCTGGATGAGCCAACAAACGATATGGATTTACTTACTCTTACCAAGTTAGAGGAGTTTCTGTTAGACTTTAAGGGTTGTTTAATCATTGTTTCTCATGATAGGTATTTTATGGATAAACTTACCGAACATATGTTTGTATTTAAAGGGGATGGAGTAATACAAGATTTTTATGGTAGTTATTCTGAATTTAGAGAGAAACAAAAAGAAGCAGAAAAACAATTAAAATCAGTAGAGAAGAATAATACTCCTGATACAGTAAAAGAGAAGAAAAAGGTGTCTTACAAAGAAAAGTACGAATATGGAGAGTTAGAAAAAGAAATAGAAGTTTTGGAAAAAGAGAAAGAAGAGTTAGAGAAATCTTTATTAAGTCCTACACTTTCGATAGATGAAATAGTAGAAAACAGTAAGCGTCTGTCAGAATTAGAAAGCCAAATAGAGGAGAAAAGTTTTAGGTGGATGGAGTTAGATGAAATCATGTAATATGAAAAAGAGTGTTGAAGTAATAAAAGGAAGTAACGGAAAACAAATTTTAATGGATATTACTTTTCCTGAAAAGAGTAATAATAAATTAGTTATTTTCTCCCATGGATTTAAGGGTTTTAAGGATTGGGGTTGCTTTGATTTATTGGCACAAAACTTTGTTGAAAAAGGATTTACCTTCATTAAATTTAATTTTTCACATAACGGAACTACAGTTTCTGATCCTTTAAATTTTACCGACCTAGAAGCTTTTGGTAACAATAACTTTTCTAAAGAACTAAACGATTTAGGTTTTGTGTTAGATTGGGTAGAAAACAATCTGAGTATCTTTGATATTTCTTTATTAGGACATAGTAGAGGAGGAGGGATTTCCATGTTAAAATCAGGAGAAGATAAAAGAGTAACAAGAGTGATAAGTTGGGCTTCTCCTTCTAATTTTTTGAACCGAATGCCACAGGATAGGATAGAAATTTGGAAAGAAAAAGGAGTAGCTTTTGTTTACAATGGAAGAACTAAACAAAACATGCCTTTATACTTTCAGTTTTATACCGATTGCATGCAAAATAAAGATAGATTAAATATTGAAAAATCAGTTAGTAATTTAAAAATTCCTCATCTTATTATTCATGGAGATTCTGATCCCACTGTAGATATAAAAGAGGCAGAAGATTTACATAGTTGGAATCCTAATTCTACGTTTATTATTTTTAAAGATGCGGATCATGTATTTGGTGGTTGTCATCCTTTTTCAGAAAATGTATTACCTCATTTTTTACAGAGAGCAGTGGAGGATACTATTGATTTTATTCAATAACAACAAACTGTTTGTTGTTATAAATAGCAACCGCTTTTCCTTTAAGTTTTTCTCCTATAAATGGAGTGTTATCCGATTTCGATTTTATATCTGATTTTGTTAGTTCCCATTCTACATCCGGATTAAATAAAGTGATATTTGCTATTTCTCCTTCTTCAATTTTAAGTTTTTGTTTTAATGCAATTTTTCTAGGGTTGGTAGATATTTTCTCAATTATTTCTTCTAGAGTTAAATCTTTGCTTAGGTGTTTTCCAATTAGACCGAACATGCTTTCTAGTCCTAATATTCCGAATGCGGCATTATCAAATTCTGTTTTCTTATTCTCATTATCTTCTGGAGAATGATCAGAACAAATTACATCTATAGTTCCATTTTTTAGTCCCTTTATTAATTCGGTATTATCTTTTTCGGTTCTAAGTGGTGGTAGTACTTTGTAGTGTGTATCAAATGTCTTTACCATTTCATCTGTCATTACTAAATTATTTATCGATACATCTGCAGTGATATTTACTCCCTCTTTTTTTGCTCTTTTTATTTTATTTACAGATTCTTTAGCAGATATGTAAGATAAATGTAAATTTCCTTCTGTATACTTTGCTAGGTTGATGTCTCTATCTACCATTATCTCTTCTGCAATATTAGATATTCCTTTTAGTCCTAAATTAGTAGATGTAACTCCTTCATTCATTTTCCCGTTATTACTAATGCTTTTATCGTTTGCAAAGTTCATTATTAAACCATCTAAGTCTTTACTATACAGAAGAGCAATTTTCATTACTTCTGTTCTATCTAACGATTTTTTGTCGTCTGTAAATACTCTACAACAAACTGCATTCAAGTCATGCATTTCTACTATTTCGTTTCCTTTTATTCCTTTTGTTATTGCAGAGGTGGTAAGTACATCTATAATACTTTCTTTAGTATTGTTGTAAATATATTGAGTATGTGCTTTACTGTCTATTACTGGTTCAGTTTGTGGCATTAGTAATACAGAAGTAAATCCTCCTTTTATAGCAGATTTTATTCCGGTTTTTAGGTCATCTTTGTATTCAAAACCTGGTTCTCTAAAATTAGAGTGTAGATCCATCCAACCAGTAGAAATATGAAGATTAGATTCTGTAAATACAGTAGATGCTTTTTCACTGATGTTCTTACTGATTTTAATTATCTTCCCATCATCAATTAATACATCTAAAATCTTATTATTATTTTTAGAGTTTACATCAATTATTTTAGCGGATTTAATAAGTACTTTCATTATTTTAATATTTTAATAAGGAATATTTCTATAAAAATAAATAGCAGACTGAGTAATAGGAGTATTTTCCAATATTCTTTATTGCTATTTAATTGTTCTATTTTGTATTGTAAGTTATTGTCAGATTGTAATACCCTAATGTTACTTAAATTGTTTAGTGTAATATATTCTTCTAGTTCAGAGTTATTATATTGTTGAATATTACTTTCTTTTCTATCGAAATTAAAAGCTAATGAACTTAGTAATTCTTCTTCTTGTAATAATTGATAATGATTTGCTTCATTAATCTGATTATGAATAAGTAGGTATCTATTATTTTTTTCTGAATGGTAGTCTGCAATTATATCTGTCCCTTCTTTTTTAATATGAAATATATTTTGCAAATTAGGGTTACTTTTCGGAAGGCTTATTTCAGAGTTTTTATTTAGAGTATAATAAATTTGTTTTATTTGAACAGATTGTAAAGACATGTTATATAAGGTAGTTACAAATAGAGCATGCTTCTGAAAATCACTTTCTTTTTCTGATAGTGTAGATGCAAAAACATAAACCTGTCCTTTGTCTTTCTTGTAGTTATTCAAAAACTCTGTTCCGTTTTCTAATCGGAAAATATTTTCTTTTATATTTCTTGAGTTTCTGTTAAATGTATAGTACTCATTTATTGTTGGTAGGTGGATGTCTTTTTTTAATTTGTTACTACTAAACACATCATTAAATATAGGGTGTTTTAAATTAAGTTCAGAGATTTTCAGATGTTCTGTTTTTTTGCTTTTTATTTTATCACACTCTAGAATATTTAACAGATTGTTGTATTCTTCCATATTCATGTTTTTAGCAGGAATAATACATACTGTACCACCCATAGAAACATATTTTTGCATACTATTAATGAACCCGCTACTGTAATTTTTTATTTCGTTTATGAAAATTATATTCTGTTCATCAATGATATTATAGTCTAGTTGATGAATGTATTGTTTTATATAATTACTATTTTCTTCAGACTGAAATAGTTGGTTAATATGTGTGTTTTCAGTTTCGTAAATTTGACAGATATTTATTTTTTCTTCTAATACAAAACTAAAATATAATTTATTATCAAAGGTTATTGGGTATTCTTCAATATAAACAATACCATTATTTATTTTACTATTATCTAATACAAAATGAAGTTCTATTTTTTCACTTTCTCCTTTTAATAGATTTATATTTTGCTGTGTTTTATGTTGTTTATTAATACTTAAATTTATGGTTATTCCGTTTACATTTTCTTCTGAATTATTACTTATTATAGTTGTTATAGTAGTGGTGTTTCCTATACTGTTTATAGGACTACTTAGGTAACAACTATCTATACTTATATTATTTTGTAATTGTTGCTTATTAGGTATAAGTACTATGTTAGAATTACTGTCTATTTGTTTTAAATGTTCTTTTTCTGTAGATGATTTCTGAAAATCGGATATGATATATAAAGAAGAAATCTCATTTGAGATACTTTTTTGTTTTTCAATAATATCCTTTTTAGATCTAATCTTAGAGGAAGGAACTATAGATAAAATATAATCTTCAGCTTGTTTTTTATTTTTTGATATATTTTCTGTGGAACTAAATTGGTTAGTTAATATCCAGATATTATTATTAGTAGGAGTGCTTTCTAAAATCTTTATTGCATCTTCTTTTGCTACATCTAATAATTTTCCTCTTTCCGACACATTATCCATACTAAATGAGTTATCTACATATATAAAGGTATTATTAGTATTACTCTTTTTGGTGTCAGAGGGAATGAAAGGATTGGAAAATGCTAGAATTAAAGAGGTAATAGATAACATCCTACTTAAAAGTATAAATATTTGTTTTAATGTACTTCTTTTTTTCTTTTCAGATTGAATCTCTTTTAAAAACCTAATATTAGAAAAATAAACAACTTTATGTTTTTTCAGGTTAAATAAATGAATAAAAATAGGGATTGCTAATGCAAAAAGAAAATATAGTATCTGTGGGTTTTGATAGCTCATCAAAGTGCAAATTTACACTATTTTGATAAGCAGCAATCTTTTTTTTATTTTTTTGTAAAAATTAAATAACTCCGTCTTTTATTTCTAGTTTTCTGTTAGTTATGTCAGCTAGTTGATTATTGTGAGTTACTACTACTATAGTTTGCTTCATTTCTTGGTTTAGTTTTAGTAGTAAATTATGTAAACTAATTGCGTTTTCTGAGTCTAAATTACCAGATGGTTCGTCTGCTAAAATTATAGATGGAGAATTTATTAATGCACGAGCAACTGCAACTCTTTGTTGCTCTCCACCAGAAAGTTCGTTTGGTTTATGAGAACTTCTATGGTCTATTTTAAGAAGTTTTAATAATTCAGTTGCCTTTTCTTGAGTTTCTCTTTTTTCTTTTCCTGCAATAAATGCGGGTAAGCATACATTTTCTAAGGCGGTAAATTCAGCTAGTAAATTATGAAACTGAAAAACAAATCCGATATTTTCATTTCTGAAATTAGATAGGTCTTTGTCATTTAGTTCTGTTATATTAGTACCGTCTATTATTACCTCTCCAATAGTTGGGTTTTCTAGTGTCCCTAAAATTTGAAGTAAGGTAGTTTTTCCTGCTCCAGATGAGCCAATAATTGAAACAAATTCTCCTTTTTTTATGTGTAAGTTTACTCCTTTTAATACTGGTAAATTACCATAGTTTAACTGTATGTTATTTGCTTTTATCATTTTTTTTTCTTTAAGTAAAGGTAGTCTAAATAATACATAATTTTAAAGGAAAAACTATTTTGTGGATTTGAGTTAAAGGTATTGTTAATGTTTTCAGACCAATTTGATATAAATAATATATCTTCTTCTGGTTGCATAGAATTTTTCCATACAATACTAATTTGGCTACCAGCAGCAAACCACCAATTAAATGACATATCCATTGTCCAAATATTAAAGTTATTATTATGTGATCCAGAATAATCAGTATTGGATACATATCCATTTGTCTCTAGTTCACTAAATTGATTGTATTTTACTCCACTCCAATAATGTCTTATTTTAGTAGAGAAGTCCATTTTGTTATTTAAGATATAAGTCCCTTCTAAAAGATTAGTAATCATAAACACGTCTCTTTCTCCAAAAACAAATCGATTTTCTGCAGGATATATTATTTTTGGTAAAGTATCATTTGTTACAAAACCAATATCATTATATTTATTTTCTAAAGATAGAATGTATTTAAAAGATGTTTTGTCATTAATTCTATATCTAGGTGCTATTCTCCAATGATAACTGTACCCTTGGTGTAATGGATTTAATTTACCTCCCAAACTTAAATCAATAGCAAAACTTTTTCTGTAATCTGTAGAGATGTATGTACGAACTTTTATTGATTTTGATAATTTAACAGGATTATTAAAATCTCCTGTTCTTGATTCATAGAAATCATTCCCTTCATAAGGGTTTATATCTGCACTCATAAATAATGTAAGATGATTTTTTAAAGTAATTTTACCTTCTATATCAAGATTTAGATTAACAAATTTTTGATCTGTGAATAGAGATTCATATGAGATTTCTGAAGATAATCTGGAACTTATAAATCGTTTATTTTCTTTTAACTGGTTATAGCTGATATATAAACCACTATTAATTTCGTTATTTGCGTATAAGAATCCAAGATCATTAGGATTGTATTTATCATCTACAAATGATGTCCATATATCATAACGATATTTTCCATTTTTTTTACCTGCAGCTAACATGGCAGAAAATCCTTTAGTAATATTATTGCTGTTTTCTTCAGGATATATCATAATCGGTAAAGTTTCATTTTCAAATTCTTGACTCATCTTTATTTCTCCTAAATAAGTATATGTATTTGAATTATTGTTGATTCTAGCAAATAATCCTGTAACATTTGCATCTTTATTACTTCCATTTTGTGTCATGTTGGTATTCATCAGACTTATTGAAGAATTATTCAAAAATGTCTGATCAAATATCATTACATTATAATTTGTTAAAGGTTTATCATCTGTTTGATTTGTTATTGCATTCAGAGTAGCAAATCCTAATCCATTTTTTGTTCTTCCAGTTACTTTTGTAGAGTTTATTAAATCATCTTTTATTCTACGACTATAAAACATATTACCTCCTTTGTTGAACAATTCTGTTCCTTCATTAAAGAATTGCCTTTTTTCTTCATATCTAATTTCAAAAGGAGATAGGTTTAAAATTTCAGCATCCGAATCAACTTGACCAAAATCGGGTATTAATGTCATGTCTAATGTAAAACTCTCATTTATTCCATATTTAAGATCCATTCCATAGTTGTAAGGGAATGTTGTTTCTCCATTATATATATATGTATACACAGAAGTATATGGCATGAATGAAAGACGTAGAGGTGGATTGACATTCTTAATACCATCGATTAAACCAGCTTGAAGAGCAATGCTTTCTATATATTCTACATCAATTGGATTCCAGGTATATACTGAACGATATCTTCTAATACTTCTTCCCATATTTATAGCCCATGGTTTACCGTCATTTGAGAATCGTAATGAAGAAAATGGTATAGTAAATTCTGCCACCCAACCATCATCATTTATTTTAACTGCAGATTTCCATACTGCATCCCATGTGTCATCAGACCATTCAGGAAAGAATTTAGCATCTTTTTGTACTCCTGCAGCTGTAACAGAAAAATTATATTCAATTTGCCCATCATTAAAAGGATTAATCCAAACACCAAATTCATCATAGTTTTTATTTCCCTGATCTCTTTTAGAAAGTTCTGTTAAGATGCTATCTGGGGCATTGTCATACATCATAACTCCAAAATAAATGTTCTTATCATCATAACACATCTTTACTTCTGTTCTCTGATGATATTTTTCTTTCTCTCCATTATTAGGTTCTAATTGAGAGAAATCTTTTGCAATGTCGATATTTTTCCATACCTCATCATTAAGTGTCCCATCAATTTTAGGACTTTTAAATATTTTATTAATATTATATTTTTTTTTCTCATAAAATTGAGAGAATGAAATAATTGGAAGTAATATAGATATAATTAGATATTTTTTCATAAATAAATTTAGGATTACAAAAATAGAATTTATTCTTAAATAACTATTGTAATTCGCCCGATTCCTATATTTTTGCAACAATAAAATTTAAAAAATGAATTTACACGAATATCAAGGAAAAGAGCTTTTAAATAGCTTTGGAGTAAGAATACAAAGAGGAATTGTAGTTTCATCCCCAGAAAAGGCAGTTGAAGCTGCTAATAAATTAACTGAAGAAACAGGAACTAGCTGGTGGGTCGTAAAAGCTCAGGTACATGCTGGTGGTAGAGGAAAAGGTGGTGGAGTTAAATTAGCGAAATCATTAGAGGAAGTAAAATCCATTTCAGATGACATTTTGGGAATGAATTTAATTACTCCTCAAACTACTGTAGAAGGGAAATTAGTACACCAAGTACTTATTTGTGAAGATGTATATTACCCAGGTGAAACTGAAACTTCAGAGTTTTATATGTCTGTTTTATTAAACAGATCTACTGGTAGAAACATGATTATGTATTCTACTGAAGGAGGTATGGATATTGAAGCAGTTGCTGAGGAAACTCCACATTTAATTTTTCATGAAGAGATTGATCCTAAAGTTGGTTTAACAGGTTTTCAATGCCGTAAAATTGCTTTTAACTTAGGTTTAAATGGTACCTCTTTTAAGGAAATGACTAAATTCGTTTTTGCACTTTATACTGCATACGATAAAACAGATTCCGCTTTATTTGAAATTAACCCAGTACTTAAAACTTCTGATAATAAAATAATGGCAGTTGACGCAAAAGTAAGTTTAGATGCTAATGCTTTATTTCGTCATAAAGATTTTATTGAATTAAGAGATACAAGAGAGGAGGATCCGACAGAAGTGGAAGCTGGAGAATACGGACTTAATTTTGTGAAGTTAGATGGTAATGTTGGTTGTATGGTAAACGGTGCAGGACTTGCAATGGCAACTATGGATATTATTAAAATGGCGGGTGGTAATCCTGCAAACTTTTTAGATGTTGGTGGTACTGCTGATGCAAAAAGAGTAGAACAAGCATTCCGTATTATTTTAAAAGATAAGAATGTAAAAGTACTTTTAGTGAATATATTTGGTGGTATTGTAAGATGTGATAGAGTAGCACAAGGAATTGTTGATGCTTATAATAATATTGGTGATATTAATGTTCCGTTAATTGTAAGATTAGAAGGAACAAATGCAGCTGAAGCTAAAAAATTAATTGATGAAAGCGGATTGAAGGTAGAATCGGTTATTTTATTACAAGAAGCAGCTGATAAAGTAGCGGAAGTATTGGCTTAAATCATTAGCATTTTTTTCATTTCATATTTATTTTATTGTATAAATATTCTCTTTTTTATACTTCCATCAGAATAGATGTAAATTAATGGAGTGTTTGGCATTGTTTTTGTAAGTCTTCCGTGTATATCCATAATTTTAATAAGTTTTTTATTTTCCACTGTTGAATAAATAGAAGTTGGGTTGCAATTATTACTAAAGTAAGTCCAACTGTCTACTGACCAGTTGTCTTCACAATAACTAATATCCTCTACATCAATACAATTTAAATTGGGATTGTTCATGGATAAGAAATACCATAATCCTAAGTTATTTCCATTTCTTAAATCGATAGATATTAGGTTGTTTCCTGAACAAGTGACTTCAAAAAGTTGAGTATTATTACTTAAATTAATTGTAGATAAGTTATTATTGTAGCAGAATAAAGATTTAAGAGCAATAAAATCCTCTATACCAGTTAAATCTGCTATATTTTCATTATTAATATAAAGTTCAGTAATTGTATCAATAGCAGAAGTTTCTACTACACCATCTATTACAAAATCGTACCCTAAATTTAAAAGAGCTAGTTCGAAATTGGCATCTGGTACGTTAGTATATTGACCAAATATATTGATAGGTATTAAAAGTGTTAAAAGTATTTTTTTCATATTTAATTTAAACGAGTATTATTAATTTAATGTTTATCTAACTAACATTTTTCTGCACACTTTACTCCATCAATTGCTGCAGAGATTATTCCTCCTGCGTATCCTGCTCCTTCACCACATGGATACAATCCTTTAATTTGCGGGTGTTGTAGTGTTTCGAAATCTCTTGGAATTCTAACTGGGGAAGAACTTCTACTTTCAGGTGCATGAACTACTGCTTCATTAGTCATGTAACCTTTCATTTGTTTCCCAAATAATTTAAAACCATCTTGTAAGTTTTGGTTTATAAAATCTGGTAATACATCTGATAATAGAGCAGATGTTGTTCCTGGGAAATAAGATGTTTTAGGAATGCTGTCAGATAGTTTATTGTTGGTGAAATCTGCTAATTTTTGTGCAGGAACTTTCTGTGTTTCTCCACCCACTTTCCATGCTTTTTGTTCTATATTCTTTTGAAATTCTAGTCCTGATAAAGGTCCGAATTGTTCGTATTCAGCAAAGTCTGTAAGTTTTAATTCTATTACAATACCTGAATTTGAAGTAGCATAATCTCTTCTTGAAGGAGACCATCCGTTAGTAACTACTTCTCCAGGCTTTGTTGCACAAGGAGCAATAATTCCACCTGGGCACATGCAAAAAGAATATACGCCCCTTCCATTTACTTGTTTTACTACAGAATAGGGAGCGGGAGGTAGAAATTCACCTCTTATTTCGCATTTATATTGTATTTGATCTATCAGCTCTTGTGTATGTTCTACTCTTACCCCAACGGCAAATGCTTTTGATTGAATTTCTATTTCTTTTTTATGAAGTAGTTCGAAAATATCTCTAGCAGAATGACCAGTAGCGAGTATGATGTTAGGGGCATTAATTTCATCCCCATTTTGTAATTGCACTCCATCTACCTTATTGTTTTTTATAATTAGTTCTGTTACTCGACTATTAAATAAAATTTCACCACCATATTGCAAAATAGTTTCTCTTATATTTTTTATTATTTTAGGAAGTTTATTAGTTCCAATATGAGGGTGTGACTCTATTCTTATTTCTGGAGAAGCTCCATGCATTACTAATATATCTAAAATATTATTTACATCTCCTCTTTTTTTACTTCTAGTGTATAGCTTTCCATCCGAAAAAGTACCTGCACCACCCTCTCCAAAGCAATAGTTAGAATCTTCATTTACAATATGCTCTTTTGTTAGTTTTGCTAGGTCAAATCTTCGATCTCTCACTTCTTTCCCTCTTTCTATGATAATAGGTTTTTTCCCTTTCTCTATTAGTTTTAGTGCAGCAAACATACCTGCTGGGCCAGCTCCTACAATTATTATCTCTTCTTTCCCTTCTACATTTTTAAATATAGGAAAGTCCTCTTCTTTTTTTTCAAATTCTTGTTGTATAAATACATTTAACCTCAAATTTATTTTTATAATTCTATGTCTGGCATCAATAGATCGTTTTACAATTTCAATATGATTAATTTCAGATAATTCTATATTTAATTTTTTAGAAATAAGTTCCTTTAGTACTTCTGTTTTTTTCGCTTGCTCGGGTAAAACTTGTAATTGTATTTCTTTTATCATATCACAAAAGTAAGCGGTTTACACTATAAAAGTCAGAAAATATGAATTAGTTTTTTCATTGGCCTTGCAAATTGAATTAGCTTTGTATATTTGTTTAAAATATTATTGATGAAAAAATTATTCTTTTCCGTTACCTTCTTACTTTCTGTTTACTCAGTAATGTCCCAACAAATTGTTTTAAATTTAAAATCAGGAAGTTATAATTTAAACCAAAATTTAGAGTGTGACATTTCGGATAATGATAATAAAAGATTGTTGTTTTTCAGTGTACTTCCAACAGAACAACAAAAAGTAGAATTACAAAAAAGAGGAGTAAAGTTTTTATATTATTTACCAAAAAATATTTTTGTAGTAAGTTTAAAAGACAATATTTCTTTAAAAGAGTTTGTTAATTTTAATATTCTTTCTGTAAATAAATTTTTTCCTAATTATAAAATTGATAAAAAACTAAAACAAACTAGATTTCCGGTTTGGACAATTAAGGAAGGTTTACTTCATGTAAAAGTACTTTTATTTGAAGATATAATTATTTCAGATGTAGTAGAAGATTTCAGATTTTTATCTCAAAGTATTGAAGATGTAAATGAATTTTCTCACTCTATAACTATCTCCATAAATCCTCAAAATTTGAATTTAATTTCGGAATTAAATTCCGTTTCTTTTATTGAACCGATTGACCCTCCATCTGAAAAAGAAAATCATGAGGGAAGAACCTTGCACCGATCTAATGTTATAAATACTAATTTTACTACTGGTCGTCATTATGATGGTAGTGGTATAAATGTAATGATGCAAGATGATGGACTTATAGGTCCTCATATTGATTATCAGGGTAGAATAGATCAGTCTAATTGTACAGGTTGTAGTAGTAGTTTTTCCAACGACCATGGAGACCATGTTGCAGGAACCATTATGGGAAGTGGTAATTTAGATCCTTTAGTTGCTGGTATGGCTAATGGAGCTTTCTTGTATGTATATTCTTCTTCTAACAATAACTATTATGATCTTCCTACTATTTACCAAAATAATGATGTGATTATCACTTCAAAATCTTATTCTAATGGTTGTAACGCAGGATACACTTCTTTGTCGAAAGATTTAGACGAGCAAATACTTTTATATCCTTCTTTAATACATGTTTTTTCTGCTGGTAATAGTGGTACTTCTGATTGTGGATACGGTGCTGGTAGCAATTGGGGAAATGTTACTGGTGGTCACAAACAAGCTAAAAATGTAATTGCTGTTGCAAACCTAAATGGATTAGGAGTTTTAGCTAGTTCTTCTAGTAGAGGGCCAGCTGCTGATGGTAGAATAAAACCAGATATTGGTGCTAAGGGTACATCTGTAAACTCTACAATTCCAGAAAATAATTACGGACTTAAAACCGGTACTTCTATGTCTTGTCCGGGTATTGCAGGTATTTTGGCACAATTATACCAAGCTTATAAAGATTTGAATGGGGGAGTAAATCCTCCCTCTGCACTAATGAAATGTATTTTACTTAACTCGGCAGATGATTTAGGAAACCCGGGACCTGACTTTAAATATGGTTGGGGAGAAGTGAATGCTTTTAAAGCAGTTAAGATGTTAGAAAATAGTAACTATACTACTTCTTTTATTTCTCAATCAGGAGTAAACACGCATAGTATAACTATTCCTTCAGGAACAAAACAGGTAAAAATAATGACTTATTGGCACGATAAGGAAGCATCAACTTCTGCATCTGTTGCTTTGGTTAATGATATTAATACTACTTTAAGTTATATTCCTTTAGGAACCTCTTATAATCCTTTAGTGTTAGATGAAAGCCCTAACCAAACTTCTTTAAATTCTATTGCGATTCCATCTATAGATGATTTAAATAATATGGAACAGATTATAATTGACAATCCTATTGCAGGAAACTATACTTTGAATGTAAATGGTTTTGCGGTTCCATATGGTCCTCAAGAATATTGGATTACTTATGAGTTTATTTCAGATGATGTAGAACTTACTTTTCCTATTGGAGGAGAGGGTTTTGTACCTGGAGATTCAGAATTTATTAGGTGGGATGCTTCTGAAGGCACAACTCCTTTTATGTTGGAATATACAATTGATGGTACTAATTGGATTATTATTAATTCGACTATAAATTCTAATAGTAGATATTATTCGTGGTTAGTGCCAAACACGGTAAGTGATAATGTAAAAGTGAGAGTGAGTAGATCTGCTTCTATAGATGAAAGTGATGAAAACTTTACTATTGTGGGCGTTCCACAAAATGTATTTGTTAATTGGGTTTGTCCAGATTCTATTTATGTTTTTTGGAATGCGGTAAGTGGAGCTACCTCTTATGAAGTAAGTATGCTAGGAAATGTATATATGGACTCCATGATGACCACTACTAATACAATGGGATTTATCTTAAATACAAATTCTACTAATATTGATTCTTGGTTCTCTGTTTGTGCGAAAGTAAATAACAATAAAGGTAGAAGAGCTATTGCTGTAAATGCTCAACCCACTAATAGTGGATGTGTAGCTGCTCCTATTGCTAACTTTAGTTTTTCTACTTCTGTATCTTGTACTGGAGATATTAACTTTATTGATAATAGTCAAAATCAACCTAATAGTTGGTTTTGGGATTTTGGGGATGGAACAACATCCAGTTTGCAAAACCCAGTGCATTCGTATTTACAACAGGGAAGTTATTCTGTTCAACTTATTGTGTCTAATAGTTTAGGTATAGATACTGTTTTACAAAATAGTGTTGTTACGATTGTTTTTTTTCCTGCACCATTAGTAGATAACGATACTTCTTATGTAAATCCTTCTACCTTTATTCTAACTTCACCATCAAATAATGTAAATTGGTATGCGGATACTTTAGGAAATACTATTTTATATTCTGGAGCTAATTTTACGACTCCGTTACTTACTCAAAATACCACTTATTATGTAAGAGAATTTGGTGGAACTGCTGTTTATGGAGGTCCTGCAGATAATACAATTGGTAGTGGTGGATATTATAATAACGACAGACATTTATTTTTAGATTGTTATACACCTTCTACAATAATTTCTTTTGATGTGTATGCGGGTACGGCACAATCTATTACTTTTGAGTTAAGAGACAATAACTCTAATATTCTGGAAGATACAACCATAACGGTTCAAGTAGGTTTAAACACTCTTTATATTGATTTTGATGTTCCGGTAATGAATGATTTAGAATTAGGAATGAATAGTAATAATTCTGATTTGTATAGAAACTCCACAGGTTCTGCTTATCCTTATTATATTGGTGGATTAGCTTCTATTACCGGACATAACTCGCCTAATAGTGACACTTATCATTATTTCTTCTATAATGTACAGATGAGGGAGAATTGTAAATCTGAATTTGCAGAAGCTACAGCAGTGTTTTTAACTCCCCAAACAGTATTTACTCCCCAATCAGATTTTAAATTGTATCCTAATCCGAGCTCTAACTATTTATTTGTAGAAAATAAAGAATGGATAAAAAGGATTAAAATATACGACATACAATCTAGAGAAGTGTTTTCAGAAAACATCTATTCTAAAACAAAAAGTATAGATGTTTCTACTTTTTCATCTGGAGTGTATTTTATAGAATTGCATATTGAAAATAATATTATTCGAAAAGAATTTGTAATTCAAAATGATAAAAAATAAGAAAATATTATTTCTGCTTTTACTATTTAGTTCTGTAAATATTTTCTCTCAGAATATAATAAAGGACTATATTGTAGAACAAGGAGATACTATTTTACTTACAGAAGTACCTAGTATTGAAATTATTTCCTTTGCGAATAATAAAGAACGTTGGAGGTATCAAATACTAAAACGAAAGGTATTAAAAGTATATCTTTATGCTATTTATACCAAACAAAAATTAGAAGCAATGAAAAATGAATTGGATTCTATTTCCAGAAAAAGAAAGCAGAAAAAACACACCAAAAAAGTATCAAAATTCCTGAAAGAAGAACTAGGAGAGGAGTTGAAGGAATTGACTAGAACAGAAGGGAATATTTTGGTAAAACTAATTTACAGAGAAACAAACATATCAACTTATAAACTGCTAAAGCTGTACAGAGGTTCTGTAAATGCTTATTTCTGGCAAACAATGGCTAAAATTTACGATAACGACTTAAAACAAGAGTACGATCCACTAAACAACAGAGAAGATATGTGGATAGAGCATATTATTAATCAGGCTAAATTGGAAGGAAAGTTATAAAAAAACTCACAACATTTCTGAGTGGAGTTTTTATATTTATAGATTTCTTTTATTCTATTATCAATTTACTTTTTGATATGTAGTTATTGCTTTCAATAATTAGTAAATAGATTCCATTTTGTAGGTTTCCTTTTTCTATTTCTATTTTATCAGAACTAATTCTATGTGTAAAGTCTTTTACCATTCTTGCTTGTGGATCGAATAAAGAGATGTTATTTACTACAGAATTGTCTAACAAATTAATAGTTGTTTTGTTAGTAAACGGATTAGGATATACTACTAGTTTATTAGTTAGTAAGTCAGAAATCCCTACTTGTATGTTCGATACATTTACTGGGTCTGCAGAAGCAACACATCCGTTAGAGTCAGTAACTGTTAAGTTGTAGTTTCCATTTTGAGAAGGAGTAAATATATTAGTAGTACTTACAGTAATTCCATTTAAAGTCCAATCGTAAGTATAGTTAGGAGTACCTCCACTAACAGTTCCTTCAATTTGTGTACCTGTATAATTAGCACTCAATAATATCTGCAATGGTTCTGTTATAGTATAAACAGCAGATCCTGAAGAACCTTGAATATCACTAACACTTACATTGTAAGTACCTGCAGATAAATTAATTGGATTTACACCATACCAATTTGTAGTATAAGGTCCAACACCACCAGCGATACATAATTGTGCTGTTCCTGTTGTATCTCCAAAGCATAATATATCAGATGTAACTGTGTTTACATTTAAAGCTCCTGGTTCCGTAGCATCAAAACTACCTGCTTCAAAAAATACTCCAGAATCATAACTATCGTCCGATCCATCTGCAATAGCTAATTTTATATGATATACATTACACGGTATAACAACTGCTTTTGCAGTAAATACATCCGTAAAACCATTAAATGCAGATGCTGCCGCTAAGGTATCGTGATTGTAATATTGTGAGTTTAAGGTGTCGTTTACTGTAGAAATAGTAATAGGTAAGGAAGGACTAGAGTTTGGTACTTCAGCAATGTTGATTGCTCCACCTGGAAAATTAGATGGTGAGGCATAAGGTCCTGTTATTCCTGGCCCAGAAATGAAAAAGGAAAACACATCATTATATTGTGAATTTACAAAGTCTAAATATTCTTCTGAGGCAAATACATAATTAAATTTTACGGTATCGGCAGAAGGTACGAAATCAAATTCTAAAATAGCAGCATCTCCAGTAGAACTAACGGAGAAAGTTTGACTAATTAAACCTGGTACAGAATTAGCGATTGTTAATAGGTCAACATCTCCATTTCCAGAAAAATTAGTAGTTAAATGATAAGTTTGAATTGACGGGGTAGAGTCAATAATATTCCATGCAGAGTCATAAATATAATTCCACCAAGGCATGGTGTCTGCACCAATTTTACCAATAGAATCTACACTTCCGGTAGAAAGTACAAATCCTTCCGTAAATCCAATTAGTCCTAAAGAATCGGTAAAATAACCTATCTGTGATGAATCCCCTGTAAAAACATGATTAGAGGTAGTTACTCCATTTCCAATTAATACATTATCAATTAAATAGGTTGCTTGGTTTTGTGCAGGGTTGGTACCCATTTGTAATTGAGAATAAGCAGTAACACTTATTACAGTAAGAACAACTAAGATAATTTTCTTCATTTTTTTTTATTTCTAATTTTCACAAAAATACATATAAAAATTAACTTCAAATAAAGGGATTTAACAAAATCTTATTCGTTCAGAATTGTTTGTTATTCCTCTATTAAGGACTCTCCATTTAAGTTACTAGTAAGTATACTGCTCATGTAATCAAAAAAAGGTCTTATAATTTCAAAGGAATTTAAAACTGTTTTCTGAAAGTTTTTATGTAGAACTTCTTTGTCAGTAAATCTTTTCATTAATATAAAATCTTTTTTATTTATTAATTCTATATTCGGATGGTTTTTATCAAATCCTTTTGGTGCTTTTTTTAGAGAATTTCCTTTGTGAAATCCTCCAAATATTTTTTTAATATCTTTTGATTCTAATATTTCAGTAATCGTATTTCCATCTAGTTCAAATTCTTGTCGTATTCTGAGTAAATCTTCTTTATTAGGTTGCCAAAAACCAACTGCCAAAAACGAACCTTCATTTGTTATCTCCAAATGATAACCTCCTCTTAAATCTTCAGTTGCTCTTTTGTAACTACAACTTCTGTAGGTTTTATAAGGTGATTTATCTTTAGAAAAACGAACATCTCGGTAAATTCTGTAGGCTTTCATTCCTTCCAATTTATCTACCGACTGTATCCCCTGAAAAATAGAAGTAAAAAAGGATTTTATTTTCTCTTCTTCCTCTAAATAATAATCTTTATTTTCGGCAAACCACTCTCTGTTATTATTGTCTTTTAATGTATTTAAAAATTGAAATATAGAAGGGTTTACTTGAGGAGTCATATTTATAGATTTAATTTGTTAATTAATTTTTCATCTGCAAAGTTGGGAATGGTAACCTTTAAGTTAGGTTCCATTTCCATGGCTCTTTTTATGGCAAAGTTAGCTTCTTTATTTCTGGCCCAACTTCTTCTGCTTATTCCATTATTTACATCCCAAAACAACATGGATTTTAATCTTCTTTCCGAATCGGTACTACCATCTAACATCATACCGAATCCTCCGTTTATCACTTCTCCCCAACCTACTCCACCACCATTATGTATGGAAACCCAAGTAGCACCTCTAAAGCTATCACCAATTACATTTTGTATGGCCATATCTGCTGTAAATTGCGAGCCATCATAAATATTTGATGTTTCTCTGTACGGAGAATCCGTTCCACTTACATCATGATGATCTCTGCCTAAAATAATAGGAGAGGATAGCTTACCACTAGCAACTGCATTGTTAAAAGCTTCTGCAATTTTCATTCTTCCTTCTGTATCTGCATATAGTATTCTGGCTTGTGATCCTACTACCATTTTATTTTCTCCAGCCGATTTTATCCAATTGATGTTATCCTGCAATTGTAGCTGTATCTCTTTTGGTGCGTTAAACATTAATTCCTCTAATACTTCTGCTGCAATTCTATCTGTAATTTCCAAATCTTGTGCAGAGTTAGAAGAACATACCCAACGGAAAGGACCGAAACCATAATCGAAACACATGGGACCCATAATATCTTGCACATAAGATGGATATTTAAAATCTCCTTTTTCATTTAGTATATCTGCCCCTGCACGGCTTGCTTCAAGTAAAAAGGCATTTCCATAATCAAAAAAGTACATTCCGTTTTTACTTAATGTATTTATTGCTTTGGCATGTCTTAATAATGTCATTTGTATTTCCTTTTTAAATTGTTCCGGATTATTGGCCATCATCTCATTTGCAGCTTCAAAACTCATCCCAACAGGATAGTATCCACCTGCCCAAGGGTTGTGCAAGGAGGTCTGGTCGGAACCTAATTCAATATAAATTTCTCTTTCTACTAATTTCTCCCAAAGGTCTACAATGTTTCCATCATAGGCAATAGATACTGCTTCTTTGTTTTTTCTGGCAGAAACCGCTCTATCTATTAACTCATCTAAGTCTTTATATACTTCATCTACCCATCCTTGCTCGTGACGTTTGTAAGTTGCTTCCGGATTTACTTCTGCTACTATACAAACTCCGTTTGCAATAACTCCTGCTTTTGGTTGTGCTCCACTCATTCCACCTAAACCTGCAGTAACAAATATTTTTCCACTCATGTCTTTAGCGGTAGAATCAATTTTTCTGGATGCATTTAAAACCGTAATTGTGGTACCATGAACAATTCCTTGAGGACCGATATACATGAAACTTCCTGCAGTCATTTGCCCATATTGAGTAACTCCTAAAGCATTAAATTTTTCCCAATCATCTGGTTTGGAGTAGTTGGGTATCATCATCCCGTTGGTTACTACCACTCTTGGTGCGTCTTTATGAGAAGGAAATAATCCCATTGAATGACCAGAATACAAAGCTAAAGTTTGTTTATCTGTCATTTGGGATAAAAGTTGCATACAGAGTAAATATTGTGCCCAGTTTTGGAATACGGCACCATTTCCTCCATAAGTAATTAATTCGTGTGGATGCTGAGCAATGGCATAGTCCAAGTTGTTGGATAGCATCATCATTATTCCTGCAGCTTGCTTACTCTTATGAGGGAAATCTTCAAAATGACGAGATTTTATTTCATAATCTGGTCGGTATCGGTACATGTAAATTCTACCATATTCTTTTAACTCATCTGCAAATTCTTGTGCTAAAACAGAATGTAAGTTTTCTGGGAAATATCGTAATGCATTTTTTATGGCAAGTTTCTTTTCCTCTGTTGTAAGTATATCCTTTCTTTTTGGGGCATGACTTACAGTAGTGTCGTATTGTTTTTTGTTAGGTAATTTAGAAGGAATACCTTCTAAAATGGCTTTTTTAATATCTGTCATTTTGTTTTCGTTTATCGTCTTTTTTGTACGGACAATGCTTGCAGTTATTGTTACAACAATATCCTCTTTTTAAGTGGTACTTTTCTGTAAAAACAATATACCCTTCTTTAGAGTGATAATATTCGTCTTTATCCAGATTTTGTATTTTTGAGAATTCTTTCATTTAACGGCAAATTTACGATATTTGCACAAATGAAAATCAAAACTCAAGAAATATCCCATCCTCTCTTAAAAGAGAAAGAAATTCAACTTTTTATAAAGAGAATAGATTTGATTCATCCTTTTGTTTCGGGTAATAAATATTACAAACTAAAATATAATTTGCTAGAAGCAGAAAAACAAAACATAAAAATTATCTTAACTTTTGGTGGAGCATATTCCAATCATATAGCGGCAACGTCATTTGCTGCAAACGAAAAAGGATTTAATAGTATTGGAATAATTAGGGGAGTGGAGACTTTACCATTGAATGATACTTTAAGTTTTGCTAAGCAAAATGGAATGGAACTCCATTATGTAAGTAGGCAGGAATATCGACAAAAACATAGCTCTGATTTTATTGAAAAGTTAAAAGATAAGTTTGGAGATTTTTATTTAATTCCAGAAGGGGGAAGCAATAAATTGGCAATAAAAGGAACCCAAGAGATTTTAGATAAAAACAATACTCAACATTTTATTTGCATTGCAATTGGTACAGGAAGTACTATTTCAGGAATTGTAAATTCTTCTTTTGAAAATCAGAAAGTTATTGGCTTTCCTGCTATAAAAGGAAGTGAAGATTTAGAAAAGGATATCAGTAGTTGGACTAACAAACAAAATTGGAAATTAATAAACGATTACCATTTTGGTGCTTATGCTAAGATCTCAGAAGAGTTAATCGGTTTTGTAATAGATTTTTACGATAAAAATAATATTCCTTTAGACGCAATTTATACCGGAAAAATGATGTTCGGAATTTTAGATTTAATTAAAAAAGATTACTTCCCAAAAGGGAGTAGTATTTTGGCAATACACACTGGGGGTTTGCAAGGAAATAAAGGAATTAATGAAAGGTTTAAGTTAAATCTTCCTATTTAAAACTTACTAGATATGAGTCTTTTCTATCCAGAAGACCCAATCATGGATTTCAGAAAGTGTTTTATTTCATTGTAAAATGTTTATAATTAAGATTTTCGAAATGTATAAAATTTATAATAAATTTATATTTTAGTGGAATGAAATATTTCCTTCTCCTTTTCTTTTCTTTTTTAGTGTTTACTACTTTTTCTCAAAGTAAAACTGATCTGTATATTGAAAAGTATGCCGAATTGGCAGTAAGTGAAATGAACGAATTTGGAATACCGGCATCTATTACATTGTCTCAAGGTATACTAGAAAGTGGAAATGGAGAAAGCTATTTGGCAAGGGAAGGTAAGAACCATTTCGGAATAAAATGTCATGGGTGGGAGGGAATGAAAATTTATGCAGATGATGATGCTAAAAACGAATGTTTCCGGAAGTATAAGAAGGTAAAGCAATCCTATAGAGATCATTCAGAGTTTTTAACTACACATAGTAGATATTCCTCTTTATTTGAATTGAAAATAACCGATTATAAAGGTTGGGCAAAAGGACTTAAAAAAGCAGGATATGCAACCAGCCCTACTTATGCAGATAATTTAATTTCTGTTATAGAACGATATGATTTAAATAAATTTGATAAGGGAGTTTTAGAACAAAAACAGCAGGAGTTATTTGTTACTCATACTTATGGATTTCCATTTGCCTATGGGGTAGGGCTGAGCTATATGAAATCTGTGGACTATTTTGTTTCTGCAGAGTTAAATTCCTCCTTTGTATTTAGTGGTGCTTCTATTGGAGGGGGAAAACATTTATTTGATAAATGGTATGGAAGTATATCTGTAAATGGAATATATGCTATCTATGAAAAAGAAGAAACACATAGATTTGATTTTGCTATAAGCCCGCAACTAAACTACATGTTGGATACAAAAAACAAGAAAATATTAATAAATGCTGGAGTGTTATTTCCTTTGAAGGGAGTAATAAAAAGGAAGATAATACCCACTTTTAGTTTAACTTATTTAATAAAATAAAATTATGATAAACAGAATTTTATTAATTTTAATATCCATTTTTAGTATAACTACCATTTATGCGTTAGAAAAAGATGTAGATACAATTCGTTTTTTAGATAAAACAATATCAATAAATGATATTAAAACCAATGTAGAATATTATCAAGCTATGTTATCATTAATAGATAATGAAATAAAAAATGATTCTACTAATAAATTTCTAAAGGAAATAAAATGGTATTATAATAGTTTAATTCAAGGCCTTGAAGATTTTCATTTTGATGTATTATTTTCTGAAGCAGGAAAAATTGAAACTAAATTACAACAGTATTTAATAGATAATCCTCAAAAATTACAATTTCATATAAATAAAGGTAAAAAATATTACATAGGAAGTTATATTGAAATGTATGATAAAGAATATCAAAAAAGAGGATATCATCTTGATGACGATTAATAAAAAAACTTTTCCATAAAAAAGTAATCTCCATCTTCTGGTTGTTTTTTATCTAAATACCTCTGTATGGCAGTATTCCAATCTAGTTTTTTGTTTCCGTTATTAACTATAAAATATACATGTTCTGATTTCACTTTATTATAATCGTATCCTCCTTTTTCTAATTTTAACTTTAGTTTTACGGTAGATTCTCTAAAAGATTCTCCATTTAAAAGATGGTATGTTATTTCTCCTACTTTTGTTTGTTCCTGACTTTCCTGATTTTGTTCCACAATCTGATTTATCAATTGTTCTTCCTCTGTTACAGAATCAATTTGCATGCTATCTATGAAGGTAGAGTCTGTTAATATTTCTTTTATTTTTTCGAACTGAAAAAGATTAAAGTTAGTAATAACTCCATTTTTTTCTCCTCTTAATTGATAAGATAAAATGGTGTTTGTAGTATCGTTTTCATCAGTAATATTGTAGTAATAATTGATTCCGTAATCCGAAAATTGTTTGCTTTTGTAGTGGATAAATAAAGGGTTATTTTGCATAGTATTTCCATCTTTTAAGTTGAAGTACATATAACTTAATTCTGTGGTGTCGGAACCGAAAATAAAGTAATCACCTGTATTTATATAATAACTTTTACTTTCTGTAAATAAATTTCCTGCAAGGAGATGAAACAGATTATCTGTATTTATTTTATAATACAACAATCTCTTGCTTATTTGAGGAGTGATACTGTCCATAATAAAATTAAGAAGGCTGACCACATTGTAGGCTTCTTCCGATTTTAAGTAATAAAAAGTAGAAGTATTTGAAGTGAAACTTCCAATTTCGTTTATATAATTTGCTAGTTCAGAAACATTAAAATTAAAATCTGTTTTCAGAGATTTATTTATAGAGTCCCATTCTTGAAATTGATTGTTGCTTTTTAAGTATGTTTTGTAATTATTTAAAGTGCTTGCTTTGTAGTTTACACTCAAAAACTCTATGGTGCTATAAGCAGCTATTTCTCCAATTGTAATGGATTGAGTTTGTTGTTTTTTTAAGATGTTTATGAAGTTACTAGTATCGGAAAAGGCAATGTTTTCTACTCCAATTAACGAATCGTATTTAAGAGTAGAATCTTTCTGTAAAAGCCTAAATATAAGATCAGAATTATTAGTTTTTTCTATCTGATTATCAATAGGTTCTATTTTGTTGTTTAGTCCTGTAAATAACCAGTATCCTATAACAGAAAGGCTGATGATAAGCAGAATACTGTTTCTTAAATTTTTAGTCATTATTTAATCTTTAATTTAAATTCAAAATTATTAAAATAGATCTAGCTGATTTGCTAGTAATCGGAAACTTTTCCTATGATGAATGTTAGCACCTAATTCTTTTATTGCAACTCTATGTTTCTTAGTAGGATAGCCCTTGTTGTTTTCCCAGTCGTATTTAGGAAACTCTTGGGATAAGTCTTCCATTATTTTATCTCTGGCCGTTTTAGCAAGTACAGATGCAGCCGCAATACTCATGTATTTAGTATCCCCTTTTATAATGCATTTGTGATCTACATTTTTATATTTATTAAATCTGTTCCCATCAATAAGTAATAATTCAAACTTACCTTTTATTTTTTCTGTAGCTCGGTGCATGGCCAAAAAAGATGCGTTTAGTATGTTTACTTCATCAATTTCTTGAGGAGATACAATTCCTATCCCAAAACTAATGGCTTCTTTTTTTATTATAATTTCCATCTCCTCCCTTTTTTTCTTACTCATTTGTTTGGAGTCGTTTAGTTTTTTGTTTTTAAAATTATGGGGAAGTAAAACAGCTGCAGCTACTACAGGTCCTGCTAAGCATCCTCTTCCTGCTTCATCACAACCTACCTCTATTTTGTCGGAATATTTTTGTTGTAGCATACTTAATTGTTAAAAAGACCTTTGTCTGATTTTGCCTTCTTTATTTCAGGTAATGTAGTTTTTGTTCTTGCATCAATATTCTGTGTAAACATCCATGTTCCATTTTTATATTGATAGCAATCATAACTCCCATCTGCAACATAAAATTGATTAAACCTTTCCTGGTTTTCTTTTAATGGAACTAAATGATCCATTATAATTCTTTTATTTTCCTCATCATAATTTACTGATGCAGAGGTGTTGGAGTTGTATTTATAGATAATTCTTTTGGAGACTGTTTTTCCATTTATAAATATGTCTTTTCCAAAACTAACCTCTTTGTTTTTTATTTCTATTACATCAATTATTTTGGTGGTAGATTTACTATTACTTCCGTCCCATGCTAAAATGGTGTACAGTTTATTGTTTTTCTTTTTCGGAGATATTATTTTATAGATTAACGCTCCGTACCAATTATCTTTATCTAAGGTATTGTTTTCAGAGTTCAACACATTTTTATTGTCTTTTAATTCAATAATAGTGTTGAAGTCGTTCTTTCCTGTAGCTTCTAATACTATCAAATTAAAATAGTTATAGCTGCCGTCTTCCTTCTTTAAAATCCAGCTGAATAAACGGAAACTATTATCTGTAGGATTTAGTTTGCTTATGGTTACTAATTTACCAAAAGGGTAGAGGTATGATTTTTTATATTTTAAGACTTCTTTTAGTTCAGATAAAAACCCAATATTAGCTTGAGTTCTTATTTTTTCAGTTTCTCCGTTCATAATAGTATGTGCTATTACCGAAAGAGTATCTTCATATTCTATTATAACATTTTGTGATATGTTCTGAGAAAATAAACTGTTAGAGAATAACAGGAATGAAAAGAAAATTATTTTGTTCATTTTTATTTTTAGTAAATAACTACAAATAGTAAACTAATATTACTTTTGCACAAAGATATTACATAAAATGAACTTAGAAGAAAGAATACACACATTTGTACAGTTAGGTAGATTTATTTCTGGACTTTCGTTAGAAAACCCCACTTTTATGAAGGATGAATTAGGATCTCTAAAAGGTAAAATAAGAGAAGCGAAAGTGAGGAATAATTGGTTTACAGAAGATAGTATTAAGAATTCTTTATTGGCTTTGTCCGAACAGCTAAGTGCAGCAAATTTTGATGCTTGGCTGACTCCTTATAATTTATCAGATTTAGGAGAGGATAAAAAAGTACTACTAGTAATGGCGGGAAACATTCCATTGGTTGGTTTTCATGATTTTTTGTCGGTAATTGTAAGTGGAAACAAAGCGGTGGTAAAACTCTCCTCCAACGATAGTGTGTTATTACCTTATTTATGGGAAATACTTTGTAAAATAAATCCTAATTTTTCAGATAAGCTAAAATATATTCAAAATTTAAAGGAGCGAAAATTTGATGCAGTTATAGCAACTGGTTCAGATAATTCCTCAAAATATTTTGAATATTATTTTAATAATATCCGTAGGATAATCAGAAAGAACAGAAGGTCAATTGCTGTTTTGAATGGAAAAGAAACACAACAAGAGTTAAAAAGATTAGCGGAAGATATTTTCTTGTATTTCGGATTAGGTTGCAGAAATGTATCTAAAGTGTTTTTGCCAAAAGGATATAATTTAGACAAATTATTTGAAGTATTTTTCCCTTTTCAAGATATTGTAAACCATAAGAAATACGGTAATAATTATGATTATAATAAAGCAATATTTCTGATGGGGAGCCATGAGTTAATAGAAAATGGTTTTGTGCTTTTAAAAGAAGATTCTTCCTTACAATCTCCTGTATCTATGTTGTTTTATGAGTTTTATGAAGATTTGGAGAAAGTGAAAGATTACATTAATAAAAATGAAGACTTGCTACAATGTGTTGTAAGTAAGGAAGATATTGTAAAGAAGAATACTCATTTTGGAGAAACACAAAAACCACAACTTTGGGATTATGCCGATAATATAGATACCATTGAGTTTTTAACTACTCTTTAATTCACTCTTTTTAAGGCTCCCAAATCAGGAACATTATCTCTTAATTTTCCTTCTAAGTCTGAATACAGAATTTGCTCTGTTTGTGTAATGTTAAAATCTCCAGCAGAATTACATGCAGAGTTTTGGGACAAATGAAAATCAAATAATTTTTTGTTTTCAAATGCTGGACTTTCATTTTTTATTACATTGATGTAATTAGAATTTTCTGTGTCTTCATTCGGATCAATTTTAATTAGGCAGTGGTCAAAAGTATAGTTGAAATTACCGATTTCATTTTCCTGAAAAGAGATTTCATTAGTAAGGTTTCCATCAATAATACAATTACCGAAATAAGCCTTATTCAAATCCCTAATATAAATATTTCCATCTGAACCTTCATAATAATTGTTTAGTAGTATAGAGGGTGTGTTTCTAAAGTCAAAATTCCAATAGTTGGCAAAAGTACAATGCTTAAAGGAATAATCTCCACCAATATTACACACTACTGAATATTGTCCGCATTTTGTGATAATTGTATTGTTTACTTCTATTTTTGCTCCTTGCCCTAGTATTCCTATTGCGGACATGTTATCTATTTTGCAATTATTTATTACTGCAGTAGGATTGATGTTTGTTACAGTATCTGCATGTATAGCTATGGTTCCGTTTTGGAAGTTACAATAATTAAATTCGTTATTAATACTTCCTGGATACAACCAAACTTTATCCCATTGTCCTGGTAAAGAGTCGTACCAAGAATCTAATCTATCTCCTCTAAAAGTAACTTCATTTCCTAGTTCTCCATTTACTTTTATAGTTCCTCCTGTTGTAGCAGAAAATGGATTTCCTACAATAACACCTGAGTTTTTGTGTAGGTAAATATTTGATCCTGCATTTATAGTTAATTGGCAGTTCGGATCTACAATTACATATCCGTAAATAACATGTGGTTTGTCGTTATTCCAGACTTCATTGCATTCTAGTTGATGGTAAAAAAACCTAGAAGTATCTTCTCCATTTATTATGTCTCCATAAGTATTTGCAGTATGAAAATAAGCATCTTGTCCGTAGGCTACTAAGTCAACATCTTGTATTTTAATTCCAGTAGTAAAAATAATAGAATCGGAAACTAAATAGGGAATATTTGTATTTGTTGGGTCAATGGTTACTTCTACAAAAACAAACATACTGTCGTTTGCTAATATTTTTACATTTTGTATGTTGTTGCCACTTTCTCCATCTACATTCATTCTGAAATTACCTTCTGTATCTCCAGATAATCTTACATTGGTGATAATATCAAAATTATTGTAGTTGTACACCATAAGTTGTTTGGTAACAGAACCTATAGAACTAAAAATTGTATCAAAAATAACGGTATCGTTGGAAAACTGTAATGTGGCAGTTTCTTCAGTTTGTAAGTTTTCCTTTTTGCAGGAATAAGTAAGTATTAGAACTAATATGGGGAGGATGTATTTCATTTAAAAGTTTTTACGGATTCTATCTAAATCTCTTTTATTGTCCTTGTCTTTTAAGGATTCTCTTTTATCGAATAGCTTTTTACCCTTTGCAACTGCAATTTCTAACTTAGCTCTTCCTTTATCATTTACAAATAATCGGGTAGGGATAATGGTCATTCCCTTTGTAGTTACTTTCCCGTTAATCTTCTCTAATTCTTGTCTATTTAAAAGAAGTTTTCGTTCTCTTTTTGGTTCATGATTTACATATCCTCCATTGGAGTATTCCGAAATATGTAGGTTTTTTATCCAGAGTTCATTTTCAATAAATACGCAATGCGCATCCGACATAGTTACATGACTATTCCTAATTGATTTTATTTCTGTTCCCTTCAACACTACCCCTGCAACGAACTTATCAATAAATTCGTATTCGTGGGAAGCTTTTCTGTTCTTAATATTTATAAAATCTTTGGACATAATTGCAAAGATAGTAAAAAGATGAGGGTTTATCCTAAAGAAACATCTAATACCATCATCACTATAAAACCTAATATAAGTCCCATTGTTGCTAGATCAGTATTACCACCTCTCTGACTTTCGGGAATAACTTCTTCTACTACAATAAATATCATAGCTCCTGCTGCAAAAGAGAGTGCGTAAGGTAATATTGGTAAAACTTGCATTACCACTGCTGCACCTATTACAGCAAATATTGGTTCTACAATAGCAGATAATTGTCCCCATTTCCACGATTTCCATCTACTAACTCCTTGCCTTCTTAGTGGCATGGAAACGGCAAATCCTTCTGGGAAGTTTTGAATACCAATGCCAATACCAAGTGCGATAGCCGCTCCCATAGTAAAGATTGGCTCACCTCCAATCATTAAATCAGAACTTGCAATTGCTCCAAAAGCTACACCAACTGCCAATCCTTCCGGTATGTTGTGTAATGCAATTGCTAGTACAAGTAGTATTGTCTTTTTCCAATTTGTTTCTATTCCTTCCGCTTCTTCTCTTTTTGCAAATATGTGTAGGTGAGGGATTATTTTATCTAATCCGAAAAGAAATAAAGCTCCTAAAAAGAATCCTATTGCTGGTGCAATCCAAGATGGGGTTATAGGAAGATTATTTTGCTCCGCTAAAACATTTTGCATTTCTACATAGTTTATTGCAGGTGATAATAATGACCAGAAGCTTGCTGCTATCATTACTCCACCAGTAAATCCTAAAGCAATATCTAAAATTTTTCTGTTTGATGTTTTGAATAAGAAGACAAGTGCTGCTCCTAAAGCGGTTAATGCCCAGGTAAAAAGTCCTGCGTAAAGTGCTTGTAAAATTGGGTTTTGTATTATAAACCACTGGTATAATTCGTATTTTTCCATTTTATTTGTTTTTTATTAAAAGGTGTTTTGCTACCTCATTACTAATGTTTTGTTTTTTATTATTTATGCTAATGTTAACTGATTTATCGAAATCTATTCTATCAAAAATTTGAATTTCAGTTCCAATTTCTATTTTTAATTTATTCAGATATTGTAAAAAAGACGTTTCGTCCAATGATACTCCTAATACGATTCCATTAGTATTTTCCTCTATCTCACTTAATAGTACTCTGTCAGTTTGTGGTATGGTACCTTCTTTTGTTGGTATTACTTCCCCATGAGGGTCAAATTTTGGGTAGTATAAAAAGGAATCTAATTTATCTATTAACTCCTCCGATTTTATGTGTTCTAACTGTTCTGCAACATCATGCACTTCATCCCAGTTAAAATCTAGTTTTTTTACCAGAAAAGTTTCCCATAATCTGTGTTTTCTAAGTATGTTTACGGCAATGGATTTCCCTTGTTTGTTTAGAGCTACTCCTTTGTATTTTTTGTATATAATTAGTTTTTTTTCCTGTAATTTCTTTAGCATATCGCTTACTGATGCAGCAGAAGTGTTCAATTCTGTTGCAATGGAATTTGTTGAAACTAACTCTTCCCCTTGAATGGATAGGGATAAAATAGCTTTTAAATAATTTTCTTCTGCAAATGTATTCATGCTGCAAAAGTAACAAAATTAGATTATTCTTGAAATAAATTTAGATATATCTAAAAATAAATTTATTTTGTAGAAAATTAAATCAATAAAATGAAAAAAAACTTTTACTTTAGGAGTGATAGTAGTTGGTGAGGAAAGAAGTTTAAATCTGTATACTATTGATTTTATTTTTCCTATAGGAGTGGGAACTTTTTGCAATTACTGGCACTGTAATAGGGTAATGCAACATTCACAACTGGTGTAGGTATTTTTTTTAGTTCGACAGATGGAACGGTTTTTTTTGTGCGAACTACCGTCATCATTTAATAACAGATGTTTTGGGTAACGCACCTGCAGTAATGGGAGGTTTC
>CAJQIZ010000003.1 GCA_905478555.1 uncultured Flavobacteriales bacterium
ATTTTATTTATAAAATTAGGTGCAATTGGTGATGTTATCCGAACAACTCCATTATTGGAAAAATACAAAGAGAAATATGGAGATTGTCATTTTACATGGATAACACATAGCCCGCAAATAGTGCCTAAAAATGAGGTAGATGAGATACTTAAATGGGAAGAATCTTCTGTCTCTTATTTATCAAATCAGGAATTTGATATTGCTATAAATCTGGATAAAGACAAGGAAGCTTGCATGTTACTTTCTCTTGTTAAGTCTAAAGATAAATTTGGTTTTATTTGGAAAGATGGACACTTAAATACCGCAACAAATAATGCAGAACACAAATTAATTACGGGATTGTTCGACCATATTTCAAAAAGAAATACCAAAAACTATTTACAGGAAATTTTTGAAATTTGCCATTTTGATTTTAATGGAGAAGATTATAAGATTAATCTCAACCAAAAAGGAAGTGATATTTGGAAAAAGAAATTAAGAAAACTAGCAAATGGAAAAACTATTATCGGACTAAATACCGGTTGCGGACTCAGATGGAAAACCAGGCTTTGGCCAAAAGAAAATTGGGTAGAACTAATAAATAACTTAGAAAGACAAGGATATTTCTGTTTACTAATGGGAGGTCCGAATGAAGATGAAATGAACCACTATTACGTTAAACAAACAAATGCAACTTATTTAGGCACTTTTTCTTTAGAAGAATTTATCTCTATTACTAACAATACCGATATTATTGTCACTCCTGTAAGTATGATGATGCACATTGCGATTGCTTTAAAAAAACAATTAATGCTCTTCCATAATATATTTAATATACACGAATTTGAACTCTATGGAAGAGGGATAATAATAGAGCCTACTAGTGGTTGCGATTGCTATTTCGGAAATTCTTGTAGCAGAGAAAAAAGTTGTATGAAAGATATTTCCGTACAAGATGTTTTAACTAATATTGCAGAACTAAATAAAAACTTAATAAAATAAAGAATATGAACTATGATGTAATTGTACTTGGGAGTGGACCTGGTGGATATGTAACTGCTATAAGAGCTTCACAATTAGGACTAAAGACTGCTATTATAGAAAAAGAAAGCCTTGGTGGTATCTGCCTTAACTGGGGATGTATTCCTACAAAAGCATTATTAAAATCGGCACAAGTATTTGAATATATAAAGCATGCTGAGGACTATGGTATTAATGTAAAAAGTGCTGATGCCGATTTCCCTTCTATAATAAAAAGAAGTAGAGATGTTGCAGACGGAATGAGTGGAGGAATTGCTTACCTATTAAAGAAGAATAAAGTAGAAGTACTTAAGGGTTACGGAAAAGTTTTAAAAGGAAATAAAGTTTCTGTTACTACAGATGGAATAAATACCGAATACATTGCAAAAAATATTATTGTTGCTACAGGAGCTCGATCTAGAGTATTAGCAAATATTCCTCAAGATGGAATTAAAATCATTGGATATAGAGATGCTATGACACTTAAGTCTGCTCCAAAAGAAATGGTTATTGTTGGTTCTGGTGCTATTGGAGTAGAATTCGCATACTTCTATAAGGCAATGGGATCGGAAGTAACAATCGTTGAATTTATGCCAAATATTGTTCCAGTAGAAGATGTTGATGTTTCTAAACAATTAGCAAGGTCACTAAAGAAATCAGGCATAAAAATAATGACTAACGCATCTGTAGAAAGTGTAGACACTAAAGGTTCTGGATGTAAAGTATTAGTAAAAGGAAAAAAAGGAGAGGAAACTATTGAATGTGATGTAGTTCTTTCTGCAGTTGGTATTGAAGCAAATATTGAAAATATCGGACTAGAAGAAGTTGGAATAAAAACAGAAAGAGGGAGAGTTTTAGTAGACGATTTTTACCAAACTAATGTTCCTGGTTATTATGCAATTGGAGATATATTACCAACTCAAGCCTTAGCGCATGTTGCTTCTGCTGAAGGAATTGTTTGTGTAGAA
Source organism: uncultured Flavobacteriales bacterium (assembly GCA_905478555.1). Taxonomy (GTDB): domain Bacteria; phylum Bacteroidota; class Bacteroidia; order Flavobacteriales; family BACL11. Next base: position 1,968 of record CAJQIZ010000003.1, read on the forward strand.
AAAATTGCTGGTCATAATCCAGAACCAATTGACTATGGTAATATTCCTGGATGTACTTACTGTTCACCAGAAATTGCATCTGTTGGTATGACAGAAGCTGCTGCAAAAGAAGCAGGATACGAACTTAAAGTTGGAAAATTTCCATTTACAGCTTCTGGTAAAGCATCTGCTGCCGGACATAAAGATGGATTTGTAAAAGTTATTTTTGATGCAAAATACGGAGAATGGTTAGGTTGTCATATGATTGGATACAATGTTACAGAATTAATTGCTGAAGCAGTAGTAGCCAGAAAACTAGAAACTACAGGACATGAAATACTAAAATCAATTCACCCTCACCCTACTATGAGTGAAGCGGTTATGGAAGCTGTAGCTGATGCATATGATGAAGTAATTCATATATAAAACAAAACTCAAATTAAAATATTAAAATCCCTTCTCATTGAGTAGGGATTTTTTTATATATTTGAAATTCTAAACTAATAATTATGATAAAAAAAAATAAACTACTTCTCCTCAGCATTTTTATAGCTAGTTTTAGTTATTCTCAATCCTATAATATTGAGGGAGATTGGTATACCGAAAATAATGATGCTATTATTAAAATATATAAAGATGGAAATACACTTTCTGGAAAAATTACTTGGATGAAAACTCCTAATGATAAAAATGGAAATCCTAAAACAGATCCGGAAAATCCGAATGAAGAATTAAAATCCAGAAAAAGATTAGGAATGATAATGATGTATAACTTTAGTTATGATAAAGAGGAACAGTGGGATGATGGTGAAATATACGATCCTGAAAGTGGAAATACATACAGTGGAATTATAACTATGACTTCTAAAAATAAATTAGATTTAAGAGGATATGTTGGAATATCTTGGTTTGGAAGAACTTCACAATGGACAAGAAAAACTAACTAAAAGAACAAAATTATGAAATTAGATAAATTTTGTCAAAGCTGCCATATGCCTAAAGAAAGTGAAATGTTTTCTGCAGGAACAGATAAAGATGGAACAACAAATGAAAATTACTGTAACTATTGTTACAATAATGGAGAGTTTACGCAACAAGACACTATAAAAACTGCAAAAGACATGCAGGAAATGGTAAAAAAACAATTAAAAAAACAAGGAATAGGAAAAGTAAAAAGATGGTTCTATACTGTTGGAATTCCTAGACTTGGAAGATGGAATAATAGATAAATTATGAAAGAAAAGTTATTTATTTCTTGTAAAAAAAGTTTAATTTTAATATCAACTATCACATGCTTTAATATTTCATGTCAAGAAACAAATGATTATAAAAAAGAGGAATTATCAATTAAAACTCCAATTATAGATGATGAGGTAAGTTTTCTTTTTATGGGAGATTTTATGCAACATGGCCCTCAAATAAAAGCAGCAAAAGATTCTATGGGCAATTATAATTACGATCATTACTTTGAATATACAAGTTCATTAATAAATAGTGTAGATTTTGCAATTGCTAATTTAGAAGTTACTTTAGCTGGTAAACCTTATAGTGGATATCCAAGATTTTGCGCTCCAGATGAATATGCTATTGCAATTCAAAATGCTGGATTCGATATTTTAACTACATCCAATAATCATAGTAATGATAGGGGTTCAGATGGATTAGTTAGAACAATTAATGTTCTTGACTCATTGAATTTTACACATCTTGGAACTTATAAAGATTCAGTTGAGAGAAGAGATAATTCCCCTCTAATAATTGAAAAGAAAGGAATAAAATTAGCATTGCTAAACTATACATATGGAACGAACGGATTAGATACCAAATATCCTAATATTGTAAACATGATTGATGAAGATGTAATATTACAAGATATTCAAATCTCTAAAGAAAAAAATGTTGACAAAATCATAGTAATAATTCATTGGGGGTCGGAGTACCTGTCCTTCCCAGATAAATATCAGAAAAAATGGGGAGAATGGTTATTATCAAATGGAGCGGATATAGTAATTGGTGGTCATCCTCATTGGGTACAACCTGCAGAATACAGGAAAGATAGTCTGAATAATGAAAAAATTATTATTTGGTCTTTAGGAAATATTATAAGTAATCAGAGAAGAGAACATACTGATGGTGGATCCTCATTACAATTTTCTTTATATAGAGATACTAACGGTGAAGTAAAATTTAAAAACATTGGATATCATCTACATTGGGTTTGGTTATATAATAAAGATAATTTAACTAGATATCAAATACTACCAATATCTAAAGTTGAAAAATTAACATTAGAGATGGATGAAAAAAGTAAAAATGAATTAAATAAATTTATAGATAATGAAAGGTCACTATATATAGATAATAATATTGAAATACCTGAATTCCAATATAATCTAAAATCAGACTCTTATTATTTAGAATAAATTTTTAATTTATCTTAAGAAGTTCTACTTCAAAATACAAAGTGGCGTTGGGACCAATTCCTGCTTGAGGAATTCCACCTTCTCCATAGGCTAAATCTGAAGGAATTACTAAGTTCCACTTGCTACCAACTTGCATTAATTGCAAAGCTTCCGTCCAACCAGGGATAACACCACTTATTGGAAAAACCGCAGGCTCTCCCCTATCAACAGAACTATCAAAGATAGTGCCATCCGCTAATTTACCAGTATAATGTACTGTTACCTGATCTTGTGAAGTAGGAGAAACTCCATTTCCTTCATTTAATATTTCAATTTGCAATCCACTGTTCAAAGTTACCTTGCCATTAACAGTATTTTTCATTGATTTTCTATTTTCGACTAATTTTTCCATTAATAAAGATTGAGATTTTTTCTCTTGTTCTTTTTGTTGTTTTATCATAAAAGCTTCAAAACAAATATTAGCTTCTTCAAAAGACATCTTACTTTCCTCACCTTCAAAAATTACACGAAACGCTTTCGTTAATTTTAAAGGATTAAAAGCTAGATTAAATCTTGTGGTAATAGTTTTAGCAATATCCAAACCTAAACTATAACTAATATCATCTAAATTATCATAATTAGCATTTACTGGATTTACCAAAGTATCTTCAAATTGCTTTACAAATTCATCAATAACTATCCTTCCAGAATCTTGATGAATTCTTAATGATCCTTCATTTAAAAAAGTATTAGATGCATCTTCAAATTCAGTAAAATTCAATTTCTGAACACCAATGTTATTAAAAATATAATTAGAATACACTATTCCAATAGCATAACTTACACTGTCTATTTCTGGAGTAAATGATAATTTATCTACTTCAGATACAGAAGATTTATCATTAACACAGGAAAATAACAATAATAAACTCGCACCTAATACTACACTAATTTTTTTCATAATTTAAATTTTTAGCAAATTTACATTTATTTGTTAAATTAAACAGATATATTGAAATTGATTTTATATATTTGATACTTACATAAATTTATATAAAATGGAAATAATAGAAACTAAAATTGAAGGACTTCTAATCATAAAACCTAGAATTTTTGAAGATGAAAGAGGATACTTCTTTGAAAGCTGGAGCAGGGAGTCTTTTAAAAACAATGGAATAGATGTAGACTTTGTACAAGATAACCAATCTTTTTCTTCAAAAGGAGTATTAAGAGGATTACACTTTCAAAACCCACCATTTGAACAAGGAAAACTAGTAAGAGTAATACAGGGGTCAGTTTTAGATGTTGCGGTGGATATCAGAAAAGCTTCTCCTACATATGGAGAACATGTTTCGGTACATTTAACTGGAAAGAACAAAACTATGGTTTGGATTCCTTCTGGTTTCGCTCATGGATTTTCTACCTTAGAGGACGAAACAATTTTTTCCTATAAATGTAGTGGAATATATAACAAACAGTCAGAAGGTTCGTTAATGTGGAACGATTCAGACTTAAATATTGATTGGAAAATAAAGGAAAGTATTATCTCAGAAAAAGATGAACAATCTGAACTTTTCAAAAACTTTAAAACACAATTCTAATGATTAAAAACTTCCTATTATTTTTATCTTTAATTATCATTGCTCTTCTATCTTTTAATTTTCTAAATCCTCAAGAAAAGACAGATGACATTGTAGACATTATACACCAAAGAGAATTCAATTCTTTTTTTAGAAGTTACACATTAGTAACCCCAGATTCTATAGGATTTGCTGGGGAGTACACTCCTATTTTTGCGGAGGACATATGGGAAAGGTACGATAAAGAAATTCACAAAAATGTATACTGGCAATCTAACACACTTTTTTACTTTAAAAGAGCGAATAAGTATTTTCCTATTATAGAACCAATATTAGCAAAAAACAATATACCTGAAGATTTTAAATACTTAGCAATAATAGAAAGTGGATTAGAAAATGTCGTCTCTCCCGCAGGAGCATCTGGATTTTGGCAATTCATGAAGGGAACAGCAAAAGATTACGGAATGGAAATAAATTCAGATGTAGATGAAAGGTATAATTTAGAAAAATCTACTGAAGCTGCTTGTAAGTATTTACAAAGGTCTTATGATAAATTTGGAAATTGGACTATGGCAGCTGCATCTTACAATGTTGGAACTAATGGACTCTACAGAAGAGCTACTGAACAAAACTCTAACAACTATTACGATTTGCACTTACCAACAGAGACATCTAGGTATATTTTTCGACTTTTAGCCATTAAAGAAATTTTTGAAAACAAAAATAAATATGGGTTCATTTTAAGAAAACAAGATTTGTATAAAAAAATTGAAACTAATACACTTCAACTAAGTGAAAGTAATGTTGATTTAGCCGCTTACTCAGATAGTATAGGAGTAAATTACAAAATATTAAAACAATTTAACCCTTGGCTCAGAGACAAAAAACTCAGCAACAAAAACAAAAAAAAATACACTATTACCATTCCTAAATCTCATGAAATTAATATATTCAAAACCAAAGAATAGAACATGAGAGAAGATAAAATAGAAGTAATTGGAGCTAGAGTACACAATCTTAAAAATATAAATTTAAGCATACCCAGAAACCAACTTGTTGTATTTACTGGAAAAAGTGGTAGTGGAAAATCTTCTCTCGCTTTCGATACCATACATGCAGAAGGACAAAGAAGATACTTAGAAACTTTCAGTGCTTATGCCAGACAATTTTTAGGAAATACAGAAAGACCAGATGTCGATAAAATAACAGGATTAAGTCCTGTAGTATCTATAGAACAAAAAACAACCAGCAAAAACCCTAGATCAACCGTTGGTACCATCACAGAAATTTATGACTATTTAAGATTATTATTTTCTAGAGCGGGAATTGCTTATTCCTACAACACTGGTGAGGCAATGATACGATATACAGACGAACAGATTGTTCAACTAATTCAAAAAGATTTTAAAAATAAAAAAATCAATATTTTATCTCCAATAGTTCGTTCCAGAAAAGGGCATTATAGAGAGTTACTTAGAAAAACACTAAAGAAAGGTTATGTAAAAGTTCGTATTGATGGAGAAATAAGAGACATTATTCCTGGAATGAAATTAGATAGATATGTAACTCATGATATTGAAATAGTAGTAGATAGATTAAAAGTAAAAAAGGAAAATGAAAAAAGATTAATATCATCTATAAAAGTAGCATTAAAAGATGGAGATGGTGTAATGATGATTTTGGAGCACGAAAAAGATAGTGTACGATATTTCAGTAAAAACTTAATGTGCCCTAGTTCTGGAATTGCTTATAAAAACCCTGAACCTAATAACTTTTCTTTTAACTCCCCAAAAGGAGCATGCAACAGCTGTAACGGATTAGGATATCATAAAAAAGTAGATTTAAAAAAGATCATTCCTGACGACAAGTTGAGCATAAACAGAGGAGCTATAGCAGCTATAGAAGGTCAGAATGCAAGATGGTTTAGTAAACAAATTGAAGGAATTGGAAAAAAACATAAATTTGACCTCAGCACTCCTATTAAGGATATAAATAAAGAGGGATTAAATGCGATACTATATGGTATGCAAGAAAATTTTACCGTTGAAATAAAAAGTGTTGGAGTAACTAAAATTTATAAAATTCAATTTGATGGTATTGTAAATTTTATTGAAGAACAATCTAAACTATCATATGTAAAATCTATTGAGAGGTGGGCCAATAAATACATGAGTGAATACAATTGTGATTCCTGCAATGGAAGTAGATTAAATAAAGAGTCTACATCTTACAAGGTAGGAAAAACAAGTATACAAGACTTAAGTTCAATGGATATCTCTCATTTTTACAAATGGGTAACTTCAGTAGATGAAAATTTGAATGCAACGCAAAACAAAATTGCAAATCAAATATTAAAAGAATTAGAGAAAAGAACTAAATTTATTTTAGATGTAGGATTAGGATATCTATCGTTAGGTAGAAGTTCTAAAACTCTCTCAGGAGGAGAATCTCAAAGAATAAGACTTGCTACACAAATAGGATCACAACTAACAAATGTACTTTATATTTTAGATGAACCATCCATTGGATTACACCAACGAGATAATCAGAAATTAATTACTTCTTTAAAAGAATTAAGAGATATTGGGAATTCAGTAATCGTAGTAGAACATGATATGGACATGATAATAGAGTCAGATTATGTTGTAGACTTAGGTCCGGATGCTGGAGAACATGGAGGAGAAATAACCTTTTCTGGGACATCAAAACAATTTATTAAAGGAAAGAGTAATACAGCAAAATATATAAATGGAAAATTTAAAATTGAAATCCCTATCAACAGAAGGAAAGGGAACGGAAAAAAACTTGTATTAAAAGGAGCAAAAGGAAATAATCTTAAAAATATAAATTTAGAAATACCACTTGGATTATTATGCTGTATTACGGGAGTTTCAGGAAGCGGGAAGTCATCTTTAATTAACAAGACTCTATACCCTATTTTAAATAAATATTTTTTCAGAAGTGTACAAGAGCCTTTAGAGTATAAAGAAATAAAAGGAATTGAACATATAGACAAAGTAATTGAGGTAGACCAATCACCAATTGGAAGATCTCCAAGATCGAACCCAGCAACATATAGTGCAGTTTTCTCTCAAATCAGAAACTTATACAGTTCACTTCCAGAAGCAAAAATAAGAGGATACAAATCTGGGAGATTCTCATTTAATGTACAAGGAGGAAGATGTGAGGAATGTAAAGGAGGAGGAATGAAAACTATAGAAATGAATTTCTTGCCAGATGTACTCATTCACTGTGAAGAGTGTAATGGAAGAAGATACAACAGAGAAACTTTAGAGATTAGATATAAAGGAAAATCAATATCAGATGTATTAGATTTAACAATAAATCAAGCGGTTAATTTCTTTGAAAAAATACCTGCTATTTATAGAAAAATTAAAACTTTACAAGATGTAGGACTTGGGTATATAAGATTAGGACAAGCTGCAACAACCCTATCTGGAGGAGAAGCACAAAGGGTGAAACTCGCTTCTGAATTAGCAAAAAGAAGTACCGGGAATACTTTATATATTTTAGATGAACCAACAACCGGGTTACATTTTGATGATATAAAGCTACTCTTAAAAGTAATAGATAAAATTGTGGAACAAGGAAATACAGTTATAATAATTGAACACAATTTAGATGTTATAAAAACTGCTGATCACATTATTGACATAGGTCCTGAAGGAGGAGGGAAAGGAGGTGAGATAATTTGTAACGGAACACCAGAATCTATCGTAAAAACAGAAGTTGGATATACTTCAAAATATCTACGACCAATCTTAAAAAATAGAATATGAAGAAAGAAAGAAAAGAGAAAAGAAGAATTTTTGATGAGAAAAATTGGAATGAAATAAAAACAAAAGATTCCTGGCAAATATTTAAAATAATGTCCGAATTTGTTGAAGGATTTGAAACAATGGGAAAGATTGGACCCTGTGTTTCTATTTTCGGATCAGCAAGAACTACAGAGAAAAATCCATATTATAGTTTAGCAGAAAAAATTGCTTATGAACTTACTCAAAACGGATATGGTGTAATAACCGGTGGAGGACCAGGAATTATGGAAGCTGCAAACAAAGGAGCTCAAAGAGGAGAAGGGAAATCAGTAGGATTAAACATTGTATTGCCCTTCGAGCAATCCTCTAACCCTTATATTGACAATGATAAACTTATTAATTTTGATTACTTTTTTGTTAGAAAAGTTATGTTTGTAAAATATGCACAAGGTTTTATAGTACTTCCTGGGGGTGTAGGAACTTTAGATGAACTTTTTGAAGCAATTACTTTAATACAAACAAAAAAGATAGGAAAATTCCCTATTGTTTTGGTAGGAAAATCATTTTGGAGGGGACTTATTGATTGGATAAAAGAAACAATGCTAGCTAAAGAAAAGAATATTAGCCCTGAAGATTTAGATCTATTTTCGGTAGTAGACACATCAGAAGAAGCATTGGAAGTAATCAATAACTTCTATAACAAATACGGATTAAAACCGAATTTCTAAAAGAGATAGTATATTTTCCTAATTTTTCGTATTTTTACGCCTTGTATAAAACTATCTATTGATTATGAAGAAAATATTCTTATTACTTGCTTTATTTGTATTTACACAATCTAACTCTCAAAACAGAGATTATGAAGTACCTGAAAGGGATGCTTTTCAACCCATGTTTTCTATTGGATCTGGATACTACAACTCCTTAGGTGACATAAAAGGACCTGAAGGAAATTACCTTTTAGGAAATATGGGAATCAACACTGGTATTCGTGTTAATCTTTCAGAAGATTTAGATTTATCTTTTCTATTTACTTCTAATGCAAAACTTCATGAGAAATCTACAACTGAATCATTTGAATCTAATTTAAATGGGTTAGGATTTAATGTAGACTATACTTTTAATAGTATTATGAAAAATACTAAAATTACACCCTTTGCAACGACAGGAGCTCAATGGATGTATTTTAAAACTACTTCTAATGGAGAAACTTTTTCTCAGGAATCTGGATTAAACCTGCCAATTGGTTTAGGTATTTCACTAGATGTATCTGAAAGAATTAGGTTTGATGTAGGAATGAATTACCACCTTTCTTTTGCAGATATCGACCATGCAACTACTTTAGCTAGTAACGATAATTTTACAGTAGTTAACTTCACTTTACATTATGATTTATTCACTCCAAAACCAGATGATTATAATTATTATGACGAAACCAACTATACGAAAGTAAACTTTAAAGCAATGGATGTAGAAGATCATGATGCGGATGGTGTTCCTGATATTGAAGACAATTGTCCATCTACACCTAACGGAGTAAAAGTAAACGAATACGGATGTCCATTTGATGGTGATAATGACGGAGTACCAAACTACTTAGATGAAGAACTTAATACAAGAGAAGGCGCAGTAGTTAACGAAAGAGGAATTCAACTTACTGATGAAGAATACAATAGTCAATACTCAGAGTATGACGCGGCTTCAAGAGAATACGCTAAGTTTTATAATGATTCCGAAATTAAAAGAGATAACTATAAAACTGTTAATGAATATCTAATTGCGAAAGCAAACGCTTTTAACCTTAAGTACAATGAAAGCAACAAAGAAACAGCTATAGGAACAAGATATAAAGTTCAAATTGGAAGATTTGAAAATGATATTCCATCCTATTTAATAAATAAATTTTTGAGCTATGAAGATTTAGAAAGTATACCACAAGAAGATGGAACATTTATATATGCAGTTGGAAATGAAACTAATATTGATGATGCTGAAAACAGACAAAATAACATCTTAATGAAAGACGGTACATTAGATACAAAAATTATTATTATTGAGAATGGAATTGTATCAGATTTTGTTTATCCTTTTGAACAAAAAGAAGAGACTACAGAAGTATTAGTTAATGAAAAAACTGCAGTAGAGTCTATCTCTGACTCTACATCAACAGAAAACATAGAAACAGAAACTGTCTCAGAAAATAAAGAAAAATTGATTTATTGGGTACAACTAGGTTTCTACAAAAAAGATCTTTCTTACGATATTTTTAAAGGATTAGATGTAAAAACAATTAAAGATAATGGAGGAACTTATTATTATGTTGGATCATTTACCAATCATCAAGACGCTCTTATCAAACAATCTGAAATGAAAGTAGCAAGAGGATTCTCTGACGCTTTTATTGTTACTTATAAAAATGGTGAGAGAGTTAATATCAGTAAAGCTTTAATAACAGAAAAGAAAAATAAAAGAATTAAGAAAGAGAAGAAAGAAGTTGTTAAAGAAACAGTAATTGAAACTCCTATTCTTAACATTAAATTTATTGTACAAATAGGAGTTTGGGAAGCAGATGTAAACACTGAAACACTAAAGAACATTAACTCAATTGGTGGAGCTGAAAAAATCCGTGATAATGGTAGTTTATACAAATATATCGCAGGAAGGTACAATTCTTTAAGTGAAGCTGAATTTAGAAAGTCTGAGGTTAGTCAAAACGGATTCTCCGATTCATTTATTTATGCTGAAAAAGATGGTAAAAGAATTGAAGTAAGAGAAGCGGTGAAATTTCTAAATAAATAAGAATTACAATTTGTAGGTAAATAAAAAAGGAGAGTTTTCACTCTCCTTTTTTATTTATCTATTTTGTTTAGATTCTTTTTTTGATCCTTCATAAATATCGAATCTGACAAACCTACATTCTAATTTTCCATTAAATACCTTAATTTTTCTAGAAGGTTTAAGTCCTATCATTTTTAAGTTTTCAATATCAGAAGATATCAACCAGACGGTACATCCTTGATAATTATGTTTCAGTGTATCTCCTATTTTCTGATAAAATTCATTAATACCAATTGACATTCTCTCTCCATAAGGAGGATTAAATACTACATGAGTTCCAGGAGATACTTTTGTATCAAAGAAGTCTTGCATTTTAATTTCAATATCATCTCTCATTAAAGCATTATTTATATTTGCTCTACCAGCTCGTAATGATTTCTGAAAATTATCTGCACCACTAATAATACCATAATATTCTTTTTCTTTTTCTAAAGAGATATCTCTAATTTTATTCCAAAGTTCAGGGTCAAAATCTTTCCAACCTGAAAATCCAAATCTTTTACGAAAAATGTTTGCAGGTATATTATTAGCAATTAAAGCTGCTTCAACTAAAATAGTAGCCGAACCACACATTGGATCATAAAAATTAGAAATTTGATTCCAATCTGAAAGTAAAATTAAAGCAGCAGCTAACACCTCATTTATTGGAGCATCTACAGAAGCTACTTTATATCCTCTTTTGTGTAAAGAATAGCCTGAACTATCTAATGAGATAACAAAACTATTATCCCTTACATGAACATTAATCTGAACATCAGGAGATTCCACATCAACATTTGGTCTTTTTCCGTGCTTATCTCTAAACGAATCTGCAATAGCATCTTTAGTTTTTAAAGCGGTGTATTTACTATGAGAAAAAACTTCTGAAAAACCAGAAGATTGAATAGCAAAAGTACCATCAACATCAAAATGTTGTTCCCAATCGTATTCATAAATTTTTCTGTATAGCTCCTTCTCATTTCTAGCTTTAAATGAAAAAATAGGCTTTAAAATCCTAATTGCCGTTCTTAAATTTAAATTCGCCTTATACATGAAACCAACATCACCTACAAACTCTACTGCTCTATTCAACTCATTAATATGCTGAGCTCCTAAAAGTCTTAATTCTTCTGCTAAGATATCTTCCAGCCCCATCATGGTAGTCGCTACCATGCTATAATTTTCTTTATTCATTATTTACAACATTTTTTATTTTCCTAAATTGGAGGGTATGGAATTGTAACATGCGTACAATAAACACAACAGTCTCCATTATTTGGTTTTAAATTTTCATTACAGTTTTCACAAGTATATAATATTTGACAATTATCCGTTGACATTCTCTCAATTTTAGTGAATCCATATTCAGGAAAAGTGATTTTTGAATCTAAAATTATCTTCATAAATATAATATTTTCACAAATTTAATAAAAAAAGGTCTATCAAAACGATAGACCTTCTTATAATAGTAATAATAATTTAAACTAAATCAATTACGACATTGCGTTTACACGCTTAGTCAATTTTGATTTTAAGTTAGACGCTTTATTCTTATGAATAATATTTCTTTTTGTTAATTTATCTAACATAGCAACTACTTTAGGTAATAATGTAGAAGCGTCTTTCTTATCACTTAACTCTTTCAGCTTAGATACCGCATTTCTAGTAGTTTTGTGAAAATACTTATTTAACAATCTTTTCTTTTCTGATTGTCTGATTCTTTTAATTGCAGATTTATGATTTGCCATATTTCTTAATTTTTATTTTTTCTGTGTAGCCCGACGGAGAATCGAACTCCGGTTACATGGATGAAAACCATGCGTCCTAACCACTAGACGACCGGGCCAGCTATAGTCTAAAATTGGATTGCAAATGTAAACTTTTTTTATTATCTCACAAATAAAATTTATTTATTTGTTTTCAAAAGAAAACTTAAATCCCAATGACTTAGATGTTCTCAACTTATTACTACTATTCATATCTAGTAATTGATGTACATTAACTAAATTAATATCTTTAAAATTTGGGGTCATTAAATCGAAATTTAATGCAAAAATCATAGAAGAATCAACAATTAACTCCAAAGTTTCGTTATTTAATTCCTGATTTATGAAATCATTAAATAGGAAACCTAACTCTTTTTCACCCTCAACAAAGAAGTGATTGTCCTTATTCACAAAAATTCTGGCAACTAAATTACCAACATCATTTAACCTATTATATTTAAACGAATCGTTCAGAAAATTATAAACATGAATAACACCACAAAAACTTCTTAATTTATCCTCCTTTACATAAGATGTTTTATGAATGGAATGTGTAGAAGGAAAATCAAATACATTAGAATGCATATGAAAAACAAGACGATCTCCAGAAAACATAATATGAGATTCAAAATCACCTTTCTGTTCAAAGGAAAGATCAATAAACTCATCCTCTTCACTCATTTTTGAACTTAATTTATTTACCTTGTTTTCTAAAACAGTTGTTAGCTGCTGAAACACTATTTTTGTATTTCTAAACACCTCCTGTTTAGTGGAAGATTTTGTTTTTAATAACTCTAAAATTCTAGTATTTTCCGACATATTAATACGCTTTAGCAAATAATACTTTTCTTATTGACTTACTGCCTGAAAATACGCAAACACCATCTTCCAAAACAGCATCTTTAGGAATGCATCTTATAGTTGCCTTTGTATCTTGTTTTATTTTTTCTTCTGTTTCTGCAGTACCATCCCAATGAGCATACACAAAACCACCCGACTTTATAAGTTCTTTAAATTCCCCATAATTATTTGCAGTAAATGTTTTCTCCTCACGGAAAGTAGATGCTTTGGCATATAAATTTTTCTGAATACTATCTAATAAATTAACTACCTTATTACCAATATCAGTAATCTGATAAGTTTCTTTTTCCATAGTATCTCTCCTAGCTATTTCAACAGTTCCATTTTCCAAATCTCTGTTACCTAAGGATAACCTTAAAGGAACACCTTTCAATTCGTATTCTGCAAATTTCCAACCTGGTTTATGTGTATTTCTATTGTCAAATTTAACCGAAACACCTAAATCTTCTAATTCTTTTTTCAACTTTAAAGCAACTTGAGAAACTGCCTCTAGTTGTTCGTCTCCTTTATAAATAGGAACAATAACCACTTGATAAGGAGCTAATTTTGGAGGAAGAACTAATCCAGCATCATCAGAATGAGTCATAATTAAAGCTCCCATCAATCTAGTAGAAACTCCCCATGAAGAAGCCCATACATATTCCTTCTTTCCTTCTTTTGTAGCAAATTTTACATCAAATGCTTTAGCAAAATTTTGCCCTAAAAAATGGGAAGTACCCGCCTGTAATGCTTTACCATCTTGCATTAAAGCCTCAATAGTATATGTTTCCAATGCCCCCGCAAATCTTTCACTTTCTGTTTTTGTACCTACTACAACAGGCATGGCCATAAAGTTTTCAGCAAATTCCTCATAAATACCTACCATTTGAATAGTCTCATCTAAAGCTTCCTGCTTAGTTGCATGTGCAGTATGCCCTTCTTGCCATAAAAACTCGGAAGTTCTAATAAACAATCTAGTTCTCATCTCCCATCTTACTACATTGGCCCACTGATTTATTAAAATTGGTAAATCTCTGTAGGACTGAATCCATTTTCGATAAGTATCCCAAATAATAGTTTCTGAAGTAGGGCGAACAATTAATTCTTCTTCCAATTTCGCTTCCGGATCTACTATTACTCCCTTTCCATTCGGGTCGTTTTTCAACCTATAATGTGTAACTACCGCACATTCTTTTGCAAAACCATCTACATGACTCGCTTCTTTACTAAAATATGATTTAGGGATAAATAAAGGAAAATAAGCATTTTCATGTCCTGTTTCTTTAAATTTTTTATCTAGTTCTGCTTGCATTTTCTCCCAAATTGCAAAACCATAAGGTTTAATCACCATACAACCTCTCACTCCTGAATTTTCCGCTAAATCCGCATTTTGAACTAATTCATTATACCACTGAGAATAATCTTTTTCTCTTGATGTTAATTTTTTTACCATTTTTTATTTAAAATATTGTAATTTTATCCCGCATTTATCGTTAACTAAAATAAGATAGCAAATTTAATAAATTAAACTATCTTTGTTTACTTTGTTCAAACTAAAAAATTAAAAGATGAAAACTAATATTTTTTACCTATCAGCTCTACTGATTTCTTTCAGTTCTTGCAGCACCAACTACTACACTTACAATTATTCAGACCCTAATTATTTAAACTCTGATGAGTTTACAGATGCACCAAAAATTGAGGAAGAGAAAATTATTATTGATGAAAACGATTATGTAGAAAATGAAATTGTAGAAAATGACACTTTTGTATATGATGAGGGATCAACAATTATTAATAATTATTATGAAGAAGATGATGATTATAATTTTTATTACTCTTCCAGAATAAGAAGATTCCATAGACCCTATAATAGTTATGGATATTATGGAAACTATTACACGAACAGTTATTGGTACACAGGAAACCCTTACCATTGCGGATCCTCTATATATTATTCTCAAGGATGGAACTCTTCACATCATTACGGAGGATATGGACATTACGATCCATACTACGACTACTATTCGTACAACTACACTCCATATCATTACGGAGGGTACTATAACAACAACCATCATGGAAATTATTATGGATGGGGAAATACCAACACCAACAGTACCACTTCTAATTATGAATTCGGACATAGAGGTAGTTTAAATGGAGGAAATAGACATCAAACAGTAAAGTTAAATTCAAATAATAATACAACAAACTCTAACTCTGTAAAAGTAAATACTAATTATAATTCAGTAAAAATTAATAATAGTATAAGAACAAAAACGAATACTAACATTATAAAGACGAATAATAATACAGTTAAAATAAAAACCAACACTGTAAAAATTAATAATAATAATAATAACAGAGTTAAAACAAATAGAGTAAAAACAAATAACAATAGAACTACAACAAAAACAAATAGGACTTACAACAATAGCAACAGAACTACTACAACTCCTACAAGGAGCTATAATTCAGGTTCAAGAAGCAATTCTTCTGGAGGTAATAAAAATTCTGGAGGAAACAGAAGTGTAAAACCAAGAAAATAATAAATAATGAAAAAAACCATTCTCCTAATTTTAGGATTAGTTAGTATTAACTTAAACGCACAAAATGAAATAGATGCTTTAAGATATTCCACACAAAACATATTCGGAACTGCAAAATTCAACTCTATGGGGGGTAGTTTCGGATCCTTAGGAGGAGATTTCTCCACCTTGAGTTACAATCCGGCAGGAATTGCATTTTACAACAACTCTGAAATAAGTTTCACTCCTTCACTTAACATGAATGAAACCAACACTTCCTTAAATGGAAATAATTTTACAAATAATAATTTTGGGGCTAATATTTCTAATTTTGGTTTTATAGCCAAAGGAATAAATGACAACCAACAATGGAACAGAGTAAATATTGGATTCGGATGGAATCAATTAGCAAATTACAACAGTATTTTTCATTCCCAAACTCTTAATTCTACTTCCTCATTAGCAGAAACATTTTTATATCAAGCAGAAGGAACGTTAATAAACGAATTAAATAGTTTTGGAGCAAGTCCTGCATTTTGGAGCGATTTAATTGATTTACAGAATAACTTTGTAGATACTGCTACAGGATGGTACGCATTTGATAATGGAAACTATGTTTCTAATGTGAATCCTTATTCAGAAAAAACTCAAATACACCATTCAATAACTGAAGGAAATATGGGAGAGTATGTATTTTCATTAGGAAGTTCGTTCGAGGAAAATATTTATTTTGGAGCTACTATTGGAATACCAACAATACAATACTCTGAAACAAATACTTATTCGGAAAGTAATTTTTCTGACACTAGTCAAAATTTAAATAGCTTCACTTACAAAGATCAACTAAACGCTTATGGTAGTGGAGTTAACTTAAAACTTGGGGTTATTATGAGATTAGGAGAAAACACAAAAATAGGAGGAGCGGTACATAGTCCATCCTACATATCCATGGAAGAAGAATATTCTACAAGCATTTCTACTGATTGGGGAAATAACGAAAGCATAGAAGAAACTTCTCCCTTAGGTTATTTTACTTATGAAATAACTACTCCATGGAAAGTTATAGCATCTGCATCTACCATACTAAATAAACAATTTTTAATATCTGCAGAAATTGAAAAAACAGATTACAGCTTCAGTCGTTTTCATTCTGACTACTATCAGTTTACGCAGGAAAACAATTTAATAAATGATACTTACACTACAGCTACCAATATTCGTTTAGGGGGAGAAGCTAATTTTCATCCTCTAAAACTTAGAGCGGGATATGCGTTATATGGATCTCCTTTTAAGGATAGAGAAGAGTTTGAAACGGAGAACTATAGTGCAGGTATAGGTGTTGATTTCGGATCAACTTTTTTGGATATGAGTTATACCATTTCGAGAAACAATTCAGAATACAATATATATAGTTCTGAAAACTCAACTGATGTAATCAATGAAAAACATTACCTGATGTTCACCTTAGGATTTAGATATTAACCATAACAAAGGAACTTCAAATGAAGTTCCTTTGTTAAATCTATTTTTCTAATTAATCCTGATCTGATAAGATATTAGAATCTATCAGTATTCTTCCACAATGTTCGCAAACAATAACTTTTTTATGTAGTTTTATCTCTAATTGTCTTTGTGGTGGTATTTTATTAAAACATCCTCCACAAGCATCTCTATCTACAGATACAAGAGCTAAACCATTTCTGACACTACCTCTAATTCTACTGTACGACTGTAGTAATCTATCATCAATTTTCTTTTGTGTAACATCTGACTTTTTAATTAAAGTAGCTTCCTCTTTTTCTGTTTCGGCAGTAATAGCAGATAACTCTGATATTTTAGCTTCTAAATCTTCTTTATGTTCTAACAAAGATTCTGATGACTGAGAAATAACCTCATTCTTCATTAAAGTTTTAGCCTTAATTTCGTTAATTTTCTTTTCAGAAAGTTCCATTTCTAATTCCTGAAATTCTACCTCTTTTGTTAAAGAAGTAAATTCTCTATTATTCTTAATATTCTCTAATTGAGTTTTATATCTGGCAATTAAATCAGAAGAATTTTTCATAGAATCTTTTCTTGATTTCAAGTCCTCTTTTAAAGATTTCTTTTCCTCTTCAAACTTATCTAATCTAGATTGTAATCTTACAACCTCATCTTTTAAATCCTGAATTTCAACTGGTAATTCACCTCTTACAATTCGTAACTGATCAATTTCTGAATCTACACATTGTAAATCATAAAGTGCTTTTAATTTTTCTTCAACTGATATACTGATTGTCTTTTTTGCCATTTTATAGGAAGTTTATCGGGTTTGTATTTATTTTTGATAATCGGACCGCAAATTTACTAAAATTATTGATAAGCAAGTCATAAATTAACTCCTTTGTAAATTGTTCGCTTTCGTAGTGACCAACATCCGCAATTATTATATTGTTTTCAGCATTAAAAAACTCATGGTATTTAAAATCTGCTGTTATAAAAATATCCGCTCCTACTGCTTTTGCATTGTTTAACAGAAAACTACCACTACCTCCACAAACCGCTACTTTTTTTATGAAATTTTTTACCAAACTTGTGTGTCTTATACAATCGGTTTTCATAGTAATTTTCAGTTTTTCTAGAAATTCTAATGCAGGAATTTCCTTCTTCAATTCACCCACAATACCAGAACCAACTTGATGATAAACATTGTCTAATATATAAATTTGATGAGAGACTTCCTCATACGGATGGGAAATTTTCATTTCTGAAATCAGCCTTTTCTCTATATTTTTAGGAAATATAACTTCTATTTTTACCTCTTCTACTCTTTCTTGTTTTCCTATTTCTCCAATCTTAGGGATTGCATCTTTAGTTGGCAAAAAAGTCCCTTCTCCTTGTGATTGAAAGGAACAATTTTTATAATCCCCAATGGAACCGGCACCAGCTGAAAACAATACATTTTGAACTTCTTCTACATTTTCTTTTGGAACAAACACTTCTAACTTTCTTAGTAAATCTTGTTTTGGTGCAAGTATTTTCTGATTTTCAAGTTCTAATATATCTGCAATTTTACTACTCACGCCACCTTTAATATTATCCAAATTGGTATGTATAGCGTAAATTGCAATATCATTCTTTATTGCTTTTATTATGGTGCGCTCTATATGGTTGTTTCCGTTTAACTTTTTAAGACCAGAAAACACAATAGGATGATGAGCTATTACCAAATTACATCCATTTTCTATCGCTTCATCTATCACTTGTTCTACACTATCCAAACAAATAAGAACGGAAGTAACTTCCCTATTCTCATCCCCAACAATTAATCCTGAGTTATCATAACTTTCTTGATAATTTAATGGAGCAATTCCTTCTAAAAATTGTGTGATTTCTTTTATTTTCATTCACCAAATATACAAATAGTTAAGATATTACTATCTTTGCCCTATGAGATTTTTATTATATCCTTTTTCTTTAATGTATGGAATTGTTATTGATATTCGTAACTTTCTTTTTGATATTAATATATTTAAATCTAAAAGCTACAACATACCTATTATTTGTGTTGGAAACATTACCGCAGGAGGAACAGGAAAAACTCCTCACACAGAATATATATTGAGTTTACTTTCCGATAAAAAAACAGCAGTTCTAAGTAGAGGTTACGGAAGAAAAACTAGTGGATTACTTTTGGTAGAAACTAATTCTGAATCAGAAAAGGTAGGAGATGAACCTTTACAAATAAAACAAAATTTCCCGAACACTATAGTAGTGGTTTCAGGGAACAGAAGGATAGGAATAGAAAAAATATTGGATAATTACCCAGAAACAGAAGTGATAATAATGGATGATGGTTTTCAACACAGATGGGTAAAAGCAGGAATGTATATCGCTCTTAACAATTACGAAAACCCAATTTATTCAGATTACCTTATTCCCATGGGGAGATTAAGAGAATCCAAGAATGCACTAAGAAGAGCAAATATTATAATCACTACAAATTGTTCAGAAATAAGTCCTACCGAAAAGAAGGGTATTATCTCCCACCTAAATACTTTTGCATCACAGAAAAACTACTTCTCCTCTATTGTCTATCAGAATTTAAAATCTGTTTTTACACAAGAGGAAACAGAAACTCCAAAAAACTACAATATTACATTGCTAACTTCTATAGCAAATGCCGATAATTTAAAACAGCATTTACAAAAGAATGGAAATACATTACATCACTTATCTTTTCCAGATCACCACAATTTCACTCCTAAAGATATTGCAAATATCTTGTCGAAATATAAGACTTATATCTATAACAAAAATATTATCTTGACCACCGAAAAAGACAAAGTAAAACTCCTAAAATACAAGGAACATTTTGAGGGAATAAAATTATACTTTTCACCTATAAAAATTAACATTGACAATTCTGAAGAATTTAATAACCAAATAACAAACTATGTTACAGAACACAAAAGAAACTGCTAATTTCATCACTGAAAAAACAAATTTCAATCCAGAAATTGGAATTATTTTAGGAACAGGACTTGGAGGATTAGTTTCCGAGATTGAAATTGAGCATTCCTTACCATACAACGAAATACCTAATTTCCCACTTTCTACAGTAGAAGGACATTCTGGAAGATTGATATTAGGAATTTTAGGAGGGAAAAAAGTAGTAGCCATGCAAGGTAGATTTCATTTTTATGAAGGATACTCCATGGAAAAAGTAACTTTCCCTGTTAGGGTAATGAAGTTTTTAGGAATTAAAAACCTAATTTTATCCAACGCAAGTGGTGGTGTAAATCCTGATTATGAAGTAGGAGATTTAATGATTTTAGAGGATCATATTTGTTTAATACCAAATCCGTTAATTGGTTCAAATTTAGATGAATTAGGCCCAAGATTTCCGGATATGAGTGACCCATATTGTAAGAATATGATTCAAATTGCTCAGCAAATTGCCTCAAAAAATAATCTTCCTATGCAGAAAGGAGTTTATGTAGCACTTACAGGTCCAACACTAGAAACCCCAGCAGAATACAAATACATGAGAATTATTGGAGGAGACACGGTTGGTATGTCTACCGCACCAGAAGTTATAGTCGCTCGTCATATGGGAATCCCTTGTTTTGCCATGTCGGTAATTACTGATTTAGGAGCTCCCGGGAAAATACAGAAAGTAACACATGAAGAGATTCAAAAAGTTTCGGAAGTAGCAGAACCAAAACTTACCCTCATTATAAAACAACTAATTTCAAAAATATAAAATATGAAACATATAATTCTAACGTTAACTATTTGCTTTATTAGTACTTTTTCTTTTTCTCAACTAAACGCTAATTTACTTTTTCATTGGGAAGACTCTAGTCTTGTGGGATCTAGTGCATACGATAACACCTACAACGAATGTTGGGGATTTAAAATAAATGAAACTGAAATTGCTGTAATCGGATCTACAGAAGGAACCCATTTCTTTGATGTAACAGACCCTCAAAACAGTACAGAGGTAGCTTTTGTTGCAGGATCCTATACTGGAAGCGGTGTGATACATCGAGATTTTCATGACTATAATGGATATCTTTATGTAGTATGTGATGAAGGAAGTACAAGTACTCTACAGATTATGAATATTTCTAATCTGCCAAATAGTGTAAGCACTGTTTACGACTCTGACTCATTGTTCCAAAAAGCTCATAATATATTTATAGATACCGCAACAGCGAAATTGTATGTTTGTGCAGTAAAACACAATAATCCTTCTAGTTTTAAAGCAATGGAGATATATTCCTTATCAGATCCTATTCTCCCAAATTTAATTTACACTTATGATGAAGTAGGGCATGTACATGACGCATATGTACTTAACGATACTGCATATTTAAATTGTGGTAATGATGGATTTAAAATTGTAGACTTTCATTATCTGGATTTACCTGGGGGAATGGCACCTACTGAATTAGCAACATTAACTTCTTATCCAGATGCAGGATACAACCATTCCGGATGGCTTTCTGATGATGGAAATACTTATGCCATGCAAGATGAAAACCATGGTTATGATGTTAAATTATTAGATGTTTCTGACCTTAATAATATCTCTGTTATTTCCACCTTCAATTCTGGGACGAATGCTCAATGCATGGCACATAACGGAATCATAAAAGGAGATTTACTATATTTAGCTTATTACCATGATGGACTAAGAATATTCGATATTTCAGACCCATCAACACCAACACAAGTTTCTAATTACGACACCTACTCTCCATCTTCTTACAATTCCTACAAAGGAGCATGGGGAGTATACCCTAATTTACCTTCTGGAAATATAATTGTTTCCGATATGCAATCCGGATTATATATTTTGGATTGTACCATTCCAGTAAATACAATAGAAAGTATTAATCCGAATTTTAATATTTACCCAAATCCTACAAAAGATTATTTCAATGTAAATACTCTAGCAAACAGAATTGAAATCTATGATATTTCAGGAAGAAATATAATGGAAAAAACAATATTTACAGAGCACAAAATTTATAGAGAAAATATCTCAAATGGTTTGTATATTTACCGTCTTTACAATGAGAAAGAAAAGCAAATAGAAAACGGAAAGATTATCTTTGAATAAATGAATACTTCAGACAAATATGAAGCAGTTATTGGACTAGAAGTCCATGCTCAACTTACAACAAAAACAAAAGCATATTCTTCTGATGAGAATATATATGGAGCAACTCCAAATACAAAAACATGCCCTATTACTTTAGGTCACCCAGGAACATTACCTGTTTCTAACTCTAAAGTAATTGAATATGCTGTAAAAATGGGGATTGCTGTCGGATCACAAATAAGAGAGAGAAATGAGTATGCTCGTAAAAATTATTTTTATGCCGATTTACCAAAAGGATATCAGATAACACAAGACACTACACCAATTTGTAACGGAGGTTTTATTGAAATAAAAGGAGAAGACGGAAAAGAAAAACAGATTGAAATTACTCGAATTCATATGGAAGAAGACGCTGGAAAAAGTATTCATGATCTAGATCCTTTTCACACTTTAGTAGATTTAAACAGAGCGGGAGTTCCACTTATAGAAATTGTATCGGAACCAGAGATAAGAAGTTCTGGTGAAGCCTACCAATATGTATTAGAAGTAAGGAAATTAGTAAGGTACATTGGGATTTGTGACGGAAATATGGAAGAAGGAAGTTTAAGATGTGACGCCAACATTTCTGTGAGATTGAAGGGAGCAGAAAAATTCGGAATAAAAGTAGAGGTGAAAAACATGAATTCGATTAGTAATGTAAAAAAAGCTATTGAGTATGAAATAGAAAGACAAATAGAGCTTATTGAAAATGGAGGAGAAGTAGTACACGAAACCAGAAGTTTTAATGCTGCAAACGGAGGAACAATATCCATGAGACATAAAGAAGAAGCAAACGACTACAGGTTTTTTCCAGAACCAGATTTACAACCTGTAATTGTAACTCAGGAATATATTGAGAAAATAAGAAAAACACTTACTTTACTACCTAAACAACTGTATATAAAGTTTACAAATAAATTTGGATTGTCTGATTATGATTCAATTATTTTAATTGAAGAAAAAGAAATTGCATTGTACTTTTTAGAGATTACAAAGCATACTAAAAACTATAAAACTGCTGCAAACATAGTGAACGGAGCTATAAAAGCGCACTTAAACGAATTTGTAAAACATATTTCTGAGTTTAGCATTTCTGCTATCCGAATTGCTGAACTCATTCAACTTATTGATGATGGAAAAGTGAGTAATTCTGTCGCTACATCAAAAGTATTTACTCAAATGTTACAATCTGATTTATCTGCAGAAGAAATTGCAAAAAACAACAATTGGATTCAAGATTCTGACACCGATTCATTATCTGAATTTGTAAAACAAGTTATTGCAAAATACCCTGAAAAAGTAGAAGAATATAAATCTGGAAAAAAAGGATTAATAGGACTTTTTATGGGAGAAGTAATGAAACTATCTAGAGGAAAAGCAGACCCAAAACTAGCAAACCAGTTGGTAAGAGCAGAACTAGAAAAATAATATCTTGAATAATAATAAAATATATTTCGCATCCGATTTTCACTTAGGAGCTCCCAACTTGGAACAAAGTAGGATAAGAGAAAAACAAATTGTTTTATGGTTAGATGAGATAAAAAAAGATGCAAAATCTATTTATTTAATTGGAGATCTATTCGATTTTTGGTTTGAATATAAAGAGGTCGTACCAAAAGGATTTGTAAGATTATTAGGCAAGATAGCAGAACTAACCGATAGTGGAATTGGAATTCATGTTATTGTAGGAAACCATGATTTATGGATGAAAGATTATTTGGAAGAGGAATGCGGAGTAAAAATATATCATGAACCAATAAAGATAAAAGAAAGTAATAAAACAATTTTCATAGGACATGGAGATGGCTTGGGTCCTGGACAAAAATCATTTAAATTTGTAAAACAATTTTTTGCTAATAAAACATGTCAGTGGCTTTTTGCACGACTACATCCTAACACTGCACTTAAATTTGCACACAATTGGTCACGAAAAAGTAGACTAAATGGAAATACACCAAATTACTTGGGTAGTGATAAAGAATACCTAGAACAGTTTTGTATCTCTCATAAGAAAGTAAATACAGATATTGATTTTTATGTTTTCGGTCACAGACACCTACCTTTAGATATAAAGATACCAAACGATTGCAAATACATAAATACAGGAGATTGGATTCAACATTTTTCGTATGCAGTATTTGAGAAGGAAAATATAGAGTTAAAATATTTTAAGAAATCTTCCTAAGTAAATCGATTAATCGATTGGAATAACCACTTTCATTATCGTACCAAGCAACTACTTTTATCATTTTACCAATTACGGAAGTTAAATCAGAATCTAGAACAGAAGAAAATGAGTTACCTATAATGTCTACTGAAACAATCGGCACATTAGTATAATCCAAATACGGATTTTCTGAATTTTGAAACATCTCATTTACTTGTTGTATTGTAGTATCTTTTCTTACCACACAAGTTAAATCGGTTAAAGAAGCATTTGCAACAGGAACTCTAATTCCACATCCACCAATTTTCCCATCTAAGCTAGGAAATATTTTAGTTAAAGCCTTTGCAGCACCTGTAGTAGTTGGTATTATAGAACTTGTTGCCGAACGAGCTCTTCTTAAATCCTGATGAGGAGAATCGTGCAAGTTTTGATCGTTAGTAAAAGAATGAACTGTTGTGATATAGGCACTTTCAATTTCCCAATTTTCGTCAATAATTTTAAGGAGAGGTGCAGCTGAATTAGTAGTACAAGATGCATTAGAAATTATTAAATCCTCCTCTCTTATCAAATCATCATTTACGCCCATTACAATAGTTTTAATACTGTCTTCAGAAGGTGGGGAAGATAGAATCACCTTTTTTGCACCGGAATTAATGTGTTTTTGCAATTCTGACTTTGTTCTGAATTTACCCGTACACTCAATTACAACATCAATATCATATTTTTTCCAGTTGATATTATCTAAATCATTCTCTTGCAGAACTTGAATTTCTCTTCCATCAACAAATAAATTATCATTTTCTGATTTTACCTCTGCATGAAATGTGCGGTGTACCGAATCGTATTTTAATAAATGGGAAAGTGTATTGAGTTGCATTAAATCATTTATCACTACAATTTCTATATCTTCAGAAAGATAAGCAAGCCTGAAGAACATCCTACCAATTCTTCCAAACCCATTTATAGCGACTTTTATTTTATTCATCTTCTAAAATTTAAAAACCCTCAATAAATTGAAGGTTTTTAATATATTATAATTCTAAATTATTTTATTGAACTAATATCTTAGTTGTTTCCACTACCTTTCCTTCAGAAATCATAGAGATAAAGTAAATACCCTCTTCAATGTTTTCTAAATTCACATTAAAAGAATTATGTCCCTCCTCCACATTATTATCAAATAATGTTATCACCTCAGCACCTAAAACATTATACATTTTAATAGTAACAAAACCATCAATATCTGAATTGAAAAGTATTTGAGTATTATCAGCAGTAGGATTTGGATATACAGATAAAGCAAATAGATTAGAAGCATTAGGAGTAGTAATTAAACTAGAAGCTTCTCCAACTCTAATATTATCAATATATAATCTGTTAGATAAAGAAGCTACAGTATATTCAAATCTGAACCTTACATTTTCTGATATTAAATCATTATTACCAATTTGATCAAACATTACCATATTGTTCCAAATCATTCCTTCATCAGGAATAAAGTTTTCCGAAAAATAACCAGCTGAAGCTAATCTTGCAGAAGATATAGTAGATAAAGATTTCCAAGCACCACACTCAGTAGAGTAAGAAACAAGTAATGTATTTTTCGGGAACGAATTAACAGCTGCTCCAATAAAATCAATAGCAATTGCTGGTTCTGATAAATCTGATAAATTATAGGATTGAGTTTCAAAAATTATTGAATTTGCAGAAGTTAATTTCTTTCCATTCATCATAATAGAAGAATTTCCGTTAGAAGAAACTCCATCAATAACTTCCCAATTAGGATTAGATGATACATTAAAATCCCAATCTGCAACTAAATCATTTTCTTTTACTAAGAAATCTTCTTCTAAAGTAGAACCCTCAAAACTATAAGTATACAAATTATTTGTATTTGTTGAAACTGAAGGAAGAATAGTAATAAATCCTTCTTTAGTAGTAGAAGCAGTACAAGATGTTTCGTAATGAGCTAAATAATAAGTTTCATCATAATCCCCTCTATAAAATAAAGAATCAATAAAATAAGCATCAAACGAATTATCAATAAATTCAGCAAAATGAAATACTAGATTTACACCATTTAGTAGTGTAGAATCTACAGTATAGTAGTTATATGCTGTTTGTAAATGAGATAAAAGATTTGCATCTATTGTACTATCAGGATGAATAGTATATTTTAACAGAAAGGTATCTAATCCTAAAGGAACTAGAGTACTTGCACCAACTACACTATCAGTAGGTTGAGAGTAAACCCAACGAGAATTTACACTAAAACTATCTAAGTCCAGATATAGAACAGCATTGTAAGCATTTACTGCTTCCAACTCTTCCAGCGTACCTTCTATCATTAATGTTTCTGTAATTGTTTCTAAACTAGTATAACCAGGAATTACATCAGACATTAAATACGATTTAGCAACAATATCATCAGTATATGTAATAGACATATTTACATCATAAGTTCCTGCAGAGGTATAAGTATGTTGGGGTGAATTAGAATTAGTTGATGTTTCTCCATCTCCCCAATTCCAAGTTAAAGAGCTAATATTGCTGAAAATATTTTTATTTCCATCTAATACTGTAACATCACCTTCACAATTAGTTACATTACCATACTTTTCAATGAAATTAGTTTCTTTATTACAAGCCTCTCCTTGATAACCATTTTCAGTTCCTGTTAAATTTAAATTTTCTGCAGACCATAGATATCTTCTAAAAGGGTAATTTTCTTCATCTCCTACTAAGGTTTGATTAACGATCTCCATTTGCCCATCTGTAAACATAGATTGTACAGCATCATCAGAATAATCCATATAATTCATAAACATTTCTCCAGAAGGATTAATTGAATCTGCTACACAAACATTTAAATGATAAGGGAAATCAGAAAGTAATACTCCCCAATTTTCTTCTTTTGCTGTTGGAGTATCTCTCACACCATCATCTGCACACAAACCATCTCCCCATATATGACGTAATCCTAACCAATGTCCCACTTCATGAGTAAGTGTTCGACCATTTTTAAATTGTGAAGCTAGTATAGCAACTCCATCTGTAGACATAGATCCACTAAAAGGGAACTGTGCGTATCCTAACAAAGTACCTCCGTCAGATTGAGCAGGGAAAGAAGAAACCACCCAAATATTAAAATATTGGTAACTGTTCCAATAACTTAAAGATTTCACTATATCTCTAGGTTCAGGAACATTTGTCAATTCAGAGTTAATTCTCACAACCCCATCTGTTGGATTTCCTTCGGGATCTAGTGTAGCTAACCTAAATTCTACATTTGCAGAACCAGAAACAGAAGCAAAAACATCAGGGGTAGAAAGAGCATTATTCGCCTGTCTATTGATATTCTTATTTAATTGACTTAGCGCAAAGTCTACATCAGCATCTGTAACATTAGCAGAACCAAAATCATGAATTACATGTACCACAACAGGAATAATTTTTCTTTCTCCTGTGTTTGCTTTTTCAGAAAGATTTTGAGTTAATTGGATACTTTTCTTTTCTAATTCAGCATTTTTATCTTCAATTGAATTGTAAAATTCAGGATATTTTTTCATTTCATCTTGAAGGTAACCATCATAAGTACCACAAGTACCTTGAGAATTTGCTAGGTTAGCTACAAATAATGCTGAAATTAAAATTGGTAAAATTATTTTTTTCATCTGTAAAATTTAAAGTTGTTTTTCAAGCTAACAAATATAGTGCTTTCTTATTTAAAAAGAAGTAAGAAACTTAATTTTACAAATAAACTTTAAATGAGTTTAATACATGTGCTTCTCTGCATGATAAGAAGAACGAACTAAAGGACCACTCTCAACTACTCTAAATCCCAACTCCATACCTATTTTCTTAAACTCTGCAAACTTATCTGGATGAACATATTCTACAACAGGAAGATGTTTTGTAGTAGGTTGTAAATACTGACCAATTGTCATTATCTCAACCCCTACTCCTCTTAAATCTTTCATGGTCTGAATTACTTCTTCATCTTTTTCTCCTAAACCAAGCATAATTCCTGATTTAGTTCTGATGAATCCTTCCTTTAAAAATCTTAAAGTATCTAAACTTCTACGATATTTTGCCTGAATTCTAACCTTTTTAGTTAACCTTTCTACCGTTTCCATATTATGAGAAACAATTTCGGGAGCAACATCAATAATAGTTTGAATATCTTCTTTTCTGCCCTTAAAATCTGGAATTAAAGTTTCCATTGTTGTTGTTGGGTTTACTTTTCTTATCTCATTAATTGTTTCTGCCCAAATAGAAGCTCCACCATCTTTCAAATCATCTCTATCCACAGATGTAATTACCGCATGTTTCACCTCCATTAACTTCACTGAATTAGCAATGTTTTTAGGTTCGTTCTTATCAACAGCAAGCGGCCTACCAGTAGCAACATTACAAAAACCACAAGAACGGGTACAAATATTTCCTAAAATCATAAAGGTAGCTGTACCCGCTCCCCAACATTCTCCTATATTCGGACAATTACCACTTTCACAAATTGTATGTAACGAATTTTCTTTTACAACTGTTCGTACAGATTTAAAAGCGGCAGCAGAAGGAAGTTTCACCTTTAACCATTTCGGCTTTCTTGGTTTTTCTAAAGTTTTCAATTAACTATTTTTCAGAGTTAATTGCGACCCCTTCACATTGCTGAGAATAAATACCGCAAGAAGAAACAAAAAACATATTAGCAATAAGTAAAACAAATAAATATTTCATGAATTAAATTTTAAGCAAAAATACAAAATAAAAATATTATAAATCAAAATAAAACAACTTCAGTTTTGTTATCTTTGATAACTTAAAATTATCTGCCTAAAAGAATGCTTATAAGAAATGAATTAGAAAAATCTTGGGAAAACAAAATGAAGAAAGAATTTGAAAAAGATTACTTCTCTATTTTAAATCAATTTTTAAAACAAGAATATAAAGAACAAACTATATTTCCTGAGAAAAAATTAATTTTTAATACTCTAAACTCCACACCTTTCAACAAAGTGAAAGTTGTGATTATAGGTCAAGACCCATACCATGGAAAAGGACAAGCTCACGGACTTTCATTTTCTGTTACAGAAGGAATAAAAACACCTCCATCTTTAGTTAATATTTTTAAAGAAATAGAAAGTGATTTAAAAATAAACAACCATGGAAAAGGAGATTTAACAAAATGGGCAAAACAAGGAGTACTACTATTAAACGCTACTTTAACAGTTAGAGAAAATACTCCAGGCTCGCACCAGAATAAAGGATGGGAGCAATTTACAGACCAAATAATCTCAACAATATCTGAAGAAAGAAAAGATCTTGTGTTTTTACTTTGGGGAAAATTTGCACAAAAAAAAACCAAATTAATAGACAAAAACAAGCACCACATACTAATGAGTTCTCACCCCTCCCCTCTTTCCTCTTACAGAGGATTTTTAGGATGTAAACATTTTTCGGAATGTAATAATATTTTGAAAAGAGAAAATAAAACTGAAATAAACTGGCAACTATAATGAAAAAAATCCTTCTCATATTTTATATTTTTTATGGAACCCTCTCCTTCTCTCAACAGAATGAAGGTTATTTTTACATACAAATATCTAATAATGAAACTCTAAATTATAAAGTAGATAACAATGGATATGTGAAAATTAAAATTTCTGATATTGAGAAATATCTCAGTAATTATGTTGTCTACTACGAGAATAACGGATATCCATTTGCAGAAGTCAAACTAGAAAACATACGAGAAAACACAGCAGAACTAGTTGTCAATAAAGGAGAAGATTACACAGTAGATTCTTTAGTTATTTATGGGAACTCAAAACTAACAGAAAAACAACTTTTTAAATTAATTGGAATAGAAAAAGGGGAAGTATACAAGCAGGAAAAGCTAGATAAAATAGATGACAAAATATCTAATATAGGATACTTGAAACAAACAAAGGAACAATCCTCTGTTTTTTATAAAAACACTAACCATATTTATTTTTACTTAGAAAAAGTAAAGAATAACTTTATAGATGGAATAATCGGATTTTCCTCATCAGAAGAGGAGATAAAACTAAATGGATATGTAAACACAAAACTGAAAAACACATTAAATTATGGAGAAGAAATAGATATAAACTGGAGATCGGAACAAGACAAGTTTCAGAAACTAGAAAGTTCAGTAACGGTTACTCATCTGTATAAAAACATAGGAGCGGCTTACAATTTAGACATCTACAGACAATACGTAAACTTCAGCAATACAAACTACGAACTCAGCATACTGAAAAGCAAAAACAGAAATCAATTTGGTATTTCCTTTCAATCCAAACAATCTGTATCAGAACAAAGTGAACAACAAAATACAGAAACAAAAAATATAGGAATTAAATATCAGTTCCAGAACAGAAATACACACTTAATAGGTTCCTCTTATTTTGGTAATCGTAAAACAGAAAACAACATACATCCATACCAAAAATACTCTATAGAAGCTACATATAGTTATCCGTTTTCAGATAGACTCTATTCTTCTTTTAAGAATATTAGCAAAATAATTATATCAGAAAACCTACAAGATAGTGAATTACTTTTTTTTGGAGGAGCTAGTAGTTTAAACGGATTTAAAGAAGACCA
Organism: uncultured Flavobacteriales bacterium; assembly: GCA_905478555.1. GTDB lineage: Bacteria > Bacteroidota > Bacteroidia > Flavobacteriales > BACL11. The sequence goes on from CAJQIZ010000003.1 coordinate 33,087, forward strand.
ATTTAAAGTAAATAACTACAACTTGAGCAGTATTAATATAAATTATGATTTAGACAAAAGTAGCTCTACAAATATATTTTTCCAACAAGCCTACTATGAATCAGAAGAGCTACAAAAATGGGCACATTCTGTTGGAATAGGCTTTGATTTGAAAAGTAAATCGGGAACAATATACCTGAAATATGCAGTTGGATTTAATGAACAACAAGAATTCAACATTGAGAATGGAATTATACATATAGGAGTAAAAAATACTTTTTAACAAATTTAAAATTAGGATTGTACAACCCTTTTTTATTTGTTATTTTGAAGGATAATTTTCAACCTAAATTTAAGAAATATGGAATATGTAGTATTAGCAGTTTTATTAATAGGATTCGGATCCTTATACTTTAAAAAAGAAGATGTAACGGAGGATAATTCTGAAGAGGATAAAGAGAGAATATCGGAATTAGAACAAGCTCATTCTGCAAAAGATGAAATTATAAAAAACTTACAAAACACTGCAGATGTATTGAATGCTAAACTAAGTTCATTTGATCAAACTAAAACAGAAAAAACACAAATTGCAGAAAGGCTAAAGTTAATTGAGGGGGAAAGAAATAATCTGAAAAACGAAAATACAAAACTTAATAAAGAGGAAGAAAATAGAAATGAAACTTTAAGGAAATCTGTAGAGTCCACAAATACACTTCAAAATAGTTTGAAAACAGAAATTGCAAGAGTAAATGATGAAAGAGTAAAAGAAACAGAGCAGAAATTTGAGAAAATGAAACTCACTTGGGGAGAACATGAAAAAGAGGTAGAAAATCATTTAAGAAAAATATGTAACAATCATGTTATAGAATATATTGGACAGGAAGATTTCCCATATCCTAGAAACAAACCTGACAATTCCATTGAAATAATGGATCAACTTATAGTATTTGACGCAAAAAGCCCGGCAAATGATGATTTAACTAACTTCCCAAAATACATTAAGTTACAAACTGAAAATCTGAAAAAATACGCAAAACACGATAATGTAAAAAAGGATTTATTTTTAGTAATCCCATCTAACACACTTTCTGTAATTAATCAATTTTCTTACAATATTGGCGACTATAATGTATATATTATTACTAAAGATGCATTAGAGCCAATTATTTTAAGCTTAAAGAAAATAGAAGAATATGAGTTTGCAGATAAATTAAGTCCAGAAGAAAGGGATAATGTTTGCAGAGTAATTGGGAAATTTGCTCACACTACAAAAAGAAGAATTCAGATTGATCAATTTTTTGCAGAAGAATTTTTAGATACACTTCAGAAAGCAAAACATTTACCAAGTGATATTTTAGAAAGTGTAATTCAGTTTGAAAATGCGGAGAAACTAAACCCTCCAATGGAAAAAAGAAAAAAACAAATACTTACAAAAGATTTGAAAGAAAAGTCAGATCAAATAAAAAAGGAAATTGAATTAAGGGAAATTCCTGAAATTCAAGCCAAAATAACTTTTAAAGAAAAAGATGAGGGAGAACAAAAATAACGATTACGAAAAAAATTCTGTTTTTGGAATAAGAGCAATTATTGAAGCAATTGAAGCCGGTAAAACAATTGACAAACTGTTTATACAAAAAGGTTTGCATAATGATTTGTTTGCTGAATTATGGAAACTAGTCCGTTTAAGAAGAATAAACTACAAACATGTTCCGATTGAAAAAATAAATAGATTAACAAGAAAGAACCACCAAGGTGTTTTTGCGTTTATATCGCCTATCGACATTCATAATATTGAGGATATTATTCCTCAAATATACGAACAAGGAAAAACTCCACTTATCTTGGTTTTAGATGGAATAACAGATGTAAGAAACTTTGGAGCCATTGCCCGAACTGCAGAATGTGCTGGCGTAGATACTATTTTAATTCCAGAACAAAGTGCAGCTGCTATAAATGCAGATGCCGTAAAAACCTCTGCTGGAGCTTTGCACAAAATACCTATTTGTAGAACTTGGAATTTAAAAATGAGTCTTCAGTTTTTAAAAGATAGCGGATTGCAATTGGTTAGTTGCACCGAAAAAACTACTAAAAGCTTGTACGATCCAGATTTCACACATCCAACCGCAATCATCATGGGATCGGAAGATGACGGAGTATCTCCAGAATATTTAAAGATGTCGGATTGCAAAGCTAAAATACCAATGAGTGGGAAAATATCTTCCTTAAATGTATCAGTAGCATCCGCTATTATTGTTTATGAAGCTATAAGACAGAGAGGATAAATCTATAATATTATTTCATAAACATCATTATAAGTTCTCTGTATGTTTTTATACAAAAAACCACCATCTTCCAAAGCGTCATCTACCAAGTCAAATGAAGTACAATACAAATAATTAGTTAAATTTAAGTTTGCATTTATGAACCTTGACCAATTCAGACAATATTGTCTACACTTTAAAGTAGAAAAAGAAGATCTTCCTTTTGATGAAAATACTTTAGTATTTAAAGTAATAGGGAAGATGTTTTACCTTTGTAATATGTTGGAGTTTGAGTTTTGTAACTTAAAATGTGATCCTGAAAAATCATTAGAACTCAGAGAATACTTCCCAGTAGTAACTCCAGCTTGTCACAAGAGTAAAAAACATTGGAACTCAGTAAACTTCAATGGGGAACTAAATGATAATCAAATAAGAGAATGGATTTCGGATTCCTATAATTTAGTAGTAGAAAAAATGTCAAAGAAGTTAAAAAAAAATTATCAGAAAAAAGGATAAAATAAAACTGATTTTCAAAAACTAAAAATGTACCTCCGAACATAAACTATATTATTTTCAGAAAGATTGTAATAAAGAATTTATAATGAAAATGAGTATCACAGAATACAAAAAATTAATTTTAAGTTTAAGGAATAAGTAAGATTTATTACTTTTGAAAAAAAATAAATAATGTTTAAACTATTAGCTAAAATTAACAAAATTATACTACCTTCTATGATTAATAAAGATTTATCAAAACTAGGTTCTCTTCAGAAACTAATTATAGGATATAGATATTGGGTAACTAAAAATGCTTTATAATAATCGTTTTATAGATAAGTAATTTCTAATTTACAAATAATAGAGAGTACAATAATGAGAAATCTTTATTTTCTTCCTTTCATTATCTGTTCGTAAGATTCTTTTACTACCAAAAACTTCTCCTCAGCTAACTTCTTAATATCATCACTTACTCCAATCAACTTGTCGGGATGGAATTTAACAGCCATTTTCCTGTACGCCTTCTTCACCTCAGTATCTGTAGCATCTTTTGAAATTCCTAGAATGGTATACCATTTTTCAGAATTACTTCCCTTGGACAAGAACATGGACTGAATAGATTCAAAATCATAAGAATTAATATTCATATAAGTAGCAATTCTTTTTATTTGTTCTACTTCATTTGGGTGAATTTCATTATCAGCAGCTGATACTCCAAACAAAAAATGAATTATTTCTAAACGAGAGGAATGATTTATATGTGAGTTTAATTGTAAACAAACTTGTCTGAGTTTAGAGCTATAATCCTGTTTATTCAAATTATTAAACATCCTAAAGTATTCATTCGATTTTTTTGTTCCAAATGTATTGGTAAAGAATTTTTTCACATACTCCAATTCTGATTTCAACACTTTTCCATCTGCTTTTATTACAACTGAAGAAAGTATAAGTAAGGATATTTCGAATGCAGTTTTATTATCCACTTTAGAAGCAAAAACATTTTTCCCTACATAATAACCAATAATTCCACCAATTGGACCAGCAAAAAACCATCCTGCAGCCGCTCCAATCCATTTTCCGTTCGACATATATATATTTTTTACAAATTTACAATTTTATTCAACAACTATCAGAATGGTGAAAAAAAAAGAATCCGAAAGTTCTCTTTTATCTATTAAATAACTCTATCGAAATACGGAAAAAGGGATTCGTTTAACTCCAATAATTATTGAATTCAGCTTGTGGGGGAATTATAATATGCGAGAATTTAATGAAATAGATGACATTGAAGGCTTGAATTGTTATAAGTATAAAAAACGAGCGTTATATTCATGTTAAATAATTTAAATAACATATGTTATATGCACGTTAATTTTTATAAAATACCATAAATACAGGTCAATAATCCTCATTCAAAAATGAAAAATTCAACCTTATTATTGGAATATTTAAGCGAATTTATTGCAAATTCAGCCACAAGAAGAGTCAAAGGATATGGTACTGTTGGATTGGCTCATAATACTATTAGAACCTATAAATCGCTTTATATGATCACAGTGGAGTATGAGTTGGAGAAAGCTCAGTAATTATTTCTGGATGGAATCGATAAAAATACCGCTGAGTCATTCACTCGATTTCTAAAAATAGAGAAACAATACAGCGATAATTACTGTGGTCAATTGCTGAAATTATTTAAGATTATTTTAAGAGATGCCCAGAAAAGTGGCTTTGAGATTCACCCTTATTCTAATTATATAGAATCCTTTAAACAGAAAAGTTCAGATCGAATTATCCTTTTTTTGAATCCAGCAGAAATAAAAGTGTTGAAGAGATTAGAGCGGATACCAAGTGAGTTAGAAGATAGCTACAAATGGTTACTGATTGGACTTTCTATTGGACAAAGAGTTTCGGATTTATTAAGTCTTAATTCTAGTAATATTAGAAAAGCTAACAATGGACTCTATATCGATATCATCCAGCAAAAAACAAAAAAGGCTGTTACCATTGGGGTGGCAGATCCGCTAGTGATTGACCTTTTAGAAAGTGAATTTCCAAAAGTACTTTCTCAAGAAGCTTTTAATAAGCACATAAAAATGATTTGTAAAATTGCAGGAATTGATGAAGTAGTTCGTGGTTTTAAGAACAATCCTAAAACTAGAAGAAAGGAAGTGTCATCAGCTCCAAAGTATGAGTTTGTAACCTCTCATATTATGAGAAGATCTTTTGCTTCTAATTATTATGGGAAAATTGAAACACCGCTGTTGATGAACATAACTGGACACACCAAAGAGAGTACGTTTTTAACTTATATTGGTACTCATCAGAATAAGGATGCGTTGGCAGATTTTTTTATGCAAAAAGCGAGTGTTATTTGGTAGGATCTGGGTCTCTATCCATAAGACCTTGCTTCTCTATTTCTTTTAATTGTTTAATAGTAAATTGATCTCTAACTGATTTTGTTTTTGGAAAGATATAGTTAGAAAGGGTAACAAAGACTTTTACCCGTTCTGTTTTGGTGAGTTTTTCTTGGTTTACCAAAAGATCATCCAGCACTTTTTCATAGAGCAGCTCCATCTTTTCTTTAATAGAAAGTTCATCTTTTTTTTGCGGGACCCCGTTTGGATTTTTTGCCTGCTTTCTTTGCTGATTTTGGATTGAATGGCATACTTAGTGAAATTAAAAAGTGAATTCAAATTTAGATAAAATAATTTATAGCTGGCTTAAAATTTGTTCTGAAACATTTTTACAGAAAATAATTCATGATTTATTCTTTTTAGAAATTTTCATATATAAAACTTGAAGAATAAACTGTGGTGTAGATATTAAATTCCTCTTAGCCAATCTTATAGGTTCATGCAGAAAACGTGGTAACCATTCTAAACCATATTTTATCCAAAATTTAGAAGGACGGCTGACAGTCCCAGAATAAAAATCAAATACAGCTCCTATTGAACAAATTAATTTCGCATTTATATTTATATTATTATTATAAACCCATTTTTCTTGTTTGGGAGCAGTCATACCTACAAATAAAATGTCAGATTCTACTTTATTAATTAATGAGCATATTTTCACATTTTCTTCATTTGTGAAATTATTTTTATAAGGCGGTGAATAAGAATGTACAGTAACATTAGGAAATTCTTTGGAGGCACGTTTTGTAATCATTTTTAGAGTATTATCTGAAGCCCCAAGAAAAAAACATGATCCCTTCTTATTATTTAAATCATTCATTAAGTGCAGAAATAAGTCATATCCTGCGATTTTCTTGATTTTAGCTTTATATAATATATTTTTTGCCCAAACAACTCCAATCCCATCAGGTAATAAAACATCGGAACTTTTAAGTGCTTCAAAAAAGGATTTATCTGAATGAGACATTAGATAACTATGAGGATTAAGAGTATTAATTATCCTATGATGATTAAAATTAATCTGATTTAAATTTTTTGTAGTTACTTGATTTATTAGCATTTATTATTTATAAATATGAACTTATGATTATAATCAATTGTTTAAATAATGTTATCACAATTTACTTTAATTTGAAAGTGCAAATTAAAAAATAAAAAACTACAAATAATGAAACAAATGTTAGAAAGAATTTATTTCTTAAAAATTTAATGTCACCATCCATTTCTAATTTTTTAAATTAATTAATATTACAATAATACTAATAATATATTACTCCTAAAGTTCTAATCGGTAAACTACATAAAAATTAGGTAAACAACTAGTTAGAATCTAACTGCATGGATTCACACAATTCTAACATGTCTTCTAGTTTAAGCTTACCTGAAGAGCTGTTAGAAGTTACAATTACGTTTCTATCACTATCAAAAACTAACTTCAGTTGGAAATGTTCCTTTAAAAGTAACTCCAGTTTTACCCTTTACATCTATCTCAAAAGAACTACTACTAGAAGATTGAGCAGTTAAATAACTATGAGGATTAATAGTATTAATAATTCTATGATCATCAAAGTTAATCTTATCAAAACTTTTCGTAATTATTTGCTTTATTAACATTTATTTTATACAAATATATTATCAAGAATCAATCTGAATAATATAATTAATAAAAAACTATAGTTCTTATCTAATTTTAGTTAAAATTTCAGTCATATTTTGTTCAAAATGAGATAATGTATATTCACTTTCATATTTTTTTCTACTTGCTCTTCCTAATTTCTCTCGAAGCTTTGAAGACTTAATAAGTTTTTCTATTTTTTCTACTAGATCATCAACATTATTTTTTGGAACAATATAACCAGTTTTCCCATCTATAATTAAATCTGGTACACCTCCTTCAAAAGTAGAAATAATTGGTAGACTATATTGCATTGCTTCCAAAATAACTAATGGAACACAATCCTCTAGCGTTGGATGCACAAAAATATCAGCATTTTTAAACTCTAACACTTTAGATTGGTTATATTTTTTGCCTGCATAATGAACTACATCTAATATGTTAAGTTGATTTGCAAATCTATTAAATTTTTCTTCTGTAAAATCACCTATATCACCTACAAAAGTACAATTAAAATTAAGTTTTTTCTGCTTTAGTTTTTGACAGGATTTTAATAATATATTAATGCCCTTAGACTCTATCAAATTGGATAAAAATAAAATTTTGATATTATCATTACTTTTATTAATCTCAATATTAGGGTTTGAGTTTAAGTCTGGAATACCATTTATACAATAATAAATTTTTTGTTCAGATACATATTTTTTAATATCTGAATAAAGATATTTAGATAATAAAATAACATTAGCATTATTAAACATCCATCGATAAATCAAATCATCAATAAATTTATTTTCATTATTTTTTACACCTTTGTTATGAAAATGATAAACTAACTTAATGTTAAACAGTTTAATTAATAGTATTATTGGAATATCTTTGTATAAGCCTATCCCATGCGCAGTTGGTGTCAGATAACAAAGATTAGGTCTAAATGAATATAAATGATTATAAACATTAATTATCATCTGTAGATATCGGAAAATTTTAGTGAAGCTATTTTTACCTATTTCGTCAACATCTATTGAGATACCCAGATTGATATATTTGGTTTGAAAAGTATTATTTACAATTTTACTATTTTTAATTTGATTTCCCATCATAGCTGCACCATGTATTGGGGGAGGGTAATGTAAAATAAACAAAATTTTCTTTTTTGAATTAGATTTCAATTTATATTGATAATTTTTAATAACAATACTTGCTATTGATTTATTGAACTATGATTAACTAAACTAGAGTACATTTCGTTAGCAAGTTTGTAATTTTTATTTTTTTTAATTTCAGAGATTAATTGAGACTTTTCTTTATCTCTTTTATTTGAAGGAAGTCCAAAAACTTTCTCATATCCCTTGCCATACTTTTCAATCTCCTCTTGCTTTAAATGATTTTTTATTTTTAATATTGTTTCTTTTGTATTATCATGATACTGAAAATTAGTACCCATTTTATTATTCAACTTTTTTATTATAGATGGAAAGTCATTTATTGTACTTGTAAAATCACTGATTATCGCATGCGTTTTATATTTAATAACTATTTGATGAAACTTAATATAGTACAATATAGCATCTTGAATTGTATATTTTGAATCACGAATCATTAAAGATGATATTGAATCTAGAGGATTTCTTATTAGAAAAATGGCAGGTGTTTTGTATTTTTTTGAAAAAATGATTTGATAAGGCAAATGCACATGAGAGGCAATTTCTAAATCTTGATTCGAGTGTTTAAAGCTAGCAACAGCAAAAGTATTCCCACATCTAGGAAAACCTTCTATTACAATATTTGTATCTTCTCTAACAAGATTTTGATGTACTTTGGAAAACATCTTGTAAATAGATTTAAAAATTGTATACTCAGAGAGTACTAATTTTAGTTTTAGTTTTGTTCTCATAATTTATATTTTATCATTATAAAAAGTTCGTAAATAAATCTAATACTTTTATAAAAAAAATACTGGCTAGCTCGAATTTTATGCCAAAACGAGATGTAATTTTTGATTGATTTGCGTGTATTATAATCTTCTTCATTATTAAATAACTGTATCAATTCAAGTGAAACTAAATCAGGATTCTCAGGGATTCTTTTAGTGGATGTATCTCTATTAAATATTGTAAGTGGTTTATTAATATAACCCCATGATGTTAAAGAAGCAATTTTTGCCCACAAGAGTAAATCCTCTCCACTTTTAATTTTTTCTGAAAAGAGTTTAACCTCTATAAGTAAACTTCTTTTTATACATACTGCGCTTGAATGGATGGGAGGTGAGTTATATGCTGCAAAACTAAAATAATCTGTAATTATATTATTTTTTATATACTCTGTCTTTACAATTGGATTAATTGATTTAACATTTTTATTTTTATGAAAATAATTGGAGGCAATGGCACGTAATTCTTGATTATCAATATATCTTTTTTTTATTTCAAATAAGAAATTATTTTCCCATTCATCATCAGCATCTAAAAAAGCAATCCAATCATTTTGTGCTAATTTTATACCTTTATTTCTTGCTGAGGATACTCCATTATTTTTTTGAGTAACAATACGAATTAAATTGTTGTTAAGATTTTGCACTAACTTTTCTGAGCCATCATTAGAGCCATCATTAATGACTATAATTTCATTTGGCAAAACCGATTGATTTAAAATTGATTTAATAGAGTTAATAATGGTAATCTTCTTATTATATAAGGGGATGACTACTGTTATTTTCATAATTGTATTTTAATATTGTTTTGTTTTGCTTATTAATAGACATTAACATTCCAGCAATAGCATAGAAATAAATAATGAAACTGAAAGTCATTCTTAAAATGTTTTCTGAAAACATAAATAACATCATTGGCAATGTTAATGAAAAAAGTGTTATTATTAATAGTCTTTCTGTACGGGAATGAATTCTTATAGACAGAAAATATCTAAATTGAATGAAATACGAAATAAATAAAAATAAAAGACCAAATAATCCATAATTAACTAAAATCTGTAAGTAGTCATTGTGAGCTTCTTGAATATTATTGAAATTATCTTTTAAAATAAAGTAATCAGCCCTAAGGCCATTTCCAAAAATAGGTTTTTTATAAAACTCGTTAATTAAAAGAAAATTAATACTTTTTCTCCCACTGGTATTAATGTTATCACTATCAATACTAATCTCATTTAAATTTCCTTCACCATTAAAAAACATCTTCTCTTGTATGACATTAAGGTTGAAAATATAAATCAATAAGGGAATAAATAGTAACAATAGCTTTATTTTATTATTAGAAAAAATTCTGTATGTATGTAAAAATGGCAATAATAACATAATAGCAATAGCTGTTCTTGTAGCTGCCAGCGTAGGAATTGTAAGTATTAAAATATAGTATATAAGATATTTTTTTTTATTAGTATCATAAAATAAAGTTAAACATATCGTCCCTCCAATAACAGCAAGGGGTCCATAAGCTGATGGGCCAAAACCTAATATACCATACCTTAAAAAAGAAAATAAAGAATTAGATAAGATGATAATAATAATAAGATTTCTGAAATACTTTAAGATTTTGAGAAGAACTTGCTGATTGTATTGTAACCCACCAGCAACATATCCTACTATCAATGGTAGAGTAAATTGTAAAGTTGATTGAAGGCCTATAAATGAAAAATCATATATTAGATATATAAATAAATATAAAACCAAAGGAATCCAAATTTTATAAGAAAAGAAAGATTTTTTAATTTTGAAGATAATGTAATAGAGAGAAACAATAAAAACTAGTATCCAGGCATATCCAGACAGATTAAAATTAAAAAATACACTAGGTATAGGTATTATAAAATTTAAACAACCAATCAAACTTGAGAGCACTAAAAACCTGTAGTATTTTAATGTATCTTTCATTAGTATTTAATTAAATATCAAACAATCTTCTATATAAATTTCTATTAATTTGCTCAAATTTTTTGAATGAGAATTTTTTTATTATTCTTATTTTCGCTAAATTACCCAGAGATTCTTTAAGTTTTTGATTCATAATGAACATTAACATATATTTTTTTAAATCTTCGGTATTTTCTGGTTCAAATAAAAAACCAGTTATATTGTGTTTTATTAATTCTTTTAATCCAAACAAATTACTTGCAATAACTGGCTTTTCCATCGCCATAGATTCTGCTGCGGATAATCCAAAACCTTCAAACCTAGATGAGACAAGCACAACGTCCATTATAACCAGTAATTTCATTGCTTTTTTCCAATAAGTCTCACCGTAAAAAATAACATATTCACTTATTTGTAAGTCTTTACATAATTTTTTTAATTTATCTTCCTCTTTACCACCTCCAACAATTAATAGAATTGAATTATGTTTTGCATCAATTACTTTTTTAAATGCTTTTATGGCAATATCAATTCCTTTTTCATTACTTAATCTAGATACCATTCCAAAAACTATACTTTCATCATTAATTTTTAATTTTTGTCTTTCTTTTAAAACATCCACATTATTTTTAATGCTTTCTAATTGTTTTACATCTATTGAATTATAAATTGTAAAATGTTTTGGCAATTTTTTATTTTGAGGTATTTCTGAGAACTGAATACCCGACCCAAACCAGCTTATTTCAGCATTTTTAGAAACTAAAATAACATGTTTACACAAAAGGCTTGATATTCTCAAAAATAGCTTTGCTTTTATTCCATGCGATTTTGTGTATGGCTGATGAACGGTAGTTATAATATTTCTAACGCCTGCTATACGACCAGCAATAATCGGCAACATTCCAGGAGCCATATACTGTACATGTACTAGATCTGGTTTAATTTTTTTAAATAATAGTTTTAGTTTTTTTATGAACTCTAAAGAAGAAATGGTTCTATTTAGTTTTAAAAGTATAACCTCACAATTATTTTTTTTAAACTCCTCAACAATAGAAATATCATACTCAAAATAACAAATAATGGTAGATTGATGGCCTAAATTGGTAAGTACCTTAACCAATTGTAAGCTTTGCATTTCGGTTCCTCCTTTTAATAAACAGGGTATTGTAATTAATAAATTCATAGAAAATCTGATTTTATATTAACTATTTTATTTTTTATTTTAGAAAGCAAAGCTTTAGATTGATACTCTATTTTGAAAAGTTTCTGTATTTCTGGAGCCCAACCAGTTTTATAATTTTCTTTACCTCTTAAGTGATCAAATATTTCTAGTTTTAATTCTATGGCATGATTTACTAAAAATAACAAATGAACTTTACCTGGTGAGTATTTTTGCCAAATACCATTGATGGCTGGCATGTAATAATAAAAAGTTTTTTTATCAACAAAGCCTAAATGCCAGCTAATTACTTCATCATCCACCTTAAGTGCAGAGAAATGAACAATACCTTTAATCAATCCACAATTAATAATATTTTCATGAAAAGATGGGGCTTTGTAAGCATTTGGCCACCTTCTACAATGTTCTTTCATAAATTTTGAAAAATTAGATGATGAGAAAGAATCCTTACTGTATGACACCATAGTTAGTGTACCTTTTTCATTAAGCCTTCTAACTTGCCGTCTTAAATCACCTCTTAATTTCGTATTTAAAGTTAATATATACTGATTGTCATCTAAAAAATTAGATATAACCGTAAAAGGTGCAATATCATTTTCCTCAAGAACTAAGTTTGAATCACCTTTTCTTAATCCATTTATATATATTTTATCAAAAATAATTTTCTCTTTTAGCTCATCTATTAAGTTTTTTAAAAATAATGCATATCCTTTTGATTTTTTATTTTCTGAAATTATTAATGGGTCATGATAATCAAAATCTGAATGACCAACAGGTATTATAAGTTTCTGAAAAGCATTTTTCCAATTACGTTGCCATAAAACTAAGGGTAAGAAAATAGTAGTATCTTCATTCTTAGCAATACAAAAAACTGGTTTTAGATTACGTATTGGCCTGTATGTATCAAGCCAAGCAATACAAAGATTAGGATTGGAAAAAACATTACTATTTATCATGTTTTCATAAAAAATCAGCCATTTTTTCTGAAATTTTTTTGAATAGATAGTTTCCCAATCTGTAATCAATTCAATATTGTAATTATTTAAATTATCCATTGAATTTCTCAATTATTTCAAATTCTTTAGAAAATGGATGTATCATAGATTTTGGAAGCATTCCACTCCAAGGCAAACCATCTTGCGAATAAGCATTTAAATAAATCTCTATCAATTTTTGTTTTTCACTCAGTTCTTCTGTAACATCTATTTTATTTAATTTTTTAAAATTCAGTTTTAAAAGGTGCCAGGGTTTTAAATGATACCATGTCCAAATCCAGTAGAACCATAACTCGCTTTTAAAAGTGGATGTTTTTATAGCTTCCTTAGCTATTTGACTGCATGCAACATGATCAAAGGGCCAATAGTCACTTTTTGCTGTTGCAAAAATGGCGTCAGGTTTTATAGATTCAATTTGGAGTTTAATTTTATTTACGGTTTCTTTAAATCTATTTTCTTCAGAAAAAGGGACTTCTCCATCCGGCAAATGTAATCTTGAAATATTTTCGGGATTAATATTTAGTTTATTTATTACTTGTTCCGACAATCTTATACGTTGTTTTTTTATTTCATTTTTATTTGCCGAAGCACCCGAATTTTTGCCATCGGTTAAATAGGTAATATAAACCTGTCCATTATTTTTAAGAGTTTGTAACACAAGGCCTCCTAATCCTATTATTTCATCGTCTGGGTGCGGTGCTAAAACCAAAATAGACTTAAAACTGGTATTTCTTTTTTTTATTAATAGAATCCCAATGTTATAACTAATCCGACCAAATATATTTTTAATTAATGTTTTCAAATATA
>CAJQIZ010000004.1 GCA_905478555.1 uncultured Flavobacteriales bacterium
TGGAATTCTAAAGGTTACTAACTTGTTCTCATCTGACAAAGCCTTTTGAGTTAAACTAATATTGAACAATTATTAAGTTTTATGTTTTCTAAAAAGTTTAAAGAAGTATTAGGGACAGCTTCAAAAGAAAAAACCCTACCGTAATCTCCAACTAATTTACTTAATGCAATTGAAACATAACCAATATTTGCTCCTACATCAAAAACGGTATCTCCTTCAGAAATATATTTTTTTAGTATCCTCTGAAAATCTGGCTCAATATTTCGATATATAAGATACAAATGAAATTCTGGCAGAATATAAAGATGGATACCTTTAAAAATCCCTCTTGTCATCTTTAATATCTTCTTTTCTTTTCCATGAAAAAGAAGAAGACATTTCTTTATAATTGAGGTAATCAAGATTATTTAGAGAATTCTTCTAAACCTCTGTTTAACCAATCTTTAAAAAGATCCACCGTTCCATAATCTTGGTAATTGGCATTTTCAATAAGCATTTCCTCCTCATGATTTAAAAACACATAATACGGTTGAGAATTTGTTCCGTAAGTATTTGCTTGTAAAACCATCCACTGATCGCCAATAGTTCTCACTTTTTTAGTTTTATCAGCAAGTGTAGTTTCATACTGTTTTTCTTTTGGCAGCTTGGTTTTTAAATCCACATAAAGGGAAATTAATATTACATCATTTTTTAAAATTTCTTTTATTACAGAATTAGACCAAACAGATTGTTCCATCTCTCTACAATTTACACAAGCCTTCCCCGTAAAATCAATTACAACCGCTTTCCCAACTTCTTTCGCATAAGCTAATCCTAAGTCATAATCATTAAAAGCCATTATTCCTTGAGGACCTAAATGTTGTCCTTCTACATGTTCCACCGCACTACCACCTAATCTATTTCCTACTCCATAAGGAGATTCACTATACTCTAAGGGAGGGGGAAAAGCAGCAATTAATTTAAGAGGAGCTCCCCACAATCCTGGAATCATATAAATAGTTAATGTTCCTGTAAAGATAGCAACTGATAATCTGCTAACAGAAATATATTTCAAATCAGAATCATGTGAAAATTTAAGGAATCCTAATAAATACATTGTAAATAAAGAGAAAATCATAATCCATATTGCGATAAACATTTCTCTTTCTAGATAATGAGTATCCATTACTAAATCAGCATTAGATAGAAATTTGAATGCCAGAGCTAGTTCCAAAAACCCTAAAGAAACTTTTATAGTATTTAACCATCCTCCCGATTGAGGTAAAGAATTTAGCCATCCAGGGAAAGCTGCAAATAAAGTAAATGGAAGAGCTATTGCTAAGGAGAATCCTAACATACCTATAATTGGCCCCATAAATCCTCCTTTAGCAGCATCTACTAATAAAGTACCTACAATAGGTCCTGTACAAGAAAAAGAAACTATCGCTAAAGTAAGTGCCATAAAGAAAATCCCTACTAATCCTCCTCTATCAGCAGCTTTGTCTGATTTATTTGCCCATGAACTAGGGAGTGTAATCTCAAAAGCTCCTAGGAAGGAAGCCGCAAACAATATTAATAATACAAAAAATGCAATGTTAAAATAAATATTTGTTGCCAATTGGTTCATGGCATCTGCACCAAAAATAGCAGAAACTCCATACCCTAAACCTACATATATAATTATAATAGAAAATCCAAAAATAATAGCATTTGTAATTCCTTTTGCCCTTGTTTTAGATTGTTTTGTAA
Organism: uncultured Flavobacteriales bacterium; assembly: GCA_905478555.1. GTDB lineage: Bacteria > Bacteroidota > Bacteroidia > Flavobacteriales > BACL11. The sequence continues at coordinate 1,729 of CAJQIZ010000004.1, forward strand.
AGAAAGAAACCGTCATTGGAATCATTGGGAAAACACATGGAGTAAGCAAAGCTGCAAATCCACTAAAAAAAGCAATAAAAAACAAACCCCACATTCCTTTTTTTGAAGATTCATCTTTAGTTTCACTTTTCGTTTCTATAGTGTCAGAAACTAATATTAAAGCTTCTTTTCCTTCTACAACATTCTCGACTCCTTTTATTGTAAAAGAAAACTCAGAATAATCTGGGGGCAGACAGCTTCCATTGTCACAAACTATAAAATCAACATATCCACTAATTTCAATATTATTAACCGAATTAATTCCAAGTTGTTGAGTAAATATCACTTCCTTAGAAAAGTACAATAACATAATGTCACTGGTCTCATCATATTCCTCACTTGGTTTTGGTTCTTTAAGTTTTGAAACAATAGTATCTCCCTTATAAATAAAGGTGAATTTTGTAGCCAGCATCTCGTCAGAAACATACTGAGAATACATGTGCCAAGGCTCATCAATAGAAGCTTTAAAAGTAAGTTCTACTTCTGTTTCTGAAATTTTTTCTTGAGAAAACTCCCAACTTACAGGGTTAAATATTTGAGAGAAACTAGTAAAACTAATGATTGTAAATAAAACTACTAAAAACTTTTTCATTTGCTTATTGTAATGTTGTATTAATTATTCGCGCTAATTCTTCTGATTTTTGACTACCTACCAAATAAACTTGACCATCTTTATCTGTAAGTTTCACAGCATTTGATCCTCTAGTATAAAAACGGATTGTACCCTTAAAATGTAAATTATATACACTTCTATTTAGAAAGAACTTACTGTATTGTACTCTTTCACATTTATTGATACTATTAAGATCAATTTTAACTTTTCTGGCCGTCCATAAACCATCCAGAATAATGGAACCATTTTTTATTTTAGTTTCAAAATGTAAAACAAAAACTAATATGAATGAAATTATTAATATAAAGATACCCAAGAAAAAAAGTAGTTCTCCTGATTTTTCCTGATTTTCCCTCAAATAATAAATTACAAAACAAAAAATAGCAAGTACCATTCTTCTGGAAAGAGATATTTTATTCAATCCTAAATATTGTTTTTCTATAAAGTTATATTTCTCCATTCTTTAATTTTAAAAAAGTTCTGCAATATACGCCTTTTTAGTTGTTGCCGAAATTTTATATTTCTCAGAAATTCTATGACCAATAATCCAGATTATTTCTTCTTTATTACATAATAAAAAACATTCTTCTTTTTCGAAAATACTGAATTTCTCATCTATAAAAAAATCACTTAATTTCTTTTTTCCTCTCATCCCAAAGGGGTGAAAAACATCCCCTTCTTTCCATTTTCTAATTGTTAAAGGAAAAGCTAGTTTGTTAAAATCGAAAAATGCTATTGTCTTTTTATTCTCAACACTAATCTCCTCTTCCACACTAAACTTCATAGAAATAGGTGAAATTATTTCTTTATCTAATTTATTAATTAACCTATTAGAAATTACATCCTCTGACTTCTTATTTACAATTATCTCATTTCTATCTACTAATAATTTAAATTCTTCAGAATAAAACATCTTACCTGAAATAGAAAAACAACATTCTAATATTTGTTCTGTTTGAGAAAAACCAAAAGGAGATAGTATCTCTCTTAACAATACTTTTCGTTCTTTTATTGTGATTAACTTCTTCTTATTAAGAATTAAATTATCTCCACTATATCTTATAATTTCTTTTTTCAGAGTATTAATTCTATCTTCAAAAACAGTAAATACCTCATTAAGATGATCTATTTCTTTTAAAAATGTCTTATCAAAAGCAGGATTCATGTCTTTAAGGAGAGGAATTAAATTTTTCCGAATATTATTTCTTAAATACTTAGTATCTGCATTACTTCTATCTGTTCTGAAATTTTGATTTTTAAGATTCAAGAAGTTTTCAATATCGTTTCTACTAAAAGTTAATAAAGGTCTTACAATATTATCTCGTTTTTCTTTCATCCCTAACAAACCTCTAATACCACTTCCTCTCACTAAATTAATAAAAAAGGTTTCTATATCATCATTGGAATGATGGGCTACTAAGATGTATTTTGAGGAAGTTTTTTCTCTTAGTTCTTCAAACCATTTATACCTCAAATCTCTAGCAGCCATCTGAATAGAAATTTTATTAGAGGTAGAATATTTTAAAGTATCGAATTGTTTTACATGTACATTAAGATTCATTTTATCAGCTAATTCCCTCACAAAATCTTCATCATTATCTGACTCCAACCCTCTTAAATTAAAATTGCAATGAGCTAAACTAAAATTAAAATTTAACTCCTTCAAAATTAAAGCAAGGCAGACACTATCTGCACCACCGCTAATTGCTAAAATTATCGAATCTTCTTTGTTAAAAAGAAGTTGATCATTAATATGTTGCTTAAATCTATTAATCATTATTTAAAACATCTCTCATTGCTTTTGCTTTAATCAAACATTCTTCATACTCCTGATTTTCATCAGAATTAATCGTAATAGCTCCTCCCACCATTACCGAAATATATTTACTGATATCGTTATACAAAATAGATCGAATGACTACATTAAAATCGAAATCAGAAGAAGGAGTAATATAACCAAAAGCAGCAGAAAAGATAGATCTCTTTGTTGTTTCGTATTTTTCTATTAATTGCATGGATTTTAATTTAGGAGCTCCTGTCATGGAACCCATTGGAAAACTACTTTCCAATACATCTACAAAGTTATACTTTTCATCTAATTGGGAAGTAATAGTAGAAATCATTTGATGAACCCTCTCAAAAGTATATACTTTAAACAATTCCTCAACTGTAACAGAAGCTTTTTGTGCTGTTTTAGATAAATCATTTCTCACCAAATCTGTAATCATTACATTCTCCGATTTATCTTTTTCACTGTTTTCTAATTCAGAAACTAATAAGATATCTTCCTCCTCATTTACTCCTCTTTTTCTAGTTCCTTTTATTGGTTGAGATATTAATTTATTTCCTTCCTTTTTAAGAAACCTCTCAGGACTACTACAAAGTAAGTAATGATTATCAAAATTGAAGAAAACAGAGAAAGGAGCTTTACTTCTAGTATTTAAATCTGAAAAAACTTCTATTGGATTAATACTTGCATTTTCAGCAAATAACTCCTGACAATAATTCATTTCGTAAATATCTCCTTGCTGAATATGATTTTTTATATCCTTTATTTTCTGTAGATATTCTAGTTTTTCTTCTCTAAATTGTAAGTTTATATTTGATTTATTTGAGCTAATAACATTTTCTTTTCTGATATTATTTAGCAAGTCCTCTACCTCATTTTCCAAAAGGAAAGAATGAACCTCAACTATATTATCCTTTATAATTAAAATTATTTCAGGAACATAAAAAAGTAAATTAGGAACTTTAAAATCATCTCTATTATCTGAAGATAAATTCTCTATCTCATTTTTTAAATCATACGATAGAAATCCAAAAATCCAATCTTTATGTTGGATATGGAAATTAGATAACTTCTGAAATGAATCTTGATCTGATTTTAAAATATGTTTCGCACCAAGAGCTACAATTAATTGGTGTTTCTTATATTTATCTTTATTATTTTTATTGGAAATTAAATACGAACTAAATGTATATTTTTTGGTGAAAGCTAATAATTTATTCGAAAAATCAGAATCATTAATTGGGTATTTATATGAAATTCTCACCCAATTCGGATTACAGTGAAGTTACATCAATAACTTCTTTTACTTGAGGTAATACACTTTTAATTGCAGTTTCTACTCCATTCTTTAAAGTCATCATACTTACCGAACAATCACCACAAGCTCCTAATAATTTCACCTTTACAACCCAGTCATCAGTAAGTTCTACTAATGTAATATCACCACCATCTGCTTCCAAATATGGTCTTATGTTTTGCAAAGCACCTTCTATTTTTTCTAATGTAAGTTTGTCCGTAATCATATTATTTTATTTTGTAGAACATCCAGCAGTATTGGAAGTCTCCACTACTTTAGTTTTATCTTTTTCGCTATTTCTTTTCTCTAATTTTTCTACTACTTTTTTCGCTAAATTTGTAAGAGAAATAGCAATATCTGTAGCACCTTGCAATACAGCTGGTCTACCAATATCAGCTGCTTCTCTAACTGATTGAACCAATGGAATCTCACCTAATAAATCAATATTCAGTTGTTCTGCTAGTCCTTTAACTCCTTCCTTACCAAAAATATAATATTTATTATCTGGTAATTCTTCTGGTGTAAAGTACGCCATATTCTCTACAATCCCTAAAACTGGAACATTTATACTATCCATCTGAAACATATTTACACCTTTTCTAGCATCTGCCAAAGCAATATTCTGAGGAGTGGAAACTACAACCGCCCCAGTTACAGGAACAGACTGAACTAGAGAAAGATGAATATCTCCAGTTCCCGGAGGTAAATCAATTAACAAATAATCTAACTCTCCCCAATGAGTATCCCAAATCAGTTGATTTAACGCCTTTGAGGCCATGGGTCCTCTCCAAACAACTGCTTGTTGAGATTGGGCGAAAAAACCAATAGAAATTAACTTTACTCCATAGTTCTCTAATGGTTTAATTTTCGATTTACCATCAATAGTTATTGCTTCTGGCACGGCACCTTCTAAATCGAACATAATATGCATACTCGGACCGTAAATATCTGCATCTACTACACCTACACTATGACCTAAATCTGCAAGAGCTACCGCTAAATTTGCAGTAATTGTAGATTTTCCTACCCCACCTTTTGCAGAAGATATGGCAATAATATTTTTTATACCTGGAATTTCATTTCCTTTTATAATAGTTGCTTTCTCTTCTGTTTTCAATACAGTGAAATTGATTTTTATGTCTGCTTTTTCATACACTTTCTCATGTATTATTTTCAGGCAATCTACCTCTACCCTCTTTTTATACTGCAAAGTAGGGTTACTAATTTCTACATCTAAAATAATTTCGATACCAAATATTTGGATGTTTTTTACTACCCCACTTTCCCAAATAGATTTATCTCCTTCCGGCATTTTCACTAAAGAAAGTGCATTTTGTATTTGTTGTTTATCCATGTTCATTATATATGCAAATATATAGTATTTACTTTATTTAGAATGATTTTAAGCAAGCTCTTTTAAGGGGTTCCAAAAAACTGATTCAAAATTCTGAATTTGATTTTCTTTCAACTTTATTCCTTCATTTTCTAAAAGTTGGTGCATTAAATTTATTCCAGAAAAATGAATTTTACCAGTCAACATTCCTACTCTATTTACCACTCTATGTGCTGGAATATTTTCTGGACATTTATTAAGTGCCCATCCCACCATTTTGGAAGATTGGGGAGAAGAAAGATATTTCGCAATTGCTCCGTAAGTAGTAACTTTCCCTTCAGGAATTAACTGACAAACATCATATACTTGTTGAAAGAAATTAGAATCTTTCATTAATACTTCAACCGGAATTTAGTGTAAGTAATTGGAGTTCCTTTATCCAAAAATAGTTTTTCATAATGAGTTTTAATATCTATGTTTTCTCTTAATTGATGCACTCCATACAAATCATTAGTACAATCTAAAAGTTCATGTCCTTCTCCTTCAATTATCCCTAAAGTAAATCCATACAAAAAAGCACTATCTGTTTTAAGGTTAATTATTCCATCCTCTTTTAAGAAGTGAGTGTATCTTTTTAAAAATTCTGGATGAGTTAATCTTTTGTTAGTTCTTCTTCTTTTTATTTGAGGATCTGGAAAAGTAATCCAGATTTCGCTTACCTCATTTTCATCAAAACATTTAATAATATTTTCAATTCTAATTCTTAAAAAAGCGATATTTTTTAATTCTTTATTGTGAGAATTACTTGCTCCTACCCACATTCTATTTCCCTTTATATCTATACCAATAAAGTTTTTTTCAGGATATCTCTCCGCGAGCGCCACAGAATATTCTCCTTTTCCACATCCTAACTCCAATACAATAGGATAGTCATTTTTAAAGAAATCAGAATTCCATTTTCCTTTTAACTCAATGTCCTTCTTCAACTCATAAGTATCTGGCTGAACTACATGAGGAAGTTGCTCCATAAAGGAGAATTTTTTTAATTTATTTTTAGCCACTCTAAATTTTTCTACAAAAATAAATTGTTTTACTTACTTTCGGCTTGTGAATTCGAAAAAAAGAATTTTAGTAGCTCCTCTAGATTGGGGATTAGGTCATGCTAGCAGATGTATACCGATAATCAGACAATTACAACAACATAACTTTGAGGTTTTAGTCGGAAGTTATGGAAGAAGCGAGCAGCTTTTAAAGAAAGAATTCCCTAAACTACAATTTATTAGAATAGAAGGAGTTCAAATTAAATACCACAACAGAATTCCTCTTTCGGTTTCTATGTTTCTTCAAATTCCAAAAATTATTTATTCTATATTTAAAGAACATAGAGAAATACAACAAATAGTAGAGGACTATAAGATTGACGGAATAATTTCTGATAACAGATACGGTTTGTACTTATCGAATACTCCTTCCGTATTTATTACTCACCAACTTCAAATTCAAACCCCTGTTTTAAAGATTTTTATACAGAAGATAAATTACTATTTTATTGAAAAGTTTACGAAATGTTGGATAATAGATTGTAAAGAAGATAATCTAGCAGGAACATTAAGTAATCCGAAAAAACTACCCAATAACCATAAGTATATTGGAACTCAATCTCGATTAAAATGGTCGGAAAGAAAGGTGAAATATAATATTGGGGTTATATTATCTGGACCTGAACCACAAAGAAGTAATTTTGAGAAAATTATATTATCTCAATTAGAAATGTACAATAAAAAAGCAGTTGTTATATTAGGGAAAACAGAGAGTAAAGAAACGATTCGAAAAGGAAAAATAACAATTATAAATTATGCAAAAAGCAAAGAGATAAATCAATACATTCTTCAGTCTGAAATGATTATTTGCAGATCGGGTTATAGTAGTATTATGGATTTAGAAAAACTCAATAAAAAGGCAATATTAATTGCAACCCCAGGGCAAACAGAACAAGAATATTTAGCGAATAGATTATCTGAAAAAAGAATTTGTTTTTCTACAACTCAAAATAATTTTAATTTAAATACCGCAATATCTGAAAGTAAAAAATATACTGGATTTATAAAATTGGAAAACATGGAAACGAATTGGAAAGAAGTATTTAATATTTTTGAAGAGTAAAGGAAAAAGTTGAACCTACGCCAACAGTAGAACGAATATTAAAAGTTTGTTGATGAGATTCAATAATATGTTTTACAATGGAAAGTCCTAATCCTGTACCTCCTTTATCTATTGATCTTGCAGAATCTACCCTATAAAAACGCTCACACAAACGAGAGATATCCTCCTCCTCAATTCCAATTCCATTATCAGAAACCTCTATTAACACCTCTGTTTCTAAATCAAATATTTTAATTTTAGTAACACCGTTATCCCTCCCGTAAACTATAGAATTATTTACTAAATTAACAAAAACTTGAGATATTTTACTTTCGTTAGCCTCTACAAAAATAGGATCGTATTCCTTGTCAAAACGTAAGGTAATATCTGATTTTTTCGCTTTATATTCTAAAGATTCTAAAACAGAAAGTGTACAACTAACAATATCAAACTTTTTAGTTTTTAATGTTTCCGGAGAACTTTCCATATTAGAAATATTAGACAGATCCTCTACAATAGTTATCATTCTCTCTACACTCTTCTGAGTTCTTTGCAAGTATTTCCTATTTATTTGTTCGTCCTCCAATGCCCCCTCCAATAAAGTAAGTACATAACCTTGAATATTAAAAATAGGAGTTTTTAATTCATGTGAAACATTACCTATAAATTCTCTTCTGAATTTTTCTGTGTCTTTTAAATGTTCTATTTCTATTTGTTTTTCTTTTACCCATTGCTTTACTTCTTTTTCTACTTTATTTAAATCATAGATAGGCTCATTTAATATTTTTTGAGTGTGAATAGTTCGATATAATAAATTAATTTTTTTCTGAATGTATTTTTTTATCAGTAAAAATGCACTACATAAAATCAGAACAAAAAGGATAGAGTAATAAACAAAAGAAATGTTAGTATTTAGTAATGAAGTAAAACCCCAAAATAATAGAATGCTAATTCCAGCAATAATGAACGATATTTTTAAAGGACTATTATTCATTTATCTGGTAACCTACCCCTTTAATGGTACTTATTAAATTTTCTCCTAATTTCTGTCTTAGTTTTCTGATATGAACATCAATAGTCCTATCTCCAACAAAGGATTCCGTTCCCCATACTTTTCTCATTATTTCTTCTCTTTTAAACAATCGTCCTCTATCTGAAAACAATAAGCAAAGTAAATCAAATTCTTTTTTAGCAAACTTAATTTCTACTCCATTTTTTAACACTCTATGTTTCTCTTTATCAATAATAATATCCGAAAATTTAATAATAAAATTCCTTTTATTTCTTCTGAGTAAGGACTGGACTTTAGTAATTAATACTTTTGGTTTCACTGGTTTTGCAATATAATCGTCCGCTCCTGATTCTAAACCTGCAATTTGAGAATAGTCTTCTGAACGAGCGGTTAAAAAAGTAATGATTACATCTTTCATTTCAGGCATAGACCTCAACTTCATACAACATTCAATTCCATCCATATTTGGCATCATTACATCAAGCAATATTAAATCTGGAATAAAGATAATTGCCTTCTCTAAAGCAATAACTCCATCTCTTGCTGTTTCTATTTGGTATCCTTCATTTTTCAAGTTATAACTAAGGATCTCCAAAATATCCTTATCATCATCAACTAATAATATTTTCATAGCTATTTTTATTTTTTACAAAAGTAATAACAAAAAGTATTGATTTTACAACATTACAATTATTTAACATTAACTTAACATTTTCCTGCGCATCTTGAAAAATATTGACCTAAATTTGTACCCAAATTAATATATAAAATATAACAAAATGAAAAAGTTACTTAGTTTAACATTAGTGTTAGCATTTACACTTTCAATAAATGCACAAGAAGGAAATCCTTTTGCTAAGGTATTTACTAATTTCAATCATGATAATGATAAAAATGAATTTGAATTAGAAAGAGCTTATTTGGGTTATTCTTACAAAATTGATGATAATTTTTCAACGAAAATTACATTTGATGTAGGTAATAATTCATCAGGGTCTACATATACAGCAATGCTTAAAATAGCATCTCTAACTTGGATACCAATGAAAAATACAAGTATTAATATGGGAATGATTGGAGCCAAGAACTTTAAATTTATGGAAAAAACATGGGGAAGAAGATATATTGAAAAATCTGCATTAGATAAAGAAAAATGGGCAAATTCTGCTGATTTAGGTGTAAGTTTAGATTATAAAGTATTAGATAATTTTACAATTGATGGACAAATATTAAATGGAGAAGGATATAAAAACACTCAAGATGTGGATGGATTAATGAGAGTAGGATTTGGTGGAACATATAAATTATCAAACTTCTCAATTAGAGTTTTTAGAGATATAAAAAGCTGTGCTTGTTCTGACATAAATCAAGAAATTACTACAGCAGCAGTATCTTATTCAAATAATGGATTGAATATTGGTTTTGAAACTGACATGATGGGAAATTCTAATAATACTGTAGATATGGATAAAGAAATAATGTCTATATATGGATCATATAAATTATTAGATAAATATACATTATTTGTTAGATATGACGACTATTCCTCTGAAAACTCATGGGATGAAGATGGTACATATACTATAATAGGTGTTGAAACACGGCTTGCAAAAGGAGTAAAAGCTGCTGCAAACATTAGACAGACTACAAATGATGTAAATGATGTAAAAGACAACGCTTTTTATTTAAATCTAGAATATAATTTTTAATAATATATACATCATATGCAAAAAAGAGAGTGATTAACTTCTCTCTATAATTTTTTTTAGAGATAAAAAATTAACAATTACTTAACACACACACAATACTTAAAGTCAATATATGTAGTATTATTGCATAATTAATTAAAACAAAAAATATTATGAATTTTGGAATTTACGAACTTTTAAATCTAATAGGAGCACTTGGATTTTTCATTTATGGAATGAAAATAATGAGTGATGGAATACAAAAAGCAGGAGGAACAAAAATGCGTCAAATTCTAGGAGGGATGACATCAAATAGATATTTCGGTGTAATGACAGGGTTTTTAATTACCGCAATTGTACAATCCTCTTCTGCTACTACGGTAATGACGGTAAGTTTTGTAAATGCAGGACTACTTACTTTAGTTGAATCAGCAGGAGTAATGATGGGGGCTAATATTGGAACAACCATTACTGCTTGGATTATCTCAATTTTAGGATTTAAGGTTAAGATGTCAGCTATAGCATTGCCAATAATTGCTTTTGGTATGCCAATGATGTTTTCCAGAAGAACTAAAACAAAGAATTGGGGGGAATTTTTAGTAGGATTTGCCTTGCTATTTATTGGTCTCGCTGAACTAAAGGGTGCCGTTCCAGATGTAAAAAATAATCCGGAAATTCTTAACTTTTTAGCAGGTTTTGCCGATATATCATTCTTATCAAGATTAATGTTTGTATTAGTGGGAACGGTATTAACTATAGTAGTTCAATCTTCTACTGCAGCAATGGCTCTTACTCTAGTACTGTGTAGCACAGGTGTAATTCCATTTGAAGTAGCAGCTGCTATGGTTTTAGGTGAAAATATTGGAACAACTATTACTGCTGAATTAGCATCATTGGTAGGAAATGTTCACGCTAAGCGTTCAGCGAGAATTCACTCAATGTTTAATATTATTGGGGTAACTTGGATGCTTATTCTAATGCCTTATGCACTAGATATAGTAGAATATATTTCCATGAATTATTTTGGATCTATTTCACCATACACAGCCGTAGATGGATGGGGAGACAGTATGTCACCAGTACCAATCGCCTTATCTATTTTCCATACAGGTTTTAACCTACTTAATGTTCTTATGCTTATTTGGTTTGTTCCTGCTCTAGTAAGAGTTGCTGAAAGAACAGTGAAATCGCAAGGAGATATGGATGAAGAATTCCACTTGGAACACATTGGTGGTGGATTAATGCAAACAGCTGAACTCTCAATATTAGAAGCTAAAAAAGAAGTTAGTAAGTTTGGAGATATTTCTACAAGAATTTTTTCTATGATACCAGAATTAATGAAAGAAACAGATAGTAAGAAGTTTGGAAAATTAATGGATAAAATTAGAAAGTATGAAGACATAACCGACAGAATGGAGGTAGAAATTGCTAATTATTTAGCAAAAGCAGCTCAAGGTGAAATGAGTGATTCTGCATCCATAAAAACAAGGTCTATGCTTTCTATTATTAACGACATGGAGAGAATTGGAGATATCTGTTATCAAATGTCAATTACTTTAGAAAGAAAATCAGAACAAAAAATGTATTTCACCCCAGAAATTAGAGAAACTTTAGAGGAAATGATGAAAGAAATATCAAAAGCATTAGAGATAATGAATAATAACCTGAATTCTGAATACTCTCAAGTTTTAATTAATGACGCAAATGAAATAGAAATTTCTATAAATAAAATGAGAAATAAATTAAGAAAAACTTATTTTGAAAAAATTGAAAAGGGAGAATTCAATATTCAAACAGGAATGATTTACAGCAACTTAATACATTCATTAGAAAAAGTAGGAGATCATGTGTTTAATATTACAGAAGCAATAATAGGAGAAAAATAAAAAGATAACTTAAAGTTTATTAGTAATTTTTATGAGTTTTGGAATTTCAAATTCTGAAAAAAAGAGAGAATTAGTAATATTTAATTATGTAATGGGAGAAATTACTAGTAAAATGCAGTAATGATGAGAGTTCAAGTAGACTTTTAACAATACAATTTATCAAAAAAAGGAGAGTAATAGCTCTCCTTTTTTTATAATTTATTTTATACTTCTTAACCCTTTACTGCACCACTACTTTAATAGTATTACTCAACTCCTCTCCATAAGATTGGTGTGATCCGTTAGCAAACTGAAGAGTTAAGCAATAAGTTCCTGCTTCTAACTCTAGTTCAGTTTCTGTTTGTCCGGCACCATAATGAATGTGTTGATCATCAACAGGAATAGTAGTTTCCTCATCAATATGTGTGCAGTTTATAATAATATGATGATGACCAAAACCTTCATTTATTAGTCCAGCTGCTTCTACCTGCATACCTTCTACTCCCATTTCTACTGAAAATGGTGAACTTAATGTGTCTCCATCTGATAAGTTTTGGAAAAATACAGATGCATTATATTCTTTTGCTGTTTCTTCTTGTTCTGATGGATTTTCTGATGTACAGGCACTAAATAATAAAGTAAACATTAGGCTGCTAACAACAAATAGATTTAAATTTTTCATATTATATAATTTTAACAGCAAAAATACTATTTTTGAAAATCAAAATAGTAGAATTAAGATGAATAGTTTTGTAGAAGAAATATTTAATATCCATTCGGAAGAAGAGTTTGTTAAAATCTGTCTTAAAATTTATGAACTACAAATGGATAACAATCCTATTTACTCTGCTTACTCTCAAATTATCTTAAAAGGGGAAATCCCTAAAAAATTAGAAGAAATTCCTTTTTTACCTATTGAGTTTTTTAAGACCGAACAAATTATTTGTGTTACCCGAAAAATTGAAGAGATATTTCTAAGTAGCGGAACTACAGGAAATCAGAGTAAACATTTGGTTTCCGATTTATCAATTTACGAAAATAGTTTCCAAAATGCATTCCAACTTTTTTATGGTGATATAACGGATTATTGCATCTTATCCCTCTTACCAAATTATAGGGAAAGAGAAGGTTCTTCTCTGATTTATATGGTAGATGATTTAATAAAAAGAAGTAAACATCCCAAAAGTGGATTTTACCTCAACAACTATAAGGAGGTTTCAGAAACTATTTTGGAATTAGAAAAAAATGGACAAAAAACACTATTAATTGGAGTAAGTTATGCTCTTTTAGATCTGGCAAGGGACTACCCCATGAAATTGGAAAACACCATAATAATGGAAACTGGTGGCACAAAAGGAAAAAGAAAGGAATTACTAAAAGAGGAATTACACAAATTACTAAAAGAAGCCTTTAGTTTAGATAGTATCCATTCGGAATATGGAATGACGGAGTTGCTATCTCAATCTTATTCTGAAGGAGATAACATTTTTAAAACTCCGCCATGGAAAAAAGTTTTAATAAGAGATGTAAACGATCCACTTACTATTTTAGGAAAAAACAGGAGTGGGGGAATAAATATTATTGATTTAACAAACATATATTCTTGTCCGTTTATTGCTACTCAGGATTTAGGGAGACTACATAAAGATGGAAGCTTCTCTGTTTTAGGAAGATTTGATAACTCGGATGTAAGAGGATGTAATTTATTAGTGCAATGAAAATAAAATTAGCTAAAATATGCGATTTAAATTGCATCATGAAAATGTATAAATCGTGTGTAGAGGGAATGATAAAAAACGGAATTGACCAATGGGATCATAGCTATCCGAACTCTGAAATTATACAAGAAGATATAAAAAATGAGACTTATTTTATCTGTGAAATGGAAGGGGAAATTGTGGGAGGAATAAATATTGACCAAAAGCAAGACTCTACATATTTGGACATAGATTGGGAAGACACCTCTGATTCTTTTTTGGTAGTACACCGATTGGGAGTAATGCAAGAATTTTGGAATAAGAAGATTGGAACAGATTTGATGTTGTTTACTGAGAATTTAGTGATAGAAAAAAAACTGAAATCCATCCGATTAGATACTTATTCAGGAAACCCAAAAGCAATGGAATTTTACAGAAGATTAGGATACAACGAATTGGGAACAATAGATTTGAAACCTAATAAAAACAAGTACCATTGTTTTGAAAAAAATATCATAAAATGAAATATATCATAATACTTATAAGTATCCTGTTACTTGCCTGCAACACGGCAGAAAAAACTCCACAAACACCTTATGTAATGGTATTGGGAGTAGCACAAGATGCGGGATACCCACAAATGAATTGCAAAAAAGAATGTTGTAAAGCAGCTTGGGAAAACTCCAAACTACAAAAAATGACTTCCTGCCTTGCAATTATAGACCCCACTAAAAATCAGCAATGGATAATAGATGCCACACCAAATATTAAAGAACAATTACAATTACTAAAAAGTAAAAGCGGAACAGAAAAAATAGATGGAGTACTCCTTACTCATGCTCATATGGGGCATTATAGCGGATTAATACATTTTGGGAGGGAAGTAATGGGAACAAATAATATGCCAGTTTTTGCAATGCCTAAAATGATAACTTTTTTAAAAGAAAATGGACCATGGAGTCAGTTGGTGGAAATAGAAAATATCAGTTTACGAAAACTAAAATCAGACTCTACTTTTAGTTTGAATAAAAATATAAAAGTAACTCCTTTTCTGGTTCCGCACAGAGATGAATTTTCGGAAACCGTGGGATATAAAATTACGATAAACGAAAAAATACTTTTATTTATTCCGGATATTGACAAATGGGAAAAGTGGGAAACCAATATTGTACCACTAATACAAAAAGTAGATTATGCTTTTTTGGACGCTACCTTTTATAAAAACGGAGAACTAAAAAGAGATATGAGTGATATACCCCATCCTTTTGTAGAGGAAAGTATGGAACTGTTTTCTAATCTATCCGAAACAGATAAACAAAAAGTACACTTCATCCATTTTAACCATACCAACCCTTTATTGATAGAAGGAAGTGCATCACAAAAAGAAGTAACAGAAAAAGGGTTTAATCTTGCGGAAGAAGGACAGATTTTTAGGTTATAGAAACTTATATTAAAGATATTTTATTTATGAATCTTTATACCAAATTGTTAACTGTTTTTATTTGTTTAGTTTCTTTTTCAGATAATTCAACCTCTTTTTTGTCTCTTTTTTTGGTGGGAACTTTAACCTCTTTTAGTTTATTAGCTATACTATCCCAATTTACTATCCCTGTCAATTTATAATCTTTGTATATCTCTATAATATCTTTTGAATCATCATAATATTTATTTACAAAACTTTTTGATTTACTCCAACAAAAAATAAAAGGTTACAAAATAAAAAACTCCCAACATTTCTGCTGGGAGTTTTAAATTCAAATTAAAACACAATTAAGCTGCCGTATTCGTATTTCTTGTTTCATGAAATTCTAAACAACTAAAAAACATTAACTACGCACTACATCACATCAAACAAAATCCCATTACCTCATTATAAAATTGTTCGGGTTTTTCTGCATGCAACCAATGTCCTGCTCCATCAATGGTAGCAATACTAAAGTCCGAAAAGTGTTTGTTTATAATTAATTCGTCTGTGCTACTTATATAATCCGAATTACCTCCCCTCAAAAAATGAGTAGGAATACTGCAAACTCCCTCTATAAAATCTGCTTCTTGTATGTTACTTACTTTCTCCAATAACACCTCTATATTAAATCTCCAGGAAAATTCTTTGTTTTTGTTTCGGTAGAGATTTTTCAGAAGAAACAATCTCATCCCTTTATCCTCATAAATAGAAGAGAGTACCTCATCAATTTCCTCTCTTTTATCAAAATCTTCTAAAGGTAATTTATATAAAGTTCTCAATAAATTCTGATGAAAATCGGTATTGTATTTCCTTGGGGAAATATCAGCCACTATCAATTTCTCAATTTTATCAGGATGAGTAAAAACAAATTTCATAGCTAACTTACCTCCCAACGAATGTCCTAAAATAATAGGGTTGCAAATATCATTATCCTGCAAGTATTCCAATATATCCTCACACATTACTTCATAATTAAAATCTACAGAATGTGGCGATCTCCCATGGTTTCTCAAATCAATCAAATGAACTTTGCAATATTTAGAGAATTTTTTTCCTAAACTATTCCAATTATCCCCCATACCAAACAGGCCGTGTATCACAATTAAATCCTGTCCTTTATCTCCATATATTTTCGAATGTAATTTCATTTACAATAATCGTTTATAAATTTGTATGCTGTTTTCTAATCCTAAATAAAGAGCATCACTTATAAGCGCATGTCCTATGGAAACCTCATCTAGTTTCTCTATCTCTTTCGCAAAGTATTCTAAATTCTCTAAACTTAAATCATGACCAGCATTTATTCCTAATCCTAATTCGTTAGCTCTTTTGGCCGCTAGTTTATAGGGCAATATCGCTTTTTGTTTATTTGTTTTATATCCCACAGCATAATCTTCTGTGTATAGTTCAATTCTATCTGTTCCGCAAGCGGCAGCTCCTTCTACCATCTCTATTTTAGCATTTACAAATACAGAAGTTCTAATTCGTTTTTCCTTAAAAATACTAATTATCTCCTTTAAGTAATCCTGAAATTTAATGGTATCCCAACCCGCACAAGAAGTAATTACATTAGGCCCATCAGGAACTAAAGTTACTTGCTCCGGATTTACTTCCAATACCATATTTATAAAATCTTCTGATGGAAAGCCTTCAATATTGTATTCGGTGTTTATAATGGGTTTTATACCATAAACATCTTGTCTAGTAATATGTCTCTGGTCTGGCCTAGGATGAATCGTTATCCCATCTGCACCAAATTTCTGGCAATTTATAGCTGCTTCTACCACATTAGGACTCTCCCCCCCCCTAGAATTTCTTATAGTAGCTATCTTATTTATATTTACACTTAGTTTTGTCATAATCTGGCCGTAAAGATAATTTTTCTTAAAAATATACCCATTTTATTTCTCAATTTTATTTTTACATCTTCTATTGTAGCTTTTATAACTTCTTATTTTTATTTTTGCCCTATGCAAGCATACAAACTTCTCTCTTCTAGAATACAGCCAATACACCCTGATGAAGATGGAAATAGAGCAATAGAGTTGATGAATCTGTATAGAGTAAATCATTTGGCAGTAGTGAAAAATGATTTCTTTTTAGGAGTTATATCCGATAAAGAAATTAATTTATGGAATTCTACTGATGATTGTATTGAAGAGCATTTATCTAACTTAGCATCTCCGCATGTGCAATACAACCAACATTTATTCGATATAATTGAAGTGTTAGAAAAAAACAATTTATCTGTTGTGCCCGTTTTAGATGAAGACCAACATTTTAAAGGAGTAATTACCAGCAGGAAACTTTTATATACTATTGCAAATTCTGCCGCAATTCAATCTGTTGGTGGAGTAGTGGTACTACAAATGCATAACAATGATTATTCCATGACTGAAATAGCAAACATAATTGAAAGTAACGATACTAAAATATTAAGCTCTTATGTAACTTCTACTTCAGAGAGTTCTAGGATGGAAATTACTTTAAAATTAAATAAAACAGATATTACTGCAATTGTAAAAGACTTAGAGCGTTATGAATATCAGATTATAGCTTCTTACAAAGAAGAAGATACCGACATTGACTTTATGGAAAGATACGAGCAATTAATGCGATTTTTAAATCCCTAAAAGCAAACTACTTTATATATTTGTAAAACATTTAACTCTATTAAATAATGAAAATAGCAATTTTCGGTAATGAATTCTCCGATTCTTATACAAAGTATATTAAGCACCTTATCAATAAATTAGAAAGAGAAGAAATTGAGATAATAATACATCACCAGTTTTATGAATTCTTGCAAAATACAATTGAATTATCTGATAAAATATCTACATTCGAGAGAATAACAAAAGAGGATAATATCAATTATTTATTTTCAATTGGAGGAGATGGAACCCTACTAAAAGCAGTTACTTATGTAAGAGAAAGTAACATACCTATTATGGGTATAAATACAGGAAGATTAGGTTTTATATCTAGCATATCTACCGACCAAATTGATGTTGCAGTGGACAATGTTCTAAATGGAGAATATAAAATAAGAAGCAGAACCGTCTTAGAGCTAGACACAGAAAACAATCTTTTCGGAACTACTAATTTTGCTTTAAATGAAGTAGCAATCGTAAAGAAAGACACTTCATCTATGATTAGAATAGATGCATTTATTGATGGTGAATTTCTAAATTCATACTGGGCAGATGGATTGTTAATCTCTACACCAACAGGAAGTACCGGTTATTCGTTAAGTTGTGGAGGGCCTATTATACTACCAGGAACTGAAAATATAATTATAACACCAATTGCACCACACAACCTAAATGTTCGGCCTATTATTATAAATGAAAACAGTACTATCGGATTAAAAGTAGAAGATAGAGATCAACTTGCTTTAGTTTCCTTAGACTCTAGATCGAGAGCATTCGACTCTTCATCAGAGTTAATAATACGAAAAGCAAACTTTAAAATTAAGTTAATAGAACCTAAAGATCATTCCTTTATCACTACTATTCGTAGTAAACTTATGTGGGGAGAAGATAAAAGAAACTAAAACACCTCCTTAAAAATTTCAATTTAAGTACATTTGCAATTATATTTTAAAAATTATGAAAAATACAAACCTAAAAGATATATTTACTAGATGGAATACTCTCTTATTAGCATCCCTATTTATTTTTATCTCTACAACAGAATCAAACGCACAATACAAACCAAATCAAGAATTTGGAATTTTAGGAGGTACTGGATATTATATTGGAGACATGAACTCTACTCATTTTAATAATTTAAGAGTAGCAGGAGGGATTACTTATCGTAAAAACTTTGACAGAAGATTTACCTTCAAGTCTTCTGCACTTTATACAAATGTATATGCAAATGATGAAAACAGTATAGATGCAATAAAAGTAAACAGAAACCTAAAGTTTAAATCTGATATTATTGAACTTTCAGGGCAAATAGAATTTAACTTTCTTGCTTATGAAACAGGAAATTCTCTTTATAATTGGACTCCTTTTATATTTACAGGAGTTTCTATCTTCAACTATAATCCACAAGCGGAAGGTTCAGACGGACAATGGTATTATTTACAAGAACTAGGAACGGAAGGACAAGGTACTACCTCTTTTCCTAACAGGAAAAAATATTCTTTAACTCAGCTTTCTGTTCCTTTTGGTGGAGGGGTTAAAATTGGGGTTTCTGACAACTTTAATATTATTATTGAGTATGGATTAAGAAAAACATTTACAGATTATATTGATGATGTAAGTACAACTTATGTTGGAATACCATCTGAATTTACAAATATAGCTATTGAACTTGCCGACCAAAGTATAGACGGACCTCAATTAGCTGGAATTGCTAGAGGAGATGAAACAAATAAAGATTGGTATTCATTTTCAGGAATTACACTTTCATTCAGATTACAAGGGAAAACAACAGGTTGTAACTACTAATAATATTTGAATGTTTAAAGAGAAAATCGATACTAATAATTTACCAAAACATATTGCTATTACCATGGATGGTAATGGTAGATGGGCTAAAACCAAAGGGAAATTTCGAATTTTTGGTCATAAAAGCGGAGTAAAAGCAGTAAGAGATACCGTAGAAGGAGCAGCTGAAATTGGAATTGACTTCCTTACACTTTATGCGTTTTCCACAGAAAACTGGGACAGACCAAAAAAAGAGGTAGATGCGCTTATGTCATTATTAGTTTCTACTATCAATAAAGAAACTACGACCTTAATGGATAACAACATTAAACTTACCGCAATTGGAGACCTAAACTCTTTACCAAAAAAATGCCAAGAGGAACTCCAGGAATCTATTGAAAAAACAAAGAATAATACTAGAACTACTGTCATCTTAGCATTAAGCTATAGTAGTAGATGGGAAATATTAAACGCAATAAAACAAATTGTAAAAGAAGGGATCAAAGAAGATCAAGTAAATGAAAATTTATTTTCACAATATCTTACAACAAAAGGCGTTCCTAACCCTGAATTATTAATCAGAACAAGTGGTGAACAACGAATAAGTAACTTTTTATTATGGCAAATAGCATATTCTGAATTGTACTTTACAGATGTATTATGGCCCGATTTCAGAAGAGAAGATTTGTTTGAAGCAATAGTAAAGTATCAGATACGAGAGAGAAGATTTGGAAAAACATCAGAACAAATAAAAGAAGAAAATTGAAAAAATTAATATTATTATTCAGCTGTATAATTTTTGGGAATATGATTTTCTCACAAACTAATATAAGTGATTACTCTAAACCTAAAGAATATACTATAACTAGTATTACTGTTAGCGGTACAAAATATCTTGACAAAAACACTTTAATTAGTATTAGTGGATTAGAAATTGGAGAGAAAATTATCATACCAGGAGAAGATATTTCTTTAGCTATTAAAAAACTATGGAAACAAGGGTTATTCTCAGATATTTCAATAAATATTGTTAAGATAGAAGAAGAGAGCATCTACCTAAATATCGATTTAAAAGAACATTCAAAATTATCTAAATTTAATTTTGAAGGAGAGATAAAAAAACATGATGTATCAGAGTTAAAAGAACAGTTGAAACTAATGAGAGGAAAGGTTCTTACTGATAATCTTATCAATAATTCTATTTACAAAATTGAACTTTACTTTAAAGAAAAAGGATTTAATAATATACAGGTAACTCCATCTAATCAAGAAGACAAACAATCTATAAACGCCTCTATACTTACATTTAACATCAAAAAAGGAGAGAGAGTTAAAATTAAGGAAATTATTATTCACGGTAGAGAACTTAGAGAAAATGAGAAAAAATCATTTTACAACAAAGCCGATATGACCTATGCTCTTTCAGATTTTACAGTAAGTAGAAAAATGAAAGAAACAAAAACTAAAAAATGGTGGAGATTTTTTAAAGTATCCAAATTTAATGAAGATAACTTACAAACAGATTTAGATGCGATTATCAGTAAATATAATGAGCAAGGATACAGAGATGCAAGAATACTAAAAGATACTAGTTACTTAAATTCAGACAACACCTTATCTATTGAAGTTTGGATACATGAGGGAAATCCTTTTAAATTCAGAAACATAACATTTGTAGGAAATACTAAATACTCTAATGAAGAATTAAGTAGAATACTATCGATAAAAGCAGGAGATATATTCGATAAATCTATATTAAGAAGTAGAATTGAAGGATCTGCCACAGGCAATGATATTAGCTCTTTATATTTGGATGATGGATACCTTTTCTTTAATGCTAATCCTATTGAAACAGCGACACAAAACAACGAAATTGATTTAGAAATCAGGATTCATGAAGGGGAACAAGCTCGAATAAATATGGTAGTAGTAAATGGTAATATAAAAACAAATGACCATGTAATAATGAGAGAAATCCGTACCAAACCAGGAGATTTATTTAAGAGGTCGGATATTATTAGAACACAAAGGGAGCTTGCTGCTTTAGACTACTTTAATCCGGAAACTCTAGGGAATATTGATATTGAACCAGACCCTGTAAGAAACACAGTAAATATAACTTATAATGTAGAGGAAAAATCATCAGATAAAATTAATTTGCAAGGTGGTTGGGGAGCAGGTAGAGTTATTGGGACTTTAATGCTAGAATTTAAAAACTTCTCTTCTAGCAACTTATTTAAACCAAATCAGTGGGGAGGCATACTTCCTTCAGGTGATGGGCAAAGATTAACCCTATCTGCATCATCAAACGGTGTGTATTATCAGAATTATAGATTGTCTTTTACGGAACCATGGATGGGTGGAAAAAAGCCAACTTCTTTAAGTTTATCTTTATATAGAAATGTATTTTCTAACGGACAAGAAGGAGACGATAGAGAATCTACACAAATTACAGGAGTTACAATAGGAATCGGGAAAAGGTTACAAGTACCAGATGACTTTTTTACTTTTAGTAATTCTGTAAATTTCCAACAATACAAATTAGAAAACTCACAATCTTTCTTCAGTTTTAAAGATGGGACATCTAACAATATAAATTACACTGCTACTCTTGGTAGAAACTCAGTAGATCAGCCTACTTTCCCAAGAAGAGGTTCTAGCTTTAGCTTATCTTTAAAAGTTACTCCACCTTATTCTTTATTTAGAGATGCTAATTATGCAGACAGTAGTGATCAGGTAAAATATAAATACATGGAGTTTTATAAATGGAACTTCAAATCAAAATGGTTCTCATCTTTTACCGATAAATTAGTACTTGCTACTAGAATGGAAATGGGATTATTAGGGATGTACAATAAAAAAATGGGGGCTGCTCCATTTGAAAGATTCTATGTGGGAGGAGATGGTCTTTCTGGTATGGGATATCAATTTGATGGTAGAGAGTTAATTTCATTGAGAGGTTATTCTAACAATTCAGTATCTCCTACAACTGGAGGAACTATATACAATAGATATTCTGCAGAATTAAGATACGCTATAAGTTTAAATCCCGCATCTACCGTTTATGCTTTAGGATTTTTAGAAGCTGGTAATTCATGGGATAGTTTTGATTACTTCAACCCATTTTCGGTAAAAAGATCTGTTGGTATCGGAGTTAGGATTACTATACCAATGATGGGACTAATGGGACTTGATTACGGTTGGGGGTTAGATGAAATACCTGGAAATCCGGATGCAAATGGTGGACAATTCCACTTTTCAATAGGACAAAATTTTTAAATAATATATTATGAAAACATTACAAAAATTAATTTTACTCAGCTCTATTCTGTTATTATCTATTAACAGTTATGCACAAAAGTTCGCATATGTAGATACGGATTATATCCTTACCAAAGTTCCGGAATTTGTACAAGCAGAAGAGAAAATAAATGAGTTTTCTAAACAATGGCAATCTGAGATTGAAGCAGCATATCAGAATGTAGAACAAATGTATAGAACTTATCAATCTGAACAAGTTTTACTTACTTCTGAAATGAAAACAAAAAGAGAAGAGTCTATTATTGAGAAAGAAAAATCTGTACAAGCACTACAACAGAAGTATTTCGGTACTCAAGGAGAGTTATACAAGAAAAGACAAGATCTAATAAAACCAATTCAAGATAGAATTTTTGATGCGGTACAACAATTAGCGGCTACTAACAAATATTCTATTATTTTTGACGCTTCAAGCGACCTTATCATGCTATACTCAAATCCTGATTTAGACAAAAGCGATAAAGTATTAGAATTAATGGGATACTAAAATTAAAATAAATAAACCAAAAATTACACTATGAAAAAATTAGCACTACTAGCAGTATTCGGACTTTTAACATTAGGAACTTACGCACAAAAATTAGGACATATCAATTCACAAGAATTGCTTTCTTATATGCCAGAAAAAACAACTGCTGAATCTGAATTACAAGATTATGCAAAAGGATTAGAAAGTCAGTTAATGTCTATGCAATCAGAATACCAATCCATGATTGAAACTTATCAAAATAATGAGGCTTCTTATGATGATTTAACAAAGCAAGATAAAATAGCTGAAATTCAAGGATTAGAACAAAGAATTACTACTTTTCAACAATCTGCTTCTACTTCTTTACAAAGAAAAGAACAAGAATTATTACAACCAATTTTAGAGAAAGCACAAAGTGCTATTGATAAAGTTGCTGAAAAAGGAAAATATACTTACATCTTAGATTCAAGTTCAGGAATGTTACTTTATTCTAAAGACAGTGAAAATATTATTGATCAAGTAAAAAAAGAATTAGGTCTTTAAATTAACACTCTTAAAAAAAGCATCTTAATTATAAGATGCTTTTTTTTTATCTTATCAATTATGAAAAATGCATCCATAGGCATATTCGACTCAGGTATTGGAGGACTAACTATAGCTCACTCTATAAAAGAGAAAATGCCAAATGAATCTATAATTTATTTTGGAGATACTAAACATCTTCCTTATGGAGAAAAATCAAATTCTGCAATACAAGATTTTAGCGAGAGTATTACAAAGTTTCTATTGCAACAAAACTGTAAAGCAATAGTTATAGCATGTAATTCTGCATCATCAGTAGCCTATAAAAAAGTGAAAGAAATTACTGGAAGTGTTCCTGTATTTAATGTAATTGATCCAGTAGTTAATTATGTAAATAAGAATTGTAACAACTGTAATATTGGTATTATAGGAACTAAAGCAACTATTCAGTCTAATATATATTCCGAAAAGATAATAGAAAATAATAAAAACCAAAAAGTACATTCATTAGCAACACCACTTTTAGCACCAATGATAGAAGAAGGATTTATTAATGAAGAAATAAGTAGAACTATTATTCAGAATTACCTAAAGAACCCTATTCTTGAAAATATAGATAGTTTAATATTAGCTTGTACCCATTACCCTCTTATACAAGAAGAGATACAACAATATTATAATAACAATATTAATGTAATTGACTCTGCAAATATTGTAGCAAATTATATAAATGAGAAATTAGAATCCTTAAACTTACACTCCGAAACGAAACATGCAGACTATCATTTTTATGTTTCAAATTACACTTCATCTTTTGAAAAAAGCGCTCAATTTTTCTTTCAAGAGAATATTAAATTAGAAGAAATTACTCTCCCTCAGTAAACCAAGAAGAGTACATTACATAATTATCAGATATTCCTTTTATTAATTTATTGGTTTGCTCTTCATCAATAGTTTTTACCTTTTTAGCTGGAATACCCGCATAGATACTTCCTGATTTAACATGAGTACCTTCTAACACAACAGCTCCTGCAGCAATTATGGAATTAGATTCGATAATACAATGATCCATTACGATAGATCCCATTCCTATCAGAACATTATCATGAATTGTACAGCCATGAAGCATAGCGTTATGCCCTACCGAAACATTATTACCAATAACTGTTGCTGCCTTTTTATAAGTACAGTGAATAATAGCTCCATCCTGAATATTTACTTTATCCCCTATTTTTATAGAATTTACATCTCCACGAACTACCGCATTAAACCATACACTACAGTTGTCCCCCATATTTACATCACCAACAATAGTAGAGTTTTCTGCCAGATACACATCCAATCCGAATTGAGGAGAAACACCTTTTACCTTTTTTAATAATGCCATTATATTTTATGTTAGTATTTTTGCAAATATAAAAATAAAAGAAATGAATTATAGTATATATGCAGAAAGCACTCCAAATCCGGAGGTAATGAAATTTGTGTCTAACAGAATGTTAGCCGATAAGAGTATTGAATTGACTGATGCAAATATGGCAAAGAAGATTCCTTTAGCAAATGAATTGTTTAAATTACCATTTGTAAAAGGTGTATTTATAAGTGCTAATTTTATATCTGTAACAAAAATAGAGAATATCCAGTGGGAAGATATTGCCTTACAACTAAGGATTTACATTACAGATTTTCTGAATTCTATTGAAGTAATGAACCATACCGAAAACATTGACCAATCAGAAGTAGAGTTAAAAGAATCAGACAATAAAGGAATTATCAAAAAAGAGTTTCTAGGAGAGGAGAAAAAAATAGCTGACCTACTAGATGAATACATACGCCCTGCGGTAGAATCAGATGGAGGTGCAATCACTTTATATTCATTTAATGACGGAATAGTTACCGTAAATTTAAGTGGAGCCTGTAGTGGATGTCCATCTTCTACAATTACCTTAAAACAAGGGATAGAGGGACTCTTAAAACAAAAGATGGGAGACAAGATTAAAGAGGTTATCTCAAGAAACAACTAAAAAAAAGGTCAGATTTTAATATCTGACCTTTTTTATATCTTCAAAATTAGAGAAACTAAGCGTGTAGCTTTTCTTTCTTTGCCATTAACTCATCTTCCGTTTCCTCATTATCTTCATCTAAAATACAACAATCAACAGGAC
Organism: uncultured Flavobacteriales bacterium; assembly: GCA_905478555.1. Lineage (GTDB taxonomy): Bacteria > Bacteroidota > Bacteroidia > Flavobacteriales > BACL11. The sequence continues at coordinate 27,582 of CAJQIZ010000004.1, forward strand.
AAACAGCAGCACAAGCTGGTTCATCATTAAATCCTCTACATTCCGTACATTTATCGGTAGCTATATAAAAAAAATCATCAGAAACCGCTTCACGTTCTTTATCATCACTCATAGTTGTTCCATCAGAAAATTTCCAATTTTCTTCGGGAGCGTATATTGCAGTATTAGGACATTCTGCTTCGCATGCCTCACAATTTATACAATCGTCTGTTATTCTAATTGCCATTCTATTTATTTAAATTTTATATTACAAAAGTAAATATTTTTTAAGTATGGAAAACATAATAACCTAATTTATTCTAATTCTAAATTACCTTTAAAAAAAGGGTAAATATGTAGTAAATTTGTACTTTTGCATATAATAAATTTTCCAAAAATATCAAATGGATAAAACTACTAAAGTTGTTGATTTAGAAAAAGTTGTAATTAAATTTGCTGGAGATTCAGGAGATGGAATGCAGCTTACGGGAAGTCAATTTACAGATACTTCTGCACTTTTAGGAAATGATTTAGCAACTTTCCCCGATTTTCCTGCCGAAATTAGAGCTCCACAAGGCACTGTAGCAGGAGTTTCTGGATTTCAAATTCATATTGGTAGGATTGATATTAATACTCCAGGAGATATAGCGGATGTATTAGTAGCAATGAATCCTGCAGCTTTAAAAGCAAATAAAAAATCAATAAAGAAGGGAGGTACTATTATTGTAAATATTGATAGTTTCACAAAAAGAGATTTAGAAAAAGCAGGATATGAAAACTCTCCATTAGAAGACAATTCTTTTGAAGGGTACAATATTATAGAAGCTCCTATCACAAAACTAACTAGAGAAACACTGAAAGATTCTGGTCTAGACGGAAAAAGTGTCGGTAGATCAAAAAACATGTTTGCTTTAGGGATCGTATATTGGATGTTTAACCGACCAATGGAGCAAACGGAACAATTTCTGAAAAAGAAATTTGAAAAAAAACCTGAGGTAGTAGAAGCTAATATTAAAGTAATGCATGCCGGTTATAATTTTGCAGATACTATTGAAGCGTTACCCTCCTCTTACACGGTACTTTCTGCAAACTTAAGGAAAGGAACCTACAGAAATGTAATGGGAAATCAAGCAACTGCTTGGGGGTTTCTAGCCGCTGCAGAAAGAGCAAATAAAGAATTATTTTTAGGTTCCTACCCTATTACCCCTGCTTCAGACATATTACATGAATTAGCAAAACATAAAAACTTAGGTGTGAAAACTTTTCAAGCAGAAGATGAAATTGCTGGAATTTGTTCTGCAATAGGAGCGAGCTTTACAGGAAGTTTAGCAATTACAACTACATCAGGACCAGGATTAGCACTTAAAGGAGAAGCTTTAGGATTAGCCATAATGACGGAACTCCCACTTGTAGTGGTAGATGTACAAAGAGGTGGACCTTCAACAGGATTACCTACAAAAACAGAACAATCAGATTTATTTCAAGCATTATATGGAAGAAACGGAGAGAGTCCTGCAGTAATACTAGCTAGTTCCACACCTGCAAATTGTTTTGACTGGTCGTATATGGCATCAAAAATTACTTTAGAACACAATACACCTGTTGTACTATTATCAGATGGATATTTAGGAAATGGTGCGGAGCCTTGGAACATAAAATCTACAAAAGATATGCCATCTATAACTCCTAATATTGCAACTGAAGGAGAGGAATATTTACCTTACAAAAGAGATGACAGAACTTTAGCTAGGGAATTAGCGTTACCAGGAACAAAAGGAATGGAACACCGATTAGGTGGATTAGAGAAAGAAGATATTACAGGAAATGTATCTTATGATGGAGATAATCATGAGAAAATGTGTAGGATAAGAGAAGAAAAAATAAATAGAATTGCAAACATACTACCAAAACAAGAAGTGTTTGGTAAAGAGAAAGGAGATCTATTAGTAGTTGGTTGGGGTGGTACTCACGGATCACTATATTCTGCAGTAGAAAAACTACAGAAAGAAGGATTAAATATCTCCTTATCACAATTTAATTACATAAATCCTCTTCCAAAAAATACTGCAGAAATATTTAATAATTTTAAGAAAATAGTGGTTTGTGAATTAAATAATGGACAGTTTGTAAACTATTTAAGAATGAAAAATCAAGGTGTAATTTTTAATCAATATAATAAACTACAAGGGTTACCATTTACTACTTCCGAATTAGAAGATTACTTTAAAACCTTATTAAAAAACTAATATGGCACATTTAACAAATAAAGATTTTACAAGCGACCAAGAGGTTAAATGGTGTCCTGGATGTGGTGATTATGCAATTTTGAGAGCCATGCAAAAAGCACTACCACAACTAGAAAGAAACAAAGAAGATTTTGTATTTGTATCAGGTATTGGATGTTCTTCCAGATTTCCTTATTATATGAATACTTATGGTTTTCATACTATACACGGTAGAGCTCCTGCTTTTGCAACAGGAGTAAAATTAGCAAACCCAAAACTTAGTGTATGGCAAATTACTGGAGATGGAGATGCACTTGCAATTGGAGGTAATCACTTTATACATGCACTTAGAAGAAATATTGATATTAATATTTTACTTTTTAATAATGAAATATATGGTTTAACTAAAGGGCAATTTTCTCCTACTTCAAAGAAAGGAATTAAGACAAAATCGAACCCACACGGAACTACTGACGAACCTTTTTCTCCATCTGACTTAGCGATCGGAGCACAAGGATCCTTCTTTGCAAGAGTAGTAGATACTAACCCAAAATTAATGCAAAAAATATTTTTGGAAGCGGAAGAACATAGAGGGACTTCTTTAATAGAAATTTTACAAAACTGTGTTATTTTTAATGATAAAACTTTTGCACCTATTACAGCAAAAGAGGTAAAACAAGAAGCTCAACTTATTGTAGAAGACGGTAAAGCTATGTTATTCGGAGCGGAGAATAACAAAGGATTAATCTTAAATGGATTTAAACTAGAGGTAGTTACAATTGGAGAAAATGGAATAACCGAAAAGGATATTTTAGTACATAATGCAAAAGAAGAAGATCCTACCTTACATGCAATGTTAGCCAGAATGAGACCCCCAGAATTTCCTGCAGCACTAGGTATTATTCGTGCAGTAAACAAACCTACATTTAATGAAGGATTACTCGCTCAATTAGAATATGAAAAGGAAAACGCCAAGTTCAAAACAGTAGATGAATTATTAAAGTCGGGGGATACATGGGAAATTGAAGATTAGAACTGTAAAACGAAAAATTGCTCCGCATTTTTGCACCGCTGATCCATCTACGAAAACAAACTTAATTAATTTAATTTTTATGATTCGAAAGAAAATTAATAATAATGTATTTAATTATTATCATCTACTACGTAACTCTGCATAATCTAAAATATAATTACACTTAAAGATATCATCTGAGTTAAGTCTAAGAGTTCCTTTAATTGTAACTACTTCATCCATAACAAAATTATTATTATCAGATTTGAAATTTAACTCTACAACAGTTTCTGGACCTCCAGCCCCACAGAAGAAACAAGACCATATTGGGCCCTTTGAAAGAACAAAATAACCTTTACTAGGATCAATAGTTAAAATATGTCCTCTTAATAAAACTTGTTTACCTGCCAAGGCTCTTACACTAAAACCAAAATGAGGATATAAAAGTAGACCATCTATTTCTTCTGAGTATATCTCTTCAAATTCAACGTCAGCTAAATCATCCCAAGTTATTTCATTTTGGGCAAAACTTAATTCTGAAGTAAATAATAAGACAAATAATATGACTCTATACATTTGAAAGTGTTTTAGGAATATTAATGCGATATGCTTTAATAATAGGAATTAAAGATGCGATGAGTCCAATAGATAAAGCTATTGGAAACAAACATAATTCGTCTTTTATTAAACTGAACTGAACTGAATAAAAACTATAATTTTTACTAATAAAAAATGATACTATGAATAATATAGATCTACTAAATAATAATCCCAAAAATAATCCTAATATTGATACTAGCATACCTTCTTGAAAAACTAATTTAACCAACTGAAATCTTGAAGCCCCATAAACTCTCATTAAAGCTAATTCATAACGTCTTTTTTTCAAAGAATTGTATAGACTAATAAATATACTTAATCCTGATACTAAAATTATAAAAAAACCAATCATATTTATTGATCGCAATCCTAAACCAAGTAAACTAATTAATCTATTGATTTCAAAAGCAGGAACAGCTGCCTGTAAATTAGTAGTCTCATTAACTTGTCGTGGAAACTTAATAAGTCCAATAGGACTTCTAAATTTTACCAACATAGAAGTAATCATTTCATTATGATCAACAGAACAACCTCCTTCCAACCCTTCATGGGTATGATCTGAATGCTTTTTACGATCATGAACTTTACTTATACTTTCAGGATTTGTTAGAATTAATTGATCAATAATTGTATTTGATTTATCAATTATACCAACAACTTTGAAAGCATATTTATTGTGAATTTCTCCACCTTCAATTAAACCATGAGAACTGTAAAAAGTACTTCCAATTTTTAATTGACAAGCTTTAACAACATCACTTCCAACAACTACCTGCATAGATTTATCCCATAATTTACCTGCCTGAAAATTAACTTGAAATAATTTAGGATATGCATGAGTAGTACCAACAATTCTAAACCCTTTGTACGAATCTCCAAAAGATAGAGGAATTGTTGATTCTATCATTGGATTTGATTTAATTTTATTAACTTCCTCAAGAAAAATATTGCCGGTAGGATTATCAATATGATATATTGATGAGAGGATTAATTGTAAAGGACTTCCCTTAGCTCCAATCACCATATCTATTCCATTAAGATTCCGCTGGAGTTTTTCTTCAACAGATTTATTTAATAATAATAGCAATGAAATTATACCAACACCAAAAGCCATAAGTAACAAACTCAGTATTGTATTAGATGGATTACGAATAATATTTATCCAGCATAATCTATTTATATTCATAATTCAATTGATGTATTGAATTGATCTTTCAATCTTTGATCGTGAGTGATGATAATCAATTTTGCGTTTGTTAAAGAAGCCTGTTCTTTAAGTAATGTGATAATTTTTTGGCAATTATTATCATCTAAACTTGAAGTTGGCTCATCTGCTAATATTAAATCCGGTGCTTTAATAAGGGCAGTAGCAATTGCAGCTCTTTGCTGTTCACCCTGACTTAATTCATCAGGCATATTATTCAGTTTATCAGATAACCCAATTTCTTGCAATAAATGAATTGCCTTTTTTTTATCTTGTAGTTTGTTTGATAAATAAAGAGATAATAGTAGATTATCTAAGATACTTAAATTTCTAACAAAATGCGATTGCTGAAAGACCATACCAATATGTGAACCTCTAAATTGATCAAGACTTTTTGAAGATAAATTTTGGAAACGAGTTCCATTCATTTCCACAAATCCAGATTGAGGTCTAAGTAAACCAGATAAAATCTGAATTAATGTGGTTTTACCTACACCTGAATCACCTAATATCAATAAATCTTCTCCTTGTTGTAATAGAATATCTGGAAAAGTAAAAATATGCGAACCATCATAAGAAAAAGATAAAGCTTCTGTTTTTAACATTTATAAATTAATTTAAATAACAATCTTTATATAATACACAGATAATAAGTTTAATTATTCAAAATTACGAAATAATTTATTCAATTATTATTCTCTTTTCTACTGTTCAATCATCATAAATGTAAAAGAGAGGTTAATTTGTTTGTTTTATAATCCTAAATGTTTTTTCACATTCCCACCCATCAGATGGGTTTTTGGGTCTTCCAAACATTCTTTAATTCTACACAAGAAACCTACTGATTCTTTTCCATCAATAACTCTATGATCATAAGATAAAGCAACATACATAATTGGCCTTATTTTTACCTCTCCATTTACTACCATTGGACGTTCTACAATGTTATGCATTCCTAAAATAGCCGATTGAGGAGGATTAATAATTGGAGTAGAAAGCATGGAGCCAAACACACCACCATTAGTAATAGTGAAAGTACCTCCTAACATTTCATTAATTGTAATTTTACCATCTCTCGCTTTAATTGCTAAACGCTTTATTTCAGATTCTACTTCTTGAAAATTTAGTAATTCAGCATTTCTTACAACAGGAACCATTAATCCTTTTGGTGCACTCACTGCAATACCAATATCTGTATAATTATGATGAATAATTTCATTTCCATCAATCATTGCATTCACATCTTTAAACTCTTGCAAAGCAGTAGTAACCGATTTTGTAAAGAATGACATAAATCCTAAACTAATACCATATTTCTCTTTAAACTGTTCTTTATATTCTTTTCTAATCTCAAAAATTGCAGTCATATCTACTTCGTTAAAAGTAGTAAGCATTGCCGTTTCGTTTTTAACAGTAACTAATCTGCTTGCTATTTTCCTCCTAAGAGAAGACATCTTTTTTCTTGAAGTCCCTCTTGGTCCATCAGTAGCAATTCCATTTAAAGCACCTTCCACATCACTCTTTGTAATTTTCCCAGATTCGCCCGTTCCTTTAACATCCTTAGCAGATATATCGTTAGAGTGAATCATTACAGATGCTAGTGGTGTAGTTTTTACCCCTAAATTAGTAGATGATTTTGTGGATGAAGTTTTTGTTTCTACATAATTCCGTTCTACCTTTTTTGCTTTCGACTCTCCTTTTACAGAAGTATCAATAATACAAACAACACCACCAACTGCTACAGTTTTTCCCTCAGCAACAATAATTTTAATTGTACCACTTTCTTCTGCAGGTAGTTCTAAAGTTGCTTTGTCAGAATCAATTTCTGCAATAGATTGGTCTTTCTCTACATAATCACCATCTTCAACTAGCCATTCTGCAATTTCTACCTCCGATATAGATTCTCCTGGACTCGGGACTTTCATTTCTAATAACATGTCTTATTTATTTAAAAACTTTATCAATTATTTCTTTTTGTTCTAATGCAGAGGTTTTACTAGAACCTGTTGCAGTAGCTGCTGAAGGACTTCTTGAAATTACTTCTACCCCAAGTTTTCTTAAATGAGGTAAAATAAAGGTCCAAGCACCCATATTTTCTGGTTCTTCCTGAAACCAAACTAATTCCTTAGCCTTATATTTTTCTGTTAATTCTGTAATAGTAGCTATATCCAAAGGAAATAGTTGTTCCAATCTGACAAGTGCAACTTTTTCAGATTGATCCTGTTCTCTTCTATCTAATAATTCATAATAGATTTTACCACTACATAAAACTAGTTTTTCTACCTGTGTAGGATTTATAGTATCATCAATAATTCCCTCAAATTTACCTTCCGATAAATCAGAAATAGAAGAAACACATTTAGGATGACGCAATAAACTTTTTGGAGTAAATACAATTAAGGGTTTTCTAAAATCTCTTTTTAATTGCCTCCTCATTAGATGATAAAAATTAGATGGTGTGGTACAATTTACAATCTGTAAATTATATTGAGCTCCCATCTGTAAATACCTTTCTAATCTTGCAGAAGAATGTTCTGCACCCTGTCCCTCATATCCATGAGGTAATAACATCACCAAACCACTCATTAACTTCCATTTATCTTCTGCACAAGAAATAAACTGATCTAACATAATTTGAGCACCATTAGAGAAGTCTCCAAATTGAGCTTCCCAAATAGTAAGTGTATTTGGCATGCTTACAGAATATCCATAATCAAAACCTAAAACTCCATATTCTGATAAAAGAGAATTATAAGCTTCAAAAGTAGAGTTATCACTAATAGTGTTTAATGGACACACTTCCTCTTCGGATTGTTCTACTTTTATAATAGCATGTCTGTGAGAGAAAGTTCCTCTTTCCACATCTTGACCACTTAATCTAACATTAAAACCTTCATCTAATAATGTTGCATAAGCTAATAGTTCTCCCATAGCCCAATCTAACTTATCTGTTACTTCTACCATCTTCTCTCTATCAGAAAGTAATTTCCTAGACTTCTTAAACAACTTATCCGATTCAGGTAAATCGTACAATATTTTAGCCAGTTCTAATAATCTCTTCTCATTAAAAGATGTGACTGATTTTTCTTTAAAATCGACTTGTTTGCGCCTCTTTATTTCACTCCATTCTTCTTTTAAGAAACGAGTAATTTTAGCTTTTTTAATTTCTTTTGCTTCATCAAATCTATCTTGCAAAAAGTTTTGAAAATCCTCCTCTAACTCTTTTACAATAGAAGCTTCAACTACCCCTTCCTTCATCAATTTCTCTTTGTAAATTTCCCTTGGATTAAGGTGATTAGAAATTAATTCGTATAATTTTGGTTGAGTAAATCTTGGTTCATCTCCTTCATTATGTCCGTACTTTCGGTAGCACAATAAATCAATAAATACATCTTTTCCATATTTTTGTCTGTATTCTACCGCTAATTGTAAAGCATGTACAACCGATTCTACATCGTCTCCGTTCACATGTAATACAGGAGATAAGGTAACCTTAGCAATATCTGTACAATATGTACTTGACCTAGCATCCAAATAATTAGTTGTAAATCCAACCTGATTATTTACCGCAATATGAATAGTACCACCAGTCTTATATCCATCTAGTTGAGCCATTTGTATTACCTCATAAACTACTCCTTGTCCCGCTAGTGCAGCATCACCATGTAATAAAATAGGCAGAACTTTCTTATAGTCTCCTTGATAAATACTATCTAATTTCGCTCTACTAATTCCTTCAACAACAGGATCAACAGCTTCTAAATGAGAAGGGTTAGGAGCTAAACTTAACTTTACATCTTTTCCATTGGTACATTTCTGAATAGAAGTAAATCCTAAATGGTACTTTACATCTCCTGAAATAAAGTTATCTTCATATAACTTCCCTTCAAATTCAGAGAATATCTCCTTATATGTTTTGTTGAAAATATTTGCTAATACATTTAATCTTCCCCTATGAGACATCCCCATTACAAATTCTTCCACGCCTAGTTCCGAACTATGTTCTACTAAGGCATCTAAAGCAGGGATTAAAGATTCTGCTCCTTCTAAAGAAAATCGTTTCTGACCAACAAATTTCTTATGTAAGAAACTCTCGAAAGCAACTGCCTGATTTAATTTATGTAAAATATGTTTCTTTTGCTTGGCTTCAAATGTTGGTGTATTAGAGTTTTTATGTAACCTATTCTTAATCCATTCTATCTCTTTAGAATCACGGATATACATATATTCTACACCTATTGATTGGCAATACACTTTTTCCAAATGCTCAACAATTACCTTCAAAGTAGATGGACCAATACCTACTTGATCTCCCGCCTGAAATTCAACTTCTAAGTCAGATTCTTCTAATCCAAAATTTTTAATATCTAAAGTAGGAGTATATTTCCTTCTTTCTCGTACAGGATTTGTTTTAGTAAACAAATGACCACTTTTTCGATAAGCGTCAATCAGGTTAATTACCTTAAATTCTTTCTGAAATACCTGAGGGATGTCTTCTTCAGAATATACTTTTTTCGCAAAGTCAAAACCTTGAAAGAAATCACTCCATTCTTCCGTTATAGACTGAGGGTCTTGCAAGTACTGATCATACATCTGTTCAATCATTCCTGTATGTAGGGCTCCTAAAAAGGAAAAATTATCCATTCTATAGTTCTATATTTACATGCAAAATTATCTATTTTTATAAGATTAGAAGTATAAAATAGGAAGGAATTTAAGAGTTAGTGAAATAACTTTTAATAAGCACTTTTTTTAATTCCCTTTTAACAATCATTTCCGATAGCATTTCAGTAAAAGAAAGTTGAGTTTTTTGCATTTCTTCTTGAACTTTCTCCTCTGCTAAATCAATTCTGTAAATTAGGTTTAATACCTTTTGAGGGTTCTGTTCGTTAAGTGCATTTACTAAATGATATGTAAAAGAAAATAGGTATTTATAATCTGAAACAGGAGTGTCAATATCAAAATTGATTCCTATCATTAAAAAATCTTTCTCTAATTGTTGTGCCGTTTCTTGTAAGAATAAATTATTCTGAATAGATTTATTAACTTCTGTTAAATTCATTTAATTTATCCGTTCTTTTAATTGCTTTGCAAACAACACAAGAGGTTCTTTATTATTAGATTCTATTGCATCTAAATGAAACATTGCTTTGTCATAATATTCATTCATCAAATCTAGCGTAAGCTTAGGGATTCCTAACTCTAAGAATATAGATTTCACTTTATCAATATTATTTTCATTATTATCAGATGAGAAACAAATTAATAAAGATTGTAATTGTACACTATTAGCGTTTTGTAATGCTTTTAAATATAAATATGTTTTTTTCTTAGATAAGATATCTCCCCCAACTTGTTTCCCGAAATTTTCTGGATTACCAAAAGCATCTAACAAATCATCTTTTAATTGAAAAGCAATTCCTAAATTTACTCCAAATTGATAGATATTATCTGTTTCCTCTTTAGAAGCTCCTGCATTTATAGCTCCAATTTTCAGGGCAGCAGCAAGTAAAACAGAAGTTTTATACTCAATCATTTTTAAATAGTCTAAGATGGTAACATCTTTTCTATTCTCAAAATCCATATCCCATTGTTGACCTTCACAAACCTCACGAGCTGCTTTGTTAAACACATCTAAAACTTCTCTTAAATTTTTATCTTCTAATTGAGATATTAGTTCGTAGGATTGTAACAACATAGTATCTCCAGACAATATAGCAGTGTTTACATCCCACTTTTTATGAACTGTCTTACTGCCTCTTCTTAAAGGAGCATCATCCATAATATCATCATGCAATAATGTGAAATTATGAAATACCTCAATAGCTAATGCAGATTTAAAAGATTTATTAATTTCAGAACAAAATAGTTGATGAGAAAGCAACATTAAAATAGGTCTCATTCGTTTACCACCTATATCTAACACATATTTTATAGGCTGATATAAATTTTTTGGATTAGATGGGTAATTTAATAAAGATAATTCCTTTTCAATAATATCATGTAATTCTGGAATTGATTTCATTATTTTTTTACAAGATTTACTAAATATTCTCCATAACCACTTTTTCTAAGTGGTTCAGCAATCTCTAATAATTTAGCATCATTAATATATCCCATACGCCATGCAGCTTCCTCTATACAACCTATCTTTCTTCCTTGTCTTTGTTCAATTACTTGTACATATTGGTTGGCCTGCATTAAGGAAGTAAAAGTACCAGTATCTAACCAAGCTGTACCTCTACCCAATACTCTTACATCTAATTTACCTTGATTTAAATACTCTTTATTTACATCTGTAATTTCGTATTCTCCCCTTTCAGATAGCTGTATAGTTTTAGCAATTTCTATTACTGAATTATCATAATAATACAAACCTGGAACAGCATAATTAGATTTTGGATTTTTAGGTTTTTCTTCTAAAGAAAGAGCCTTGAAATTTTCATCAAAATCTACCACACCGTATCTTTCCGGATCATTTACATGATAACCAAATACAATTCCACCCTCAACATCCTTACAAGAAGTTAAAGTATTTATTTTCATTTGAAAAATATTATCCCCTAATACTAAACATACTTTATCATCTCCGATAAATTTTTCTCCTAATACAAAAGCTTGAGCTAATCCATTCGGAATTTCCTGTACCTTATATTCAAACCTACAACCTAATCTACTTCCATCTCCTAACAATTTTTTAAATAATGGCAAATCATGTGGAGTAGATATAATTAATATTTCATTTATCCCTGAATACAACAAAGTAGATAAAGGGTAATATATCATAGGTTTATCATAAATCGGCATCATCTGCTTGCTAATTGCCAAAGTAAGTGGATGTAATCTGGTTCCTGATCCACCAGCTAAAATTATTCCTTTCATATTATGATCGTTTTATTTTTAATCTATCTAAATCAATATCTTCTTCTTCATCAAAAATATCTAAGAATGGTTCTTTAAAAGCTTTCGTAGTTATTAATTTTTCTAAACTTAACAATAATGCAGGTAATAATAATAAATTAGATAACATAGCGAAAAATAAAGTTATAGAAACAAGCAAACCAAGAGCTACTGTACCCCCAAAATCAGAAGCGACAAACACAAAGAAACCAAAGAATAATACTACAGATGTGTAAATCATACTTACACCTGTTTCCTTTAAAGCATTAAAAACTGATTGTCGAATATTCCAATTACTAGCAACTAATTCTTGTCTGTATTTTGCTAAAAAATGAATTGTATCATCTACTGAAATACCAAAAGCGATACTAAATACTAATATAGTAGAAGGCTTAATTGGAATAGAAAAATACCCCATTATTGCAGAAGTTAATAGTAATGGAATCAAATTTGGAATTAAAGATATAATTACCATTCTGAAGGATCGGAACATCCAAGCCATAAAAATAGAAATTAGAAGAATAACAAGCAACAAACTATAAACTAAGTTACCTACTAAAAACTTTGTCCCCTCTAAAAACACTCTACTGCTTCCAGTAATTACAACATTATACTCTTCAGGATTAAAGATAGAATCAATTTTAGGTTTTAGTTGGTTTAATATACTGTCCATTTTGGGAGTAGGTATATCTTTCATTCTTAGAGTAATTCTTGCCTTTGAATTTATATCATCTTTTAATTTTACCTCTAAATTATTAATCTCTTCTGATTTTCTAACTAATGAAGATATTCTTCCTAAATCTCTTCTTTGCGGAAGTGTATAATATTTTGGACCATCATTTTTATAAGCCTGATTTGCATATTTCACAAATTCAATATATGAAACGGGTTTTGAAAATTCAGAATACCTACTTAACTCATCTTGTAATTCTTGCACTTTAATCATTACATTAGGCTTATTTAGACCAGCAGAATCTTTAGTATTTATAATTATTTCTAGAGGCATTACCCCTCCAAAATTATTTTCAAAAAACTGTAAATCCTCATACAAGTCCCCATTTCTAGATAAATCATCTGTAATATTTCCTGTAGTTTTTATAAGAGAAAGTCCGATAAATCCTAAAACAGTTAAAATAGCCGAAATAATATAAATAGTCCTTCTTTTATTTTTCACCCAATCAGAAAGTAAAACAACAACAGATCTAACCCATTTTTTATCGAGATGTTGAGTGTGTCTTAACTTAGGAGCAGGAAAAAAAGAAAACCAAATAGGAATAAGTAAAATTGAAATTATAAAGATAAAGATGATACTAATAGCAGCAACCAATCCAAACTCCTGTAGTGTCTCACTTTTAGTAAGAATAAAAGCAGCAAAACCAGAAGCGGTGGTTAAATTGGTAAGAAGGGTAATGTTTCCAATCTTACTTATCATAAGATGTAAAGATTTATCTTTATCCTTATTTTTCTTAAATTCAGTATGGTATTTATTTATCAGAAATATACAATTTGGTATACCAATAACAATAATGACAGGAGGAACAAGTGCCATTAAGATAGAAATATCATATCCTAACATTCCCATAGTACCAAATGAAAACAGAACACCTATAACTACTACAATTACAGAAATTATAGTAGCTTTAAAAGATTTAAAAAACAATAATAATATAAATGAGGTAATCAATAAAGTAAATAAAATAAAGATAGAAATTTCATCTTTGACTTTAATAGAATCAATAGTTCTTATATAAGGAAGTCCAGAATATTTCACATCTTTTCCTATGGTAGAACTATACTTTTCTCCAGAATTTACAATTTCATCTATAAGATTTTTCCTTTTTGGAGTTGCTAAGATGATTTTATTAATATCAACCAACATAATAGCAGAATAAGCATCTTTATTATAAAGCATACCTTCATAAATTTTCTGATTATGAAATACTTTTAAAGATGAATCTAACTCAGATGAAGTCATTTCGGGGAAGTACCATCTCTCTGAAATAAACTTTCTTTTTGTTGAATCTGTTGTTAATACAGGTAATTTCGTAATATTCAAAACACCATTTACACCTTCTATTCGCTCTATTTCATCACCAAATTTATTCCATGCATATAGGTGTTCCTTACTAAAAAAGTCTACATCTTGTACAGCAATAACCATTGTATTTATACTTTCTCCAAATTCTGATTTGAAGTTTTCATAATTTATATGTGTAGGGTGTTCAGGTGGTAATATTTTAGCCATCTCATACGATAAATTCGTCTGATTAGCATAGTTAGCCATCATAACAATCATAGCAATTATCAGAGCTAGAATAAGTAACCTCCCTTTAAGTATTATATCAGATATTTTAAACATATTAGCGTGTTGAGTAAAAAGAAAAATGACAACTCTTAGTAATCAAAAAATTAGTTTTTTAGATTGTCATCATCTCTTTTTCCTTCCCTACAAATCTTTTATCAATAATAGAAATAAATTTATCAGTTAATATCTGTACAGAAGATTCAGCATCTCTAGCCATATCTTCTGATAATCCGTCTTTAAATAATTTTTTTATTTCATCATTAGTCTTCTGTCTAACATTCCTAACACTGACCTTACAGTTTTCCGATTCAGATTTTACTTGTTTTACTAAAACTCTTCTTCTTTCCTCTGTAAGTGCAGGAACATTAATCATTATTAACTCACCATTATTCATGGGATTTAAACCTAAATTTGCTTCTACAATCGCCTTTTCAATATCCCCAATTATACTTTTATCAAATGGTTGTATAGATATAGTTTGAGAATCTGGAGTATTAATATTTGCTGTTTGAGACAGTGGGGTAACCGATCCATAATAATCTAACTTTACAGCAGATAACATTTGAGGAGAAGCCTTTCCCGCTCTAATCTTAGACAACATACTATCTAATTTACTTAAAGATTCATTCATTTGCTCTTCAGCAACATCTAATATTAATTCAACTTCTTCATTCATAATTATAATTTTTAAAATTTTACTAATGTACCAATATTCTCTCCTTCACAAATTTTTTGTAGGTTCCCATAAGTGTTCATATTGAATACTTTTATTGGAAGATTGTTTTCTTTACACAATGTAAAAGCAGTTAGATCCATCACATTTAACTCTTTTTGGAAAACTTCATCAAATGATATAGTTTCGTACATTATTGCTGTTGGGTCTTTTTCTGGGTCAGCAGTAAAAATACCATCTACTCTAGTCCCTTTTAAGATTATATCTGCCTCTATCTCTATAGCTCTTAAAGTAGCAGCAGTATCTGTAGTAAAATATGGATTTCCAGTACCTCCTCCAAAAATAACTACTCTATTCTTATTTAAATGTCTTGTTGCTTTTCTTCTAATATATGGCTCCGCAACTTGTTCCATTCTAATAGCAGTCAGTAGTCTTGTCTCTACTTCTAACGATTCTAATGCAGACTGTAACGCCATTCCGTTTATTATCGTGGCAAGCATACCCATGTAATCTCCTTGAACCCTGTCAAAACCAGCTCCTTCTGATTGAATTCCTCTATAAATATTACCACCACCAATAACAATAGCAACCTGTATTCCTTTATCAATTATTTGCTTAATCTCTTTTGCATAATCAGATAATCGATTAGAATCAATTCCATAATTCTGTTCCCCCATCAAAGCTTCTCCGCTTAGTTTTAAAAGTATTCTATTATATTTCATTAGTGGTTTAAAAAGTTGCTCAAAGATAAGTAAAACAGATATATCTAAAAAAAAAGAATGGAATATTTACAAATAAAAAAAACCACCCTAAAAAGGGTAGTTTTGTATTTATTAAAAAGTTAATTAATTAACCTAAAGAAACTCTTTTAAAGCTATTAACAGCAACATCACCAAAAGTCTTAATGTAAGAATCTACATTAGTATTTTCATCTTTAATAAAATTCTGATCTAATAGACATTGCTCCTGATCTAAAGTTGTATTATCAGAAATAAATCTAGAAATTTTTCCTGGAACAATCTTACCCCAAATTTGTTCTGGTTTGCCTTCAGAAGCTAATTGAGATTCAATATCAGATTTCGCTTTCCCCATCACATCATCAGAAAGTTGAGACATAGAAATATACATAGGTACATTTTTTAATGTTTTACCTAATCTAGCTAATTCAATATTTTCTTTTTCAATAACTGCGATTCTAGCTTCCGTTTCAGAGGATACAAATGCAGGATCAAAATCTTTATATGATAAAGTAGTAGCACCCATTGAAGCAACTTGCATTGCTAAATCCTTTGATAATACATCCGCATTATCAACAGAAGAATTAAGACCTACTAAAACTGCAATTTTCGATCCGTGAGTATAAGAACCAACAAAGTTAGACTCTATTCTTTCGAAACCTTTAATCTCAATTTTTTCACCAATTACACCTGTTTGTTCTGTTAGCTTTTCAGCAACAGTCATACCACCGAAATCAGCTGATAAAAAAGATTCCTTATCAGAGCTGATTAATGCAATATCTGCAAACTGAGAAGATAACTGTTTAAAAGAATCATTAATTGCTACGAAATCAGTTTCACAAGCTACAATAATAGCAACACCGGCAGTATTATCAGAATTAATTCTAGTAATAGCAATACCTTCAGATGCATCTCTGTCTGCTCTTTTAGCTGCAACTTTTTGTCCTTTTTTTCTTAAAATACTAATAGCTGCTTCAAAATCTCCATTAGCTTCTACTAAAGCATTTTTACAATCCATCATACCTGCTCCGGTTTGATTTCTTAATTTGGCTACCTCAGCCGCTTTAATTGCTCCCATTATAGTTTTATTTTTCTTTTGTTACTTTTTTTTCTTCCGTTTTTGTTTCTTCTACTTTCGCTTCATTAGCTTTAACTTCAGCAGCATTTTTATCTAATTTAGCTTGAGCTTTTTCAGCATTTGCTTGTTCTCTATCTGATAATCCTTCTTTTACTGCTTCTGTTACAATACTTATAATCTTACTAATTGATTTTGAAGAGTCATCATTAGAAGGAATTGGGAAACTTACTTTTGCAGGATCAGAGTTAGTATCTGCCATTGCGAAAATAGGAATACCTAATTTAGTAGCTTCAGCTACAGCAATATGTTCTTTTACGATATCAACAACAAATAATGCGGAAGGCATTCTATTCATTTTAGCAATAGAACCTAAATTTCTATCTAATTTTTCTCTTGTTCTAGAAATTTGTAATCTTTCTCTTTTTGATAAAGTAGCTAAAGTACCATCAGCAGACATTTTGTCAATAGTATCCATTTTCTTAATAGACTTTCTGATAGTAGCAAAGTTAGTTAATAATCCACCAGGCCATCTTTCAGTAATATATGGCATATTTAAAGATCCTGCACATTCTGAAACTATATTTTTAGCTTGTTTTTTAGTAGCAACAAATAAAATAGATCTACCAGATTTTGCTATTTGCTTTAATGCAGCAGAAGCTTCATCTAGCATGCTAACTGTTTTGTTAAGATCGATAATGTGAATACCATTTCTCTCCATAAATACATAAGGAGTCATACCTGGATTCCATTTCTTTTTTAGGTGACCAAAATGTACACCTGCTTCCAATAATTCTTTGAAGTTTGTTCTTGACATGTTTACTTTCTTTTTTAGGTTTAAGCAACTAATAGGTAGAAGTTTATATTTACTTGTCCTATTAGTTTAGATGCTAAACATTGATTAATAATAAAATTTCTATCTTTTAACCCACTGGAATTTCTTCCTTGCTTTTTTCTGTCCTGGTTTCTTTCTTTCCACAACTCTTGGGTCTCTTGTAAGTAATCCTTCTGCTTTTAATGCTGGCCTATGCTCAATATCAATTTCACAAAGAGCTCGAGCAATAGATAACTTTATAGCATCAGCCTGTCCGTTAATTCCTCCACCATTTACATTTACTTTAATGTCAAACTTTCCGTCTAGTTCCACAACTTTAAATGGTTGGTGTAGTTTAAATTGTAAAGTTTCTAACGGAAAATAATCCTTATAATCTTTTCCGTTAATAACAAAGTTACCTTTTCCTTCTGTAATGTAAAGTCTGGCAACAGATGCTTTTCTTCTTCCTATAGTATGAACTGTTTCCATATTATTTAAGATCGTTTAAGTTGATTAATTTAGGTTTTTGAGCTTCTTGTTCGTACTCAGTACCTGTATAAATGTAGAGATTTTTAAGAATAGCAGCTCCTAATTTATTCTTAGGAAGCATTCCTTTAATCGCATGTTTTACTACAGATGTACCATCTTTTTCTAACATTTGAATTGGAGTAATTCTTTTTTGACCACCTGGATAACCAGTATGGCTAAAAATCTCTCTGTTTTCCATTTTTCTCCCTGTCATGATTGCTTTATCAGCATTTATAACAATTACATAATCACCACAATCAGCATGAGGAGTAAAATTAGTTTTGTATTTTCCTCTTAAAATCTTAGCGATTTTAGAAGACATTCTACCTAAAATTTGGTTTTCAGCATCAACAATAAACCACTGCTTATTAGCAGTTTCCTTGTTAGCCGACAATGTTTTGTAACTTAATGTATCCACAATATTTATTTTTTATCCTATTAAAAAGGTCTGCAAAAATACATTTATTTTTTTTCCTGCCGCCTTTTACTCAACAATTTATCTTAATAAATTAATTTTAATTCTTTTCCTACCTTTATAAATGCATTTATTGCTGTATCCAAATCTTCTTTGGAATGAGATGCAGAAATCTGAACTCTGATTCTAGCTTTTTCTTTTGGTACAACCGGGAAAAAGAATCCTATTACATAAATTCCTTCTGCTAACAACTTATTCGACATCTCCTGAGCTAACTTTGCATCATACAACATAACAGGTACAATAGCATGAACCCCTTCCTTTATATCGAAACCTGCAACATTCATTTTCTTTCTGAAATACTGAGTATTTTCTTCCAAAGTATCTCTCAAATCTGTAGTATCCGAAAGTAAATCAATCACCTTTGAAGCAGCCCCTACAATTGATGGAGCTAAAGAATTAGAAAACAAATACGGACGAGATCTCTGTCTGAGTATATCAATAATTTCCTTACGGCCAGAAGTAAAACCTCCCATTGCACCGCCCAAAGCCTTTCCTAAAGTAGAGGTAATAATATCTACCCTTCCTATAACACCACAATGTTCGTGTGTTCCTCTACCTGTTTTACCCACAAATCCTGTAGAATGACAATCATCTACCATTACTAAAGCGTCATATTTTTCTGCCAAATCACAAATTTTATCCAATTGTGCCAAATAGCCATCCATAGAGAAAACGCCATCCGTTACAATAACTCTGTTTCTTTGATCTTGAGAAAGTTTCAATTGCTCCTCCAAAGATTCCATATCGTTATTTTTATATCGGTATCTTTTCGCTTTACACAATCTTACTCCATCAATAATAGAAGCATGATTCAGCTCATCTGAAATAATAGCATCTTCTGCAGAAAAAAGAGGTTCGAAAACCCCACCATTTGCATCAAAAGCAGCCGCATATAATATAGTGTCTTCAGTTCCTAAAAATTTAGAAAGTTTATTTTCTAAATTCTTATGAATATCTTGTGTACCGCAAATAAAACGAACAGAAGACATACCATAACCGTGTGTATCCAAAGTATCTTTTGCTGCCTGAATTACTTCAGGGTGAGAAGATAATCCTAAATAATTATTAGCACAAAAGTTCAAAACTTCCTCCCCTGTACTCACTTTTATAAGTGCACCTTGAGGATTTGTTATTATTCTTTCCTCTTTATACAGGCCTTCCTCTTTAATATTATTAAGTTCTGTTTGTAATTGTTGTTGTAGTTTTCCGTACATAATTTATTTTTGGGATGGCAAAAGTACACAAATAAAAAAAGGAGGCAAAAGCCTCCTTTTAGATTTATTATATTATTCCTTTATTTATTTTGAGTAAATGAAGAACCATCAAAAACAATTTTACTCTCTGGGAAATCTACAGTTATCAAATTTTTAATTTCAGTTAAAACTTTCTGATCCTTATCAATAACAGGAATTCCGCTACCAATTTGCTTAATAGAAACTATATTACCACTTATAAATTCACCTTCTTTATTTACATTTACTTCTACTATTGGTGCTATTCCTTTTACTCCTTTCAGACTAAATCTTTTATAGGTACAGAAATTACCTAACGAATAACAAATTAATCTATCTTTATATATTTCCAAAGCTCTTGTAACATGAGGTCCGTGACCGAAAACTATATCCGCTCCATTATCAATTACCCCATGAGAAAATTTATATGGATTCCCTCTATTTTCTCCATAGCAATATTCTGTTTTTCTGGTAATATGTGTTCTTTCAGCACCTTCACCACCGCCATGAAAACTTACTACAACAACATCACAAAAGGAATCTAAAAATTTAACTATTTTATTAGCATTTTCCTGATCTGATATTTGAATTGTTTTACGATTAGGTGAAAAAGCGCAAAAACCAACCAACAAATCATTAATCGTTACTGTATCCCAAGGAATAGATTCGATACCTGCAAAACAGAATTTTTTCTCATTCAATACATTCACTGTATTTTCTCTTCCTAAAGAACCAAAATCACCAACATGATTATTTGCAAGTGATAAAATATCAAATCCAGCATCTACTAATTGATCAATTAAATATTCTGGTTGTCTAAATGCATAACAAAGTGAAGGGTCTCCACATTTCTTCACAGTACCTCCTGAATTTAATACTGTTCCTTCTAAATTACCGAAAGTTACATCTGCACTTTTAAGAATGCTTTCTACATTCTCAAATAAATTAGTCCCTTTAGGAGGTAAATAAGATTCAGAAGGATAGTTAGTACCTAACATCATATCTCCGACTCCTACAAATTTATAAGTATGGTTGCTTTGTCCAGAAATTAACAATGGAATTCCTAAAAATAAGATCAGTATATATGCTTTCATATTAAAGTTAAATTTTTTCAAAGATAGGAAATAGTTTTTATCTTTTACAATTATTAAGATTTCAGATTTTTAGACAAAAAAGGGGTCAAAAGACTCCTTTCTAAAAATACTATAGAATATAAACTACACCAAACCTTGATCTAACATAGCATCTGCTACTTTTACAAAACCTGCAATATTTGCTCCTTTTACATAATCAACATGATTACCTTCAGTACCATATTCTACACAGGAAGCATGAATATCCTCCATTATTTGTTTCAACTTAGTGTCTACCTCTTCTCTAGTCCAGTTCATTCTTAATGAGTTTTGACTCATCTCCAAACCTGAAGTTGCAACCCCACCAGCATTAGATGCTTTTCCTGGAGCAAATAAGATTTTTGCATTTTGGAACACCTCAACTGCCTCAGGAGTTGTTGGCATATTAGCTCCTTCTGAAACTAACATACAACCATTATCTACCAATTTTTTTGCTTCTTCTTCATTCAATTCATTTTGAGTAGCACAAGGCAAAGCAATGTCACAATTTACTGACCATGGCCTTGCTCCTAAATGAAATTCACAATTAAATTTATCAGCATATTCCTTAATTCTTCCTCTTCTAACATTTTTAAGCTCCATTACAAATTCTAATCTCTCAGCATCAATTCCGTTAGCATCATAAATATACCCTGAAGAATCAGAAAGCGTAACTACCTTAGCTCCTAATTCTGTTGCTTTTTGGCAAGCGTATTGCGCTACATTCCCAGCACCAGAAATAGCAACCGTTTTTCCGTTAAAAGAATCTCCTTTAACAGCTAACATATTTTGAGCAAAATATACATTTCCATACCCAGTAGCTTCAGGGCGAATTAAAGAACCTCCCCAAGACATCCCTTTACCAGTAATTACACCTGTAAATTCATTTCTTATTCTTTTATACTGTCCAAACATAAAACCGATTTCTCTACCACCAACACCAATATCTCCAGCAGGGACATCCGTATTTGGCCCAATATGACGACATAATTCTGTCATAAAAGATTGACAAAATTTCATTACTTCATTATCCGATTTTCCTTTAGGATTAAAATCAGATCCTCCTTTACCACCACCCATTGGTAAGGTAGTTAATGAGTTTTTAAAAACTTGCTCGAATCCTAAAAACTTAAGGATAGATAAGTTTACAGAAGGATGAAATCTTAATCCTCCTTTATAAGGTCCTATTGCAGAATTAAATTCTACCCTGTATCCTCTGTTTACTTGTGCATTCCCGCTA
The DNA here is from genome assembly GCA_905478555.1 of uncultured Flavobacteriales bacterium. Taxonomy (GTDB): domain Bacteria; phylum Bacteroidota; class Bacteroidia; order Flavobacteriales; family BACL11. The sequence goes on from CAJQIZ010000004.1 coordinate 49,696, forward strand.
TCATCCAACCAAGGCACTCTAAACATCAATACACGCTCAGGCTCTACCATTCTTTCTAATAACAACTTATTATTGTACTTTGGGTTTTCTTCCATAAAAGGAATAACAGCTTCTGCTACCTCTTCTACAGCTTGTAAAAATTCTTTTTCGTTTAGGTTCTTTGAAGTAACCTCATTCATAAAATCGTGAACTGTTGTTTCCATTATTTTATATTATATTTAAGTTTTTATTTTAAAAATATTTCGGCAAATGTATAGTATTTTTTTAATAACAAAAATCTTTACATTATTCTTTTATATATTTTAACAGACAAAGGGATTATTATATCTTTAAATTCTATTTGCAAAAGGTGTTTTGCAATTTTAGAACTTTGCCACTGTAACTTTTGTTTTATCTCATCAACATGTAATGCTTTCTGCTCTAAAACTTCAATAATTAATTCTTCTTCATTAGTAAGAGAGTTAAATAACGATTGCTGAACTTCTTTTTCTTGCAAGTCCCAATTTAAGTTCTTTACAATATCATTTACATTATACAACAAGATTGCTTTATGATTTTTTATAAGATAATTACAACCTTCAGGTTGTTTATCTATTGGCTTACGAGGTACAGCAAATCTCTATTATAATGATTAGCTATATCTGCTGTAATTAACGACCCTCCCTTTTTACTGCTTTCAATTACAATAGTTGCATACGAAATACCCGATAAAATCCTATTTCTACTAGTGAAATTCTGTCTATCGGGTGCCACACCAATCATATAATAAGAAAGTAATGATCCCTGTTGCATAATTTCTTGCTCCAAATTAGCATGTTGAGAAGGGTACACTCTATCTAAATCATGATCTAAAGCAGCAACGGTATCTAATCCTTTATGTAATGCATCTTTGTGTGATACTATATCAATTCCGAATGATATCCCACTAAATATAACTATATTGTATTGTGCAAGCTCTGAAATTAAATTTTGAGTATACTCTTTTCCAAACTGAGTACTTTTTCTGGTTCCAACAATAGAAAGAAATCTTTGGTTATTCCAATCTATATTACCTATTTGTTTATCTTTGTTTCTTGTAAAATATAAAAATATGAGAAAATTTTTACCTATTATTATTCTTTTTATTTCTTTTTCAGTTGCTCATTCTCAATCTATTTCGGGAACTATAATAGATAAAAACACTCAAGAACCACTAATTGGAGTAAATGTAATATTAAGTAATACTAACGGAACAACCACTAATATTGATGGCGAATTTTCATTGGAAATAACAGAAAATGAAAAAACTATATCCTTTAAATACATAGGGTACGAAACGGTTATAAAAGAAATTTCCGGAGAAACAGAATGGATTATTAAAATGAAATCAGCTAGTCAGCAAATTGGTACAGTAGTGGTTTCTGCCGGAAAGTTCGAACAAAAAATTGAAGAAATTACTGTTTCCATGGAAGTAATTAGCCCTTCTTTAATTGAGAATAAAAATACTACTAATATAGAAACTGCTATGGAGCAAGTTCCTGGGGTGAACATTACTGACGGACAAGCAAATATTAGAGGGGGAAGCGGATGGAGTTACGGAGCAGGTAGCAGAGTATTAGTAATGGTAGATGGTATGCCATTAATTTCTGGTGACGCGGGACAGGTACAATGGAACCTTATAGCTACAGAAAACATAAATCAAATTGAAGTTATTAAAGGAGCTTCCTCTGCCTTGTACGGTTCGTCTGCTTTAAATGGAGTAATAAATATTAGAACTGCCTTTCCTAAACTTTCGGAAATAGAACTACACCCTACTGCAGGATACACTAAAATTTCAACTCATTTTGGAGTAACTGATAATGCTAAAAGAGAACTAATAAATTGGTGGGGAGATAGAAGACAACAATATTATGGAACTGAATTTTCTCATTCTAGGAAAATTGGAAAATTGGACTTAACAGTAGGAGGGAATTATTTTAAAGACGAAGGATACAGAAAAGAAGAAATAACAGACAGAAAGAGATTCAATTTTAATGCTAATTTCCACTCCAGAAAAATATCTGGACTTTCGTACGGACTAAACGGAAACTTTCTATTTCAATCTACCGGATCTGCTATTATTTGGAATGGTTTAGACCAAGCCTATATCCCTTTAGATTCTTCCGTAACAACTACTAGTGGGGATACTTATAATATAGATCCTTTTATACAATATGTCACAGAAAATAACACTCATAATTTTAAAAGCAGGTATCTAAAAGTTATAAATGATAATAGTACTGATGGAGAAGATAATGCACAAGATAATGAGTCTGAAACTTTTTATTCAGATTATCAATGGCAACATAATTTTAAAGAAATGAATCTTAGAGTTACTAGTGGAACAACAAATGAGATAGTTCTTGCTAGATCTGATCTTTTTCAAGGAGATAATTACCGATCAAATAACTCAATATACACCCAATTAGATAAAAAATGGAATAAAGTAAATTTATCATTTGGAGGAAGATACGAACATTTTACAATACAATCAGAAGATGAATATTTAATTGATGGAAAATTAACAAATTCATTTGGAAAAGCAAAACCCGTGTTTAGAGCAGGGGCAAATTATCAAATAGCAGAAGCTACTTATTTAAGAACTTCTTGGGGACAAGGATTCCGATTTCCATCTATGGCAGAACTGTTTATTTCCACTACCTATTCGGGGATAGAAATATTTGCAAATCCAAATCTGAAACCAGAAACAGGATGGAGTGCAGAAATTGGATTAAAACAAGGGGTAAAAGCAGGTAAATGGATGGGGTATTTAGATGCTGCCGTATTCATTATGGAATATAACGACATGATGGAATTTAATTTTGGGAATTGGGGAGACACAGTAAGTTTTGAAATTGTGGATAATGAAATAATTTATGATGGTATTGGATTTAAATCTGTAAATGTTGGAGAAACAAGAGTAAGTGGAATGGAGTTTAGCTTTACAGGATATGGTGAGATTACAAAAGATGTATCTGTAAATATATTAGCGGGATATACCTACATGAATACAAAATCATTAACTCCAGATTATGTTTACTATACGAATAACTACATTTTGTCATCAATATTAGGAGACTCATCTATGACTGAAGATCTAACTTATAATTCTACCAGTTCTGATACTTCAACAATAAAACCTCTCAAGTATAGATATAAACACATTGCAAAACTAGATTTAGAAATCACGTATAAGAGGTTTGCTTTTGGAAGTAGTTTCCGATACAATGACTTTATGAAGAATATAGATTTAGCCTTTACTTCACCATTATTAGCAGAATCAATTCCTGATATAAATGAAGCAAGAGAAAAATTTAAAAATGGAGATTTTATTGTAGATTTAAGAACTTCTTATCAGATTAACAAAACAACTAAAATTTCTTTAGTAATAAACAATTTACTAAATACAGAGTACATGAGCAGACCAGCAAACATGATGCCACCAAGAACTATTGCTGTACAATGTAGCATGAAAATATAGTGAGAGTATTAGCAATAATACCTGCACGATATAACTCTAGCAGATTCCCTGGAAAACCGCTAGTTGATATAATGGGAATCAGTATGATTCAAAGAGTTTACAATCAAGTTTCCCTCTGCAGGGAGGTTAGTAAAATAATCATTGCTACTGATGATGAAAGAATTGCATTTCATGTAAAAGGATTTGGAGGTAATGTAATGATGACATCTAAACATCACGAAAGCGGAACAGATAGATGCGGAGAAGTATTATTAAAACTAGAAGAACACTTTGATGTAGTAGTAAATATTCAAGGAGACGAACCGTTTATTGAACCCCTGCAAATTAAACAACTTATTTCACTTTTTAAAGAAGAAGAGATAAAAATAGCAACACTAGCTAAACAGATAAATGATTATTCTTTGTATATAGATGAAAATAAAGTGAAAGCAATTATTAATGACTCTAATTTTGCAGTCACTTTCCATAGAAAAGGAGATGTTTCAGAAGAAACATTTCTTGAAAAAGAATATTTTAAACACATAGGAATCTACGCATTTCAACAAGAAACTCTAGAGGAAATAACAAAACTTGCCACTAGTAAAAATGAAAAAAACTTGAATTTGGAACAACACAGGTGGTTAGACAATAATTATAAAATAAAAGTAGGAATAACTGAATTTGATCCCTTATCGGTAGATAATTTGGAAGATGTTGAAAAGATTATTGAGTTTCATTCAAAAAATGCATAATTTAGCCAAAGATGAAAAACACAATTGATACTTATATCTCAGAATTATTATTTTTACACGACTGTGTAATTATACCTAATTTAGGTGGATTTGTTGGAAACAATAAATCGGCTATACTAAACGAAAGTTCAGGAATAATTTACCCTCCATCAAAAGAAATTTTATTTAATAAAAATCTTACAACAAATGATGGATTACTTATTAGTCATATTGCTATAAAAGAATCTATTAGAATTAATCAGGCAAAAGAATTGGCAGAGAAATATGTTAAAAACATAAATGAAAAACTAAAAAAAATAAGAACTTTCCGAATTGAAAAAGTAGGATTACTTTCACAAGGAATAGATGGTAATATATTATTCTTACAAGATTCATTTACCAATTACAATCTTAATTCGTTCGGACTTAAATCAGAAAAAACTAAAAAAGTAGATAAAATAGAGAAACAGATTGAATCAATTATTCTACCAATAACTACTAAAACTGGAAGGAGAAAAGTTTGGAGAGCAGCTGCTATTCTACTACCTATTATAGGGATTTCTTTAATCAGTATTACTCACGAAGATAAAATAAACAATATCTATTCTCAAATGGCAAATTTGAATCCTTTTGCGATTTTCGAAAGTGAGCCAACTACTACAGAAATAGATACCAAAACTATAGAGTTGGAAACAATAGAAATTATAAAAGAAGTAATTGAAACTCCTATCATAGTAATAGAAGAAAAAATAATTGAAAAGAATTTTCATCTGATAGCGGGAGCTTTTAGTAAAGAAACAAACGCAGAAAAATTTGTTTTAAAATTACAAAATGACAATTATAACTCCTCTATTGTTGGAAAAACAAAAGGAGGGTTAATCAGAGTTTGTTTTGATAGTTTTGCAACAAAAGAAGAAGCAACTACCGCATTAAATATTCTAAAATCAGACAATAAGTCTGCTTGGATTTTATCCTTATAATATGACTCCAAAAACTCCATCTAAATCACGAACTATACAAACTGAAATAGTTCTACCCAACGATACAAATAACTTAAATAATTTGATGGGAGGAAGACTCCTACATTGGATGGATATAGTAGCAGCAGTTTGCGCACAACGACATTGCGGAAGAACATGTGTTACCGCAGCGGTAAACAATGTATCCTTTGGTCATCCAATTCCTAAAGCGAGTATTGTAACTTTAGAAGCAAATATTTCCAGAGCTTTTTCGTCCTCAATGGAAATAATAATTGATGTTTGGACAGAAGATGTGCAATCTGGCAGCAAAACAAAATGTAATGAAGCTATTTACACTTTTGTTGCAGTGGATAATATGGGTAAGCCATCTAAAGTACCAGAAGTAGAACCAGAAGAAAAAATAGAACAAGAAAGATTTGATGCGGCACTTAGAAGAAGACAACTATCTTTAATTTTATCTGGGAAAATGAAAGCGGAAGATGCTACAGAATTGAAAGCTTTATTCAGTAAATAGATTTTCATCTATTAAATTCATACACTTAAAATGCCCTTTCGGGCAACTACTTTTACCATACCGGTGGCAAGGTCTACAACTTAAATTTTCCAGTTCTATTATTTTATTTCCCGAATTTGGTAAATAAGGAGTAAATCCTAAACTAGGGTGCGTACCTCCAAATACAGAGTATATTTTCATATTGAAAGATGCTGCAATATGCATCATTCCTGTATCGTGTGTTATTAGTAAATCAGATTTTTTTATAATATATGCCGATTGATTAATAGTGTATTTACCACAAGTATTAATTACATTTTTACAAGATTCTGCTATTTCCTCTCCTTTTTCAAAATCCTCCTTTCCTCCAATTAAAATTACTTGTTTTTCTTGTTTATTACAGATAGAAATAATCTTTGCGGTAGGTAAAATTTTAGTAAAATGAGTTCCTCCAATTGCAAATGTAATAAAGGGCTTTTCTGAATGAGGAACTTCTATTTCATCCTCTTTTGACAGAAAATAATCCAATCCTAATCCATCATTTTTAGCTCCTAAATGAGAAATAGTATCCAAATACCTATCTACGGTGTGGCTTTTTGGCAAGATATTCATCCCAAAATTGGTGAGTAAAAATTTTCGGAAATTAAGTTTAGTATAACTCTTTGATTTCACCATGATCCTTTTTAGTTGTGTCGATCGCAAATTATTATGTAGGTCAATAATCCAATCAAACTTTTCCTCTTTAATTTCTTCTATTATCTCCTTTACTGAAGAATTTATAGTATGTATTTTATCAATATAAGGATTGTGAGATACGACAGATTTAAAGATATCTTTTGTAATAAAATGAACCTCCGCATTTAGCTCTTTTTTCAGCACTCTCACAACTGGAGTTGTGAGTACAATATCGCCAATAGAACTGAAACGAACAACTAATATTTTTAATGGTTTTTGCACGAGCGTAAAACTAAAGAAATTATCCTAATTTTGCAGTATGAATTTTATAGATACTCACACACACCTTTATTCGGAACAGTTTAAGGACGACAGAAATGAAGTTATAGAAGATGCCATACAAAATGGAGTTACAAAAATGCTATTACCAAATATCAGCTCTCAGTATACTACAGCTATGATGAACTTGTGTGAAACATATCCTGATAATTGTTTTCCTATGATGGGACTTCATCCTTGTGATGTCAAAACAGATACTATTAAAAAGGAACTTTTGCATGTAGAAGAAATGCTACAAAGAGAGAAATTTATTGCAATTGGTGAAATAGGACTAGATTTGTATTGGGATAAAACTACTCTGGAAATACAAAAAGAAGCCTTTATCTATCAGATAGAACTTGCTAAAAAACACCAATTACCAATTGCTATTCATGTAAGGGATTCATTTACTGAAGCTATTGAGATTATAGAAAAATTAAATGATGAAAACTTAAGTGGTGTTTTTCATTGTTTTACCGGAAATGAAGAAGATGCAAAAAGAGTAATTAATTTAGGGAATTTCTATTTAGGAATTGGTGGAGTATTAACTTTTAAAAATGCCGGAGTAGATAAAACCATCAAAAAAATAGATATGAAATATCTTATTTTGGAAACAGACGCTCCTTACCTAACTCCATCACCCAATAGAGGAAAAAGAAATGAAAGTAAATATATTGTTAATATTGCAGAGAAACTTTCGGAAGTGAAAGGAATAAGTATTGAAGAAATAGCCAGAATTACAACAGAAAACGCACACAATTTATTTAAAATATAATGAAGAATATTTTACTAATTTACACAGGAGGAACCATAGGAATGGAAAGAGATCCTGTAGATAATTCCTTACAATCGGTAGATTTTAGCAAACTAACCTCCTCCATACCCGAACTACAAAACTCAGAAATAAAGGTGAGTCATACCTCCATAAAAGAAGTAATTGACTCCTCTAACATGAATAAAAAATATTGGATAGAAATTGCAACTATCATTGAAAAGAACTATGATGAAATGGATGGATTTGTAGTTCTGCATGGAACGGATACTATGGCTTATTCTGCAAGTGCAATAAGTTTTATGTTGGAAGGATTACAAAAAGCAGTTATATTTACAGGAAGCCAAATACCTATTGGTGCCAGAAGAACAGACGCAAAGGAGAACCTAATCACTTCAGTTGAAATAGCCGCTAGTGGAAAAATAAAAGAAGTATGTGTATATTTTGAGGATAAACTATTGAGGGGGAACCGAACAGTAAAAGTAAATTCGGAACAATTTGAAGCCTTTAACTCTCCTAACTTTCCCACTTTGGCAGATATAGGAATAAATATAAAGTACAATAAAAACAACTTCTACAAAACGGAAGAACAACAGTTGAAAGTACATACTGAATTTTCGGAAGATGTAGCCGTACTAAAGTTATTTCCTGGTATAACAGAAAAAGTAGTTTCTTCAATATTAAATTCTGCAAATAATATAATAATAGAAACTTTCGGATCAGGAAATGCTACTAATAGAAAGTGGTTTTTGAAGCTATTGAAAAATGTAATTAAAGCAGAGAAATCTATAGTAAATTGTAGTCAGTGCCTTGCTGGGGAAGTAACCCAGGGGATATACGAAACTAGCTCCAACCTCAACAAAATAGGAGTAATAAGTGCGAAAGATATGACAACTGAAGCAGCCATTACAAAACTTATGTTTTTAGATGGGTGGTGTACGAATACTAAGGAAAAGGAAACTCTTTTTATAAAATCGTTGAGAGGAGAAATAAGCAACTAAATTTTAATAGATTTGCAGAACTTTTAGTGAGGTGGCCGAGTGGCTTAAGGCGCACGCTTGGAAAGCGTGTAAACGAGAAATCGTTTCGGGGGTTCGAATCCCTTCCTCACTGCAATTATTGAACCCTTATAATCTAGTGATTGTAAGGGGTTTTTATTTACTCGGACAATCCGTAGAATAGTTTTATGTTATTTCAACTCCATCTTTGTTATCTGGTAGAGTTATACAGAAAGATAAGCTGATTATAAATTTAAATAACTCTCTTATTCCCAACAGAAATTTCAGATCCTTCAGCCAACATAACAGATGCAGGCTGTTGATGATTTAAAAATTCAAAATCAGTTCCATAACTCGATTCAAAATCAACATTAATAATTGAATCTAAAACATTGTAAATTTTCCAAGATGGATGTTTTACTTCAAATTCATTAGTTTTTACATTGTTTATTTTGGTATAACCCCAGTAATGTTCTGTAATAAAATCAGCTTCACTTTTTTCATTAAAAGAAAAAGGAGAAATTTCAGCTTTAACACTTACTGAATTCCAGTTATCATTTAATTTCCAACTATATTCAATGTTTAGTTCGTTTTCCACCGACCAACTATGTTTCATAGGTAGACTTTGATAAGGTTCTTTGTAAACAGCTCTAGCTATTGAGGCTATTAAAGGTTTAGGTACAATTTCTTTAATGAATCCGACACCACGTCTTAATTCATCTCCATTGTGATGCTTAATGTAATATCGTAAATTAACCTCTTCAAAATTAATGTGTCCTGGTAATTTACAGCCTTTCACTTTTGTATTTAAAAACATAAATCCGACTAAACTTACATAACATTTTCCTTCCCATAAATCTAACTCTGTTTTATTTGGAAGGTACTTTTTTAAAATTGCTGGATCGATTACATAATTCACAAGAATCAATTTCCTCCATTCAGCGGTTAGGAAAGGCTTTTTCATAAAGCAAATTTACAAAAAAATTATAGGAAAGAGGAAGAGAAAAAAATCTGGGTAGCAGGATTACAACCTAACACCTATTTATTGAATACAGTAAGCTTTAAAACTAAAAATTGCTCCGATTTTTGCACCGCTGCTCCATCTACTAAAAAAATAATTGGAATTTCTGATTAGAAATTAATTTTAAAAATAATATAATAAAGATCTATATGACTAGTAATAAAAGTAAAGTTATAATTAGAACCACACCATTTCTAAATAAAAAATTACGTTTTACTTTTAAAGGTAATTGCATATTACCTATAGCATAATAATCTATTGGAGCAAAAACAACTAAACGAAACACAAGTACAGATAGAAAAACTTTTAGAATCTTTAATAACCATTCGCTAATACAATCTGGAATATGTTTCTGAATTTCATTATTAAGACTTTCATCTAATGGGAAAGAAGCGTAAGTTATATTAGTTGATATAATAAGAAGTATTATAATAAAAGCAGTTAATTTATTCATAAAAATCAAATCCATACTTAATAAGAAGAAAAGTTAATATTAATCCAGGAATACTTAATAAAATCCCAAATAGAGACTGCCACCTTTTTTCTCCTATAAATAACCCCGATACCCCTGTCATAAATGATAAAACACTATACACAGAAGCGAAAATCATTAAGATTTCACCCAATATTTTTTCTGACGATACGTATCTCAACTGAAATCCAATCATAGCGTTAAAATACCAAAACACTCCAAAATAGAAACTAATATTAGCAAAATTATTACAGAACCCAGGTTCAGAATAAAATAGATTGTCGTCAATTAATTCTTCAGTTAAAGTTGAAAGACTAACATCCTGTTCAGTATTTGATTGATTAACTGGAAACGAAGCATTACTAATCAAAGGAAAAAATAATAACAATAGTAATAGTTTTTTCATAAAACAAACTTACAGAAAATTTATGGGAAATATAAAGAAAAATAGTAGTAGCAGGATTACAACAAATTTTCAAACTAAAAATTGATCCGCTTTTTGCTCCGCTGCTCCATCTACTAATACAATCTTAAAAAAAATAATTGATGTTTCTGGTTAATCAATTATCTTTTAAAAATAATATTACATCTCCTGAATCTAACTAGCAATATTAATGGAGAATTAAGCACCTCTAAAAAGCAAGAATAATCCTACTATACTTGCTGATATTATCGTCATAAGAACACCTAAAATAAGGCCAACAATTTCCGTCCAATTTACTTTATTTGTCAACCCAATTATTCCAAATATAACAGCTAACAATGAGAACATTAACATAATAAAAAAATTGGGCAATAAAAACACGCTAAGTAATGCAAAACTTAAAGACAAAATACCCCAAATAGATGGACTATTAGCATAATTTGGAGATTCAATAGTTTCTACAACTTCAGTTTGCACATTTTCTGAAACTGGAAAAGAAGCGTAACTAACATTTAAAAATGTTATCAATGTAAGTAAAAGTAGTTTTTTCATTTTTTTAATTTATAATTAAATGTTTATCTTTATGTAATATTTTCTTCCAGAAATATATATTCATACATATCTGAATATCCCATCTAGACATTGCAGATTCAAATCCATCAGCCGAAATAATTGAATAATTTATAGTAGGAGAAAGCCTCCCAAATCTTAAATTCAAACCAGCTGTTAATATCTGATAATCAACATTATCAAGTATTTCTCCTGCACTTTTAACTGATTCAACCGTACCTTTACCTCCAGAAATCCTTAGAAATTCTCTCCAAACTACACCAACTTGTAATTCAGAAAACTGAACACTTTCATCTAAACTATTAATAAATATTTTTTTATCAACCTTTTCTAAATCTCCTAACCCAACATTATTTAATGTACCTGTCTGATAAAATAATCCCACAACATTCCCTCTCATCTTATCTCTACCTGTTGAAGAAAATCTGTAATTATCAGTATTAAAACCAGACCTTAAACCAATCATACCACTGTAAGTAATATTGTCCATCTTAAAAGTTTTCCCTTTTAGGAAGTTATCATTACTTGGATCTAAGTCATAGGTATAGTTCGCAAATAAACCTGAACCTAACCTTAATAAAACTCTATTGGGACTGTTCTTTCTTAAATCTTGCCTTGTGTCTTGAGCAAAAGAAGTGAATACAAATATTAAACATAAACTAGTTGTAATAATTTTTCTCATAATTTTGATTAATATTTATCTTATTTTAATGAGTACTACATAATCAGATAATACTTTTATTTTTTCTGTAAGTTTTAAACTTTTTATATCTTTATTATCTGGTAATCTTAAATTAATTGGTAACACATCAATTAAATTCTTTAAGTAAGATGATTTTATTGAATAAGATATATTCTGAGAGTTCTCATGTGTAAATCTAGCTGCATTTATTGCGATTAAGTTACCATCATAATCAAAAAGAGGACCTCCTGAATTTCCAGGTTGTATTGGAGTTGTTGTTTGGTAATTTGCTATGTCACCATCATATCCTGTTTTTGAGCTGATTTTCCCATCCGTAAATTTAATATCTTTCCCCAAATAATTTGTTAATGGATAACCTAATGCGAAAACTTCTTCTCCAACATCTGCTACTCTAGTTGAAAAATAATACGGTAGTGCATCAAACTTTTCAAAATCCGAATCAGTAATTTTTAATATTGCTAAATCATTATTTTTGTCTTCTTTTACAACCTCTACCTTGTGTGTTTGAAGCTCCCCATCTCTATAAAATTCAATCTCAATATACTTAGCGTCATCTACTACATGATAATTTGTTGCTAGATATCCACTTTGATCAATAAAAAAACCTGTCCCTCCTCCATTCCAGTCCCTATTATCATTTGAAGAATTTGAATTATTATCATTCGTACTAAGAGGATATTTTTTAACCCAGGTAAAGTCCCAATAAATACTTTTACTAGTTGAGTATTCAGGTCCATAATAATCTTTTACATAAATATCATCTACAAAATATCCATATGTAATAACAGAATTATTTTCAAGATTAACGTTTGATTTTGATTTCCATTTTGGAGAAGAAAATTGGCAATTATAATTATAAAAATTATCAACAGCTGTTTTCTCAAAATATGCAAGAAAATCAGATTCTTTTTCTAAGCCATATACTTTATATTTTGTTTGGTCATGATAAGCGATAGCCCATTCCGAAATCATTTCTTTATTTTTTTTTCCTAATAACTCTGATCCATCATAAAAACTCCAAACACAATTCAAACTCCAGATTCCTTCAATAGGATCTAAATCTTCTCGTTCATTAAAATACTCTTTAAATGAAAAAGTTCCGTCATACAGATCAGATTGAACTTCTGAATCACTTGTGTTAGATTCGTCATCTTCTGTTAACCAAACAGTTTTAATTCTATGTTTTACTGCCCTATAAGATCCATCTTTATTTTTATATTCAAAGAATAAAAAACCATCAGAATCTTCATTAGGCATTTTAACAACAAGTCTATATTTATTTCCAACATCAGAAACTATATCAAAAGCATCCCAATCATACTCTTCTAAATACTTGTGAGATTTTATTAAATATGCAGAACTAATATCATCTGTTCTATGAATAAATATTCCCATCTTATTTTGTGAGGTGTCCTCAAATTCAAAGAATGTCATATCATCACTTGATGAGACATCCTCCCATTCTTCAGATTCCTGATTCCAATTTAAATCTTCTCTATAATCTGTAGAGATATTTAATTGAGAATAAGTTATTGATGAAAATATCATCAATACTAATAACGTAATTTTATTCTTCATCTTCAAACCAATAATTTTTAACAGTATATCTAATTAATAAATTAGAATCTTCAACATCTATCACTAGTCTTATGTTTGGTAGATCTGACTTCAAATCAACTATTAATGTAGATTCATATCCTGAATCACTTGTAACTTCATAAGAGAAATGCTCATGTTCTTCAGAATATTCAGAATCTGTAAGAAAAAAGGAGGTCTTTTCTTTTATTGTTGTAAAATTCAGAAATGTCATCTCTTCATTAAATTCAAAGAAAGAGAACTGATCATCCTCTACAATTATCTCTCCCCACGCATCTTTCTCGTCATCCCAACTATAAATTTCTATATATTTTGTAGACACTGTAAGTTGTGAAAAAGAAAAGTTCCAAATAAGAAAGAACAAAAAAGTAAATAATTTATTCATATAGATAATATTTCATTAATACAGTATCTCAATTTGAGACACAATAATTTCGTTTCTACTATAATAAGAAGGTTTAAAGCAAATATAAGAAATTATTTAAGAATCTGAGAAGTGTGATCCTTGGTTTTCACTTTTGTAATAATATCTTCTATTATTCCCTTTTCATCTATCACAAAAGTAGTTCGATTAATTCCGTCATATTCCTTTCCCATAAACTTTTTAGGCCCCCAAACTCCAAAAGCGTTTAGTACCTCTTTACTTTCATCTGAAATAAGAGGAAAAGGTAAATCGTACTTTTCAATAAACTTAATGTGCTTTTCTGGACTATCAGCCGAGCAACCTAATACGACATAACCCTTATCCAAAAGCATTTGATAATTATCCCTCAAATTACAAGACTGTACCGTACAACCGGGAGTCATATCTTTTGGGTAAAAATATAATACTATTTTCTTACCTTTAAATTGATCTAAAGTAATTTCTTCTCCATTTTGATCAATGGAATTAATTTTTGGTGCTTTATCTCCTGTTTTTAACATTTTTTCTTCTATTTTAATATATTATAAAGTTCCTCTTCTTTCTTGTTCTGCTTCTATCGACTCAAAAAGAGCTTTAAAGTTTCCTTTCCCGAATGATTGTGCTCCCTTTCTTTGGATAATTTCAAAGAATAACGTTGGCCTATCCGTTAATGGTTTTGTAAATATTTGTAATAAATAACCTTCATCATCTCTATCTACCAAAATACCATGTTCTTTTAGTACTTTCATGTCTTCCGCAATCTCACCTACTCTTTCCCCTACTGTATCATAATAAGCTCCTGGAACATATAAAAACTCTACACCTCTCTTTTTCATTTCAGAAACTGTACTCACAATATCATCAGTGGCAACAGCAACATGTTGTACTCCTGGTCCATCATAAAAATCCAAATATTCCTCAATCTGAGATTTCTTTTTTCCTTCAGCAGGCTCATTAATCGGGAATTTAATTCTCCCATTTCCATTTGTCATTACCTTACTCATAAGTGCAGTAAACTGAGTAGAAATATCTTTATCATCAAATGTAATTAGGTTTGCAAAGCCCATAGTATCATTGTAGAATTTCTCCCAAACATTCATTTCATTCCAACCGACATTTGCTACCATATGGTCAATGTATTTTAAGCCAACAGATGCTGGATTATAATGTGATTCCCACTTTTCAAATCCTGGCATAAAAGTTCCATTATAGTTTTTACGTTCTACAAATATATGAACAGTATCTCCATAAATCTTAATTCCAGATTTCACCACTTCACCGTCTGCATCTTTTTCAGTTCTTGGTTCGAAATACGACTCTGCCCCTCTAGTAGTTGTTTCTTCCCAAGCCTTTTTTGCGTCATCTACCCAAAGTGCAATTACTTTTACTCCATCACCATGTTTTTTAATGTGATCAAAAATGGCATTATCATCTCCTGGCATTGGTGTGGTAAATACAATTCGAATTTTATCCTGCACCACCACATAAGAAGTCCTATCCGTAATACCCGTTTCTAAGCCTGCATAAGCAAGAGATTGAAATCCAAGTGCCGTTTTATAAAAGTGAGCTGCTTGTTTTGCATTTCCTACATAATATTCTACATAATCTGTTCCTAATAAAGGTAAAAAATCCTGTGCATCTGGGAATATTTTTTCTAGTGAATATCTTGTATTATTTATTTTTGTTAAGTCTTCTCTCATTGATATTTATTATTTTTCAAGCCATGACTGATGGTAAATACCATCCGAAAGATCAATAGCTGCTTTTGTTAATTTTAAAGGAGCAAAGGTATCGACCATTACTGCCAGTTCATCCGTTTCCGTTTGTCCGATACTTCTTTCTGCTGCACCTGGATGGGGTCCGTGTGGAATTCCAGCAGGATGCAAGGAAATATATCCCTCATCTACATGATTTCTACTCATAAAATCACCATCTACATAATACAATACCTCATCCGAATCAATATTAGAATGATTATAAGGTGCTGGAATGGACTCAGGATGATAATCATACATTCTAGGCACAAATGAACAAATTACAAATCTAGAAGTTTCGAAAGTTTGATGTACAGGTGGTGGCTGATGCACTCTACCTGTAATAGGTTCAAAATCATGAATTGAAAATGCATACGGGAAATTGTATCCATCCCAACCTGCTACATCAAAAGGATGAGAGGCATAAGTATACTCATGAATCATTTGTTCCTTTTTTATTTTGATGACAAAATCACCTTGCTCATCATGTGTTTCTAATTCTTCTGGAACTCTTAAATCTCTCTCGCAATAAGGAGAATTTTCTAATAATTGTCCGAAATGATTTCGGTATCTTTTTGGTGTATAAACTGGAGTGTATGATTCTACTATAAATAATCTGTTTTCAGAAGTATCAAACTTCATAGTATAAATCATCCCTCTTGGAATTACCAAATAATCTCCTTCTTTAAATTTAATATTCCCTACAAAAGTTCTGAGTGTACCCGTTCCTTTGTGAACAAAAATTACTTCATCTCCATCAGTATTTTTGTAAAAATAATCTTCATTCAAATTAGTAGGAGCAGAAAGTAAAATATTTAAATCGTTATTCACTAAAATAGAAATTCTACTTTCTAAATGATCTGCAACTTTAGGAGCTTCAAACCCTTTTAACATATAGGATTTTAAGTTTTTATCTACTGCAATTTCTGGAGCTACTGAATACGCTTTTTTAATATCCTTAACCTGAGTTGGCCTATGCAAATGATATAAAAGAGAAGACATTCCATCGAAACCAATTGTTCCAAATAATTCTTCATAATGAATGTTTCCATCTTCTTTTCGGAAGCTAGTATGCCTTTTATGAGGCATCTTTCCTAATTTATGATATCTTGGCATATTGTTATTTTTATGCAAATATAAGATATAAAACACAAACATAGTATGATTTATAGCCTACCTAAAATAAAAATGATAATTTTGCCTTACTAAATGAAACTCCTTACTTACAAAATAAATGATTTGGAAACACCACAAATTGGTGTGTTGCAAAATCAGATAGTATACAACCTTAATGTTTGTTTTGGGAATATTTCATTAATAGATCTCATTCAGATAGAAGACTATCAGGACCAAGTGGCTTCGTTTATTTGTAATGAAGATTGCCTGAAACACGATATTAACAACATTAAAGTTTTGCCAACTATACCAAAACCAAATTCTTTTAGAGATGCCTACGCTTTCAGGCAACATGTAGCTACATCCAGAAAAAATAGGGAAGTAGATATGATTCCTCAATTTGATGAGTTTCCAGTATTCTATTTTTCTAACCACAATGCAATGTTTGCTGACGGAGAAGATATAGAACTAATGTCTGACCATTTTGAAAGATTAGATTATGAATTAGAATTTGCTATTATAATTGGTAAAGGCGGAAAAAATATTCTATCATTAGATGCGGACCAACACATTGCCGGCTTTTGTATTTTAAATGATTTAAGTGCTAGAAGATTACAAATGGAAGAAATGAAATTAAATCTTGGGCCTGCAAAAGGGAAAGATTTTGCGAATGTTATTGGACCCTATTTAGTAACTGCTGATGAATTAGAAAGTAGAAGTATAGACACTCCCTTTGGTAAAAAATATGACTTGCAAATGACTTGTTATGTAAATGGAGAATTATTATCTGAAGGAAATGCAAAAGATATGAATTGGACTTTTGCTGAAATCATTGAAAGAGCGTCTTATGGCGTAGAACTTTTCCCAGGAGATATTATTGGATCTGGAACAGTAGGTACGGGATGTTTATTAGAATTAAACGGAACAGGAAAAAGAGAAAATCCAGAATACAAAGAGAAATGGATACAGGAGGGAGATGAAATTGAAATGCAAATTGAAGGATTAGGAAAAATCACCAATAAAGTGGTAAAATCAGAAAGTAATCATTCCATAATAAAACTAAAAAAATGATTAAAACAATAGATGTAGTATCAGGAGAAACTACAAGCTTATATAAATATTTATCAGCTGCCGTTACACCACGACCAATTGCTTTTGTAAGTACGATTGATGCAAAAGGAAATAAAAACTTAAGTCCTTTTTCCTTTTTTAATGTATTTTCAGTAAACCCTCCTATTTTAGTTTTTTCTCCTGTCAGAAGAGTAAGAAACAATACATCTAAACATACCTTGGATAATGTAAATCAAGTAAAAGAATGTGTTATTTCCTTAGTTACAGAAAATATTGCACAACAAGTTTCTCTCACTTCTTGCGATTTTGATTCAGAGACGAACGAATTTGAGAAAGCTGGATTCACTGAAGTGAAATCGGATATCGTAACTCCATCTAGAATAAAAGAATCTCCAATAAATTTCGAATGTAAGGTTAACAAAATTATTACTTTAGGAGAAGAAGGGGGTGCAGGAAGTTTGGTGATCTGTGAAATTTTGAAAATGCACATTGAAGAAAACATATTAGATGAGAATAATGAGATAAACCCTTTTAAACTTAATATTGTAAGCAGATTAGGTGCAAACTGGTACGGGAAAACTAATAAAGACTCTTTATATGAAATTGCAAAACCTATATCCCGAATGGGAATGGGAATAGATAACTTACCAAAAGAAATCAGAAACTCTAGCATATTAACTGGAAATGAATTAGCTATCTTAGCTTCTGCAGAATATATTCCCAAGAAAAAAGAGTTTCCACTCAGAGAAGGAAAAAGTACAGAAGAAAAACATATCTTAGCCAAAGAATTATTACGCCAAGAAAAAGCAGGAGACGCTTGGCAAATACTATTATAAACAATTAAAAAAAAATATTATGTCATTCGAATTACCAAAATTACCATATGCATATGATGCATTAGAACCACATATTGATGCAAGAACAATGGAAATACACCATTCAAAACATCATAACGGATACACCAACAACCTAAATAATGCTATTGAAGGAAATAACTTATCTGGGAAGTCAATTGAAGAAATTTGTGCTACTCCAGGATTAAGTGGAGCGGCTAGAAATAATGGTGGAGGATACTACAACCACTGTATGTTCTGGACATCAATGAGTCCGAATGGTGGAGGGGATCCTACTGGATCTATTTCAGATGCTATAAACTCTAAGTTTGGAAGTTTTGAAAATTTTAAAAATGAATTCTCGAAAGCTGCAGGAACAAGATTTGGTTCTGGTTGGGCATGGCTTGGAGTTAATAATGGTGAGTTAAAAATATCTTCTACTGCAAACCAAGATAATCCTTTAATGGATGATCAATGTGGATGTACCCCAGTTTTATGTTTAGATGTATGGGAACATGCATATTACTTAAACTATCAGAATAGAAGGCCTGATTATATAAATGCATTTTTCAATGTAATAAACTGGGAAGAAGTAAACAACAGATTTGAATCTGCTTTAAGCTAGAAATAAAAGATATTTTTTATACATTTGCGACACTAAATTTTAAAACAAAAAATAAAATGAAAAAAGGATTTGCATTATTTACACTAATCGCTATTTTATCAGTAGGAACTTTTACGGTTTTTGCACAAGATAGTATAGTAACAGAAGAAACGGTAGAGGTAGTTACGGAAGACGTTACAACTGAAGAAACTAACTCAGAAGAAACTGTTGTTGAAGAGGAAACTTTTCACCAAATTATAAAACAAAAATTTATGGAAGGTGGTCCTGAATTTATGGGGATTGTACTTTTATGTTTAATTCTTGGTTTAGCTCTTGCTATTGAAAGAATTATTTACTTAAATATGTCTACCACAAATTCTACTAAATTATTAACTGAAGTAGAAGGAGCAATAAACAATGGTGGTGTAGATGCTGCTAAGGAAGTATGTAGAAATACGAGAGGTCCTGTTGCGTCTATTTTCTATCAAGGTTTAGATAGATCTTCAGAAGGAATTGATCAAGTAGAGAAATCGATTGTTGCTTACGGAAGTGTACAAATGGGGCTTTTAGAGAAAGGTCTTTCTTGGATTTCATTATTTATTGCTTTAGCACCAATGCTTGGGTTTATGGGTACTGTAATTGGAATGATTGGTGCCTTTGATTCTATTGAAGCTGCTGGAGATATTTCTCCTTCATTAGTTGCTGGAGGTATTAAAGTTGCACTTTTAACAACTGTGTTTGGTCTTATTGTTGCAATGATTCTTCAGGTATTTTATAACTACTTAGTAGCAAAGGTAGATTCTATTGTAAACGATATGGAAGATGCTTCTATCAAATTAGTAGATATATTAGTAAACAATAAATAATCATGGGAGAATTTATTGAAAATAACCTAGATATTTTTTATTGGCTAACTATTGTAATGTTAGCAGTAGCTTCAGTTATAATTGTTGCTTTCTCAATTCTACAAATGATAAACAATAAAACAGCTGCTAAGAAAACACTAATTACTGCAGGAGGATTAGCTGTAATATTATTACTTTCATATTATGTGTTTGCATCTGATGAGATACTTTTATCTTATAAAAAATATAATATTAATTCTACTACATCCAACTGGGTAGGAATGGGAATATGGTCCTTTTATTTACTTTCTATAATTGCTGTAGGTTCTATAATTGTTTCCGAAATTTCTCATAAAATTAGTAAGTAAAAATGGGGAAAAGAAGAGATTTACCTGAAATAAATGCTGGATCAATGGCCGACATTGCATTCTTACTACTTATTTTTTTCTTAGTAACAACAACTATGGATGTAGATTCTGGTATTAGCAGAAAATTACCGCCAATGCCAGAAGAAAATATAGAGACTCCTGAAATTCATAAAAAGAATATTTTTGTAGTACTTATTAATAAAAATGATAAGGTACTTGCAGGAATAGGATCTCCATCTAACATGGTAGAAATAAATGGAGATGGGAGTATTAGTTCTTCTTTAAAAGAATCAGTAAAAGAGTTTGTTAGTAATAACGGTAGATCAGACAACTCTTCTGAAAGTCCAGATAAAGCAGTAGTTTCTCTGCAAAATCAAGAAGGAACATCTTATGATATGTATATTCAAATTCAGAATGAATTGACTAAAGCGTACAATGAATTGAGAGATGAAAAATCGAATCAGGATTATGGTAAGGATTTTGATAAATTAGATGCAGATGAGCAAAAATTGGTAAAGAAGTATTTCCCAATGAAAGTATCGGAAGCAGAAACTAAATCAAACTAAGGAGATGAGTAAATTTAAAAAAAATGGAGGAAAAAGTATGCCAGCAATTTCAACGGCATCACTACCAGATATTGTATTTATGTTACTTTTCTTCTTTATGGTTACTACTGTAATGAGAGAAACTACTCTTAAAGTAGAAGTAAGTCAGCCAGAAGCAACAGAAGTAAAAAAGATGGAAAAGAAATCTTTAGTATCTTATATCTATATTGGTTCTCCAACAACAACTCAACAATTAAATTTTGGTACCAAAGCACGAATTCAACTTAATGATGTTACTTTTAGCAGAAAAGAGGTTAGTGAAATTCAAAATTTTATTATCTCGGAAAGACTACAAAAAGATGAAGATGAAATACCATACATGACTACATCAATTAAAGCAGACGCATCAGTAACTATGGGAATTGTAACAGATGTAAAACAAGAACTTAGGAAAGTAAATGCTTTAAAGATAAATTATTCTACTAAAAAAAATAAGGACGTTAATTAGTTTCTTCCTTATTATTTATCTGTTGAAATAGATAGATAAAAAACAATACAATTAAAACACTGAGAAATGCTAAAACAAAGCTAATCTCAGTGTTTACTATTTTAGTAATATCGGTATTTAGTTTATTAGAAAAAGAAGAATACATCAGTAAAACTGCTGCAGCATTATTTATAAAATGTGCTAGTACCGACATCCATAAATTTTTAGAGAAATAGAATAAGTAACCTAGAAGAATCCCTAATAGGAAACGGGGTAAAAAACCAAAAAACTGCATGTGTATTGCAGAGAATACAAATGATGTAATTATTATAGCCAAATGAGGGTTAGTCATCATAGATTGTAGTTTCTTCTGTATTACTCCTCTAAATAACAACTCCTCCCCAATAGCAGGTATTACAGCAATTAAAAATAGATTAAAGAATAAGTCTGTAATATCATGCATTTTTAAAAATGCAGTAGTAATCTCTTTTGCACTTTCTTCCATCTGTTCCATACTCTGAATTAAAGAAGGGAAAATATCAGATAGAGATTGAATAATTGATACATTCCATTGCATAGAATAAACTACAAAAGGCTGAATAAACAAAACCATTATTAATACTAACATTACCGATTGACGGTTTATATGCCTAGAAAAACCAAAATTCCTAAATATATTCCCTCCTACAAAATAAGAATAAACAAAAGAGGGAACAATAAAAATAAATATGGAAGTTATTAATTGCAATATCTTCAATTGAGAAATATTTTCAGGATTTAATACATCTAATTTTAAGAAGGAACTATCTTCTACTAAAATTGCAGACAGTAGAGTTCCAAAAAAAGTAGATATAAAAATAATCAGAATAAAAATAAATAATTGATCTCTGTCAGATTTATGTTGTAAGATTCCTTTAAGGTTCATATTGCTTTGTTATTTTTGTAAAAATTATGTCGGTAAAAATAGGAAATATAGATTTAGGGGAGTTCCCCCTTTTACTCGCCCCAATGGAGGACGTAAGCGACCCCCCATTTCGGGCACTTTGCAAAAAACATGGTGCTGATTTAATGTTTACTGAATTCATTTCTTCAGAAGGATTAATAAGAGATGCAGACAAAAGCATACAGAAACTAGATATCTATGATTTTGAGAGGCCAATAGGAATACAAATTTTTGGATATGATATAGAAAGTATGATGCAAGCTACCAAAATTTGTGAAAGAGCAAAACCTGCCATAATTGATATTAACTATGGTTGCCCAGTAAAAAAAGTGGCTAAAAAAGGAGCCGGTGCAGGAATTTTACTGGACATTCCTAAGATGGTAGAAATGACCAAACAAATTGTAAAATCTACTACCATACCTGTAACTGTTAAAACCAGATTAGGATGGGATGAAAACACAAAATACATAGTAGAAATAGCGGAACGATTGCAAGATGTAGGAATTCAAGGAATATCTATACACGGAAGAACTAGAAAACAAATGTACAAAGGGGAAGCAGATTGGACCCTTATAAAAGCCGTAAAAGATAACCCCAGAATAAATATCCCAGTTTTTGGAAATGGAGATATTGATAATCCTGAAAAGGCAAAACTAATGAGAGATGAATTTGGATTAGATGGAGCAATGATTGGGAGAGGATCTATTGGAAATCCTTGGATTTTTAATGAAATAAAACACTACCTAAAAACAGGAAAGTATTTAGCAAGACCAACAATGGAACAAAGAGTAGAAGCTTGCAAACAACACCTAAAACATTCTATTGAGTGGAAAGGAGGTATTTTGGGAATATCAGAAATGAAACGACATTACACCAATTACTTTAAAGGAATTGCGGACTTTAAATCCTATAGAATAAAAATGGTGACTTCCGAATCAGAAATAGAAATACAAGAAATACTAGATGAAGTTGCTCTGAAGTTTAATGGGTATGAGTTTTAATCAATTTTGAAGTAAGAATCTTAGAGGGATAATAAGATGCAATAATTCCGATTATTAATACTGTAATTTCTACTATTACTATATCTTTAATCTGTAATTTAATAGGGTAAGCGTCTACTACAAATCGTCCTTGCATTCCTATAAATCCGAATTTATCTTGTAATACCGCAAAACCTACACCAATACATAATCCTATTAGACTTCCTAACATCACCGATAAAACTCCTTTTGTAAAAAATATATTTCTTATTTGTTTTTTACTGCTTCCTAAATTCCAAAATGTTTGTATGTCTTTTTGTTTGTCAATAATCAACATAGATAATGAACTAATAATATTAAAACTAGATATTATTAAAATAAAGGTAAGGATAATAAATACTGCTAATTTCTCCGAATTCAGTAATTTATACAAAAAATCGTGTTGTTCTAACCTAGTCTTTACCACATAATCCTCCCCTAATATATTTTGAAGTTCTTCTTTTATTAATAACATTTTATTGCTATCCAGAATATTTATTTCAACAGAAGAAGCCTCATTAACTCTATCTAACATCAATTGAACTCTATTTAGAGGAGCGAGTACATACTGATTATCATATTCTGATTGTACAGAAAATACTCCAATAGGCATAAATACAGATTGCACTAAATCATTTGCATCTTTTATATATTTTGCATCTCGTCTCGGGCTAGTTATTGTCAGCTGACTAAACATATTATTTATATCAGCAGATAGTCGATATCTTATAGAAGCTCCTAAAACTAAAACATCTTTATTTCTATACAAATCCTCCTCAAAATAATCTCCTAATTTTACAATCTCATTTACATCTACTAATTTCGAATAATTAGAATCTACTCCTTTTATTTCTGCAATTATTTCAGTCCCATTATTTTCAATAAGCACTTTCTCCTCAAGAATAAAAGAATAATTTTCTATCTCTTTATTATCTGATAAAGTAGAGTTAATGTTAGGAATAGAAAAGGTTTTCCCTTGTGATGCAGTAATTTTTAGGTGAGGGTCAAAGGAGTTGTACATATCCAACACTAAGGACTCAAATCCGTTAAAAACAGACATTACTATAATAAGTGCAGCCGTACCAACTGCTACACCAAAAAGAGAAATATAGGAAATGAAATTTACAACATTCTTACTTTTTTTGGTAAACAAATATCGTTTCGCTATATAAAAAGAGAATTTCAAATGGTAATTTATTGCTTTAGTAGACGGTCAATTTCCTCTGCATATTCTGCAGAATCATCTAAATAAAATATTAATTCTGGCACAATTCGTAATTGATGACGACAACTATTCCCTAAAATAGTACGAAACATTTTTTTGTTTTCGTTTAAAACAGCAAGCGCTTCTTTAGGTTTTTCAACTGGAAAAATACTTAAATATGCTTTTGCTACCGATAGGTCAGGAGAAATACGAACCCCCGTTACAGTCACTAATATATTCCCTAAAAATTGATGAGTTTCCTTCTGAAAAATTACGGATAATTCCTTCTGCAGTAATTTTGATACTTTCTTTTGTCTTGTAGTTTCCATACTGCAAAGATAACTTTTCTATTACTTATACCTACCTTTGCCAATATGAAAGATTTTTATAGAATATTATCTTATGTAAAGCCCTATTATAACTTTGCAATATTAAATGTTATATTTAATGTGCTAACCGTATTATTTTCATTGGTTTCTTTAACAATGATAATACCCTTTCTAGGTTTACTTTTTGGTACTATGGAGGTAGATATTGTACATCCAGAACAATATAGTTTTACCTTATCTTCTGCTAAAGATTATTTCTATTATCAGATTAATGCAATTATAGAATCCGGAACAAAAGTAGATGCCTTGCTATTTATTTGCGGACTTATTTTAGTTACTTTCTTTTTCAGAAATCTATTTCGTTATCTATCTCTTTATTTTTTAACCCCGATTAGAAATGGAGTGGTACATGATTTAAGAACTAGTTTGCATAAAAAAGTTATCTCTTTACCAATCGGTTTTTTTACAGAAAAAAGAAGAGGAGACATCACTTCAAGAATGACAACAGATTTGGTGGAAATTGAGTGGTCTATAATGAGCTCTTTAGAAATGATATTCAGGGATCCTCTTCAAATTATAATTTACCTTATTACCTTAGTTTTCATCAGTCCTCAACTTACCCTTTTTGTAGTAGTTCTTTTTCCTATTACTGGTTTTATAATTGCTAAAATTGGTAAAAGTTTGAAAAAATCTTCTGAAAAAAGTCAAGCGAAAATGGGAGACATATTATCTGTTTTAGACGAACATATTGGAGGGTTAAAAGTAATAAAGTTATTTAATGCAGAAAAAAATGCAAACTCTAAGTTTGATAGTGAAAGTAAAGAATATGAATCTTTAATGACTTCTCTACTACGAAAGAAAGACATGTCCTCCCCCATGAGTGAGTTTTTAAGCACCATAATAATGGTAGTAGTAATGTGGTTTGGAGGTAAATTAGTTTTAGGAGGAGAATCTCTTTTAAGTCCAGAAGAATTTATTGGTTATATCTTAATTTTCTCTCAGGTTATTCCACCTGCAAAATCATTTACTACCGCTTATTATCGTTTGCAAAAAGGTAGTGCAGCAGCTGCAAGAGTATATGAGTTAATGGATGCAGAAAACAATATTATTGATATTAAAAATCCTATTTCAAAAACCTCAATTAAGAAATCTATTTCAGTAAAAAACATTAGTTTTAAGTACGAGAATAAGGAAGTATTAAGTAAAATAAATTTTAATATTGAAAAAGGAAAGACTATCGCTTTAGTTGGAAAATCTGGTAGTGGGAAATCAACTATTGCCGATTTATGTGCTCGATTCTATGACATATCGGAAGGAGAAATTTGTATAGATGACACTAATATAAAAGATATTAAGATAACCGATCTAAGACATTTAATGGGAGTAGTATCTCAGGAATCTATCTTATTTAACGATAGTATTTATAACAATATATTATTAGGGAAACCTTGCTCAACTGAAGAAGAGGTAATAACTGCTTCTAAAATTGCGAATGCACATCAATTTATTAGCGAAACAGAAAACGGATACCACACTAATAT
The DNA here is from genome assembly GCA_905478555.1 of uncultured Flavobacteriales bacterium. GTDB lineage: Bacteria > Bacteroidota > Bacteroidia > Flavobacteriales > BACL11. Next base: position 75,989 of record CAJQIZ010000004.1, read on the forward strand.
AGGGGAGAAAGGAGATAAACTTTCGGGAGGTCAGAAACAAAGAATAAGTATTGCAAGAGCCATCCTTAAAAATCCAGAATTTTTAATATTAGATGAAGCAACTTCTGCACTCGACACCGAGTCTGAAAAATTAGTACAAAGTGCCTTATCTAATTTAATGAAAGATAGAACTACCTTGGTAATTGCTCACCGACTTTCTACCATAAAAGATGCAGATGAAATTATTGTATTATCTGAAGGGAAAACTGTAGAAAGAGGAACACATACTGACTTAGTAAATAAAGGAGGAGTGTATAAAACACTTATCAACCTGCAGAATATTTCTTAGTACAAAAAGTTATTGTAAGGATATCTTTTAACATGCAAATCCTTAATTCTTTCATATAACAAACTTCTTAACTCGTTAAAATTAGTTTTATCAATTGCTGAAATAAAGATAGCATCATCATTACATTTAGCCATCCAAGTTCTCTTCAATTCTTCTAAAGAAATATTTTCTGCTGTAATATCTGTTAAATCATCCTCTTCTTTTGGGGTAAAGGTATAATTATCAATTTTATTAAATATAATTAAAGATGGAATATCTGCAGCTCCTATTTCTGCAATGGTTGTTTCTACTACCTCTAATTGGTCTTCAAAATTAGGATTTGAAATATCAACAACATGCAATAATAAATCTGATTCTCTTACTTCATCTAAGGTAGTTTTAAATGATTCTACCAACTGATGTGGTAACTTACGAATAAAACCAACAGTATCTGCTAACAAAAAGGGAAGGTTCTCCACTACCACTTTCCTGACAGTAGTATCTAGGGTAGCAAACAATTTATTTTCTGCAAATATATCTGACTTTGCTAACTGATTCATTAACGTAGATTTTCCAGCATTTGTATATCCAACAAGTGCAACACGAATCATTTGCCCTCTACTTTTTCTTTGAGTTTGGCCTTGTTTATCAATTTTCTCCATCTTCTTCTTTAAAACAGATATTTTATCTTTAATAATCCTTCTATCTGTTTCAATTTGTGTCTCTCCAGGACCTCTCATTCCAATTCCCCCCTTTTGCCTTTCAAGGTGTGTCCACATACGTGTTAGTCGTGGTAATAGATATTGATATTGAGCAAGTTCTACTTGTGTGCGGGCTTTTGCAGTTTGAGCTCTAGAAGCAAAAATATCTAGGATTAGATTATTTCTATCTAGGATTTTACAGCAATAAATTGCTTCTATATTTCGGAGTTGAGAAGGAGAAAGTTCATCATCAAAAATAACCATATCAATTTCATTTTGCTTTACAAACTCAGCAACTTCTTCTGTTTTTCCCTTTCCCAAAAATGTTTTATTATCTGGATGTGGAAGTCTTTGTGTAAATTGTTTTATCGTTTTAGCACCTGCTGTTCGGGCCAAAAAATCTAACTCCAACAAGTATTCATCAACAAGTTCTGGAGTTACATCTGGGATTATTAAACCTATTAAAACTGCTTTTTCTCCCATTAAAATATTTTATCCCAAGGAGTTCGTAAAGCAATTAAAACTAGAGCAACTAAAAAATAACTAAATATAGTTTTGTTTGCTTTAACAACATCTTTAATTTTTTTAGATTTTATTTTTGCTATAGTAATTAAGGCAATCGCTAATACCATTATAGAAGGATGCTCAATAAATTTAAAACGTAATATAGAATTTTTCATAATAACAGACATTTCTAATTCAGGAAATGGAAATAATAAATAAAAACCTACCAAAAGTTGAATATGAGCTAAGATTAAAGTTACTAAGAGTAATTTGTCTTTTTTAGGATTTTGTATTTTTCCTAAGTACGCTCTTACTATAGAAATTAATAATACTAATAAAAATAAGTAAGGTAAATAATGATGTAAGTGTAACATTCCTGTTTTCATAATATTTAGTTTAAAGATTGTTATACAAAGGTATCAAATAATGTGATTATTTATCAATTTAAATCTTAATACAAATAAACGAATTTTAAGTTATTAAAAATTAGTAAATTGTGACCTTTAATATTTAATTATGAAGTTTATAAAAACAGTACTAATACTACTAATATCGTTCCCTTTATTCTCTCAAGAAACATTCCCTAATAATGGAGTAGAATCTACTTTTTCACCCATTTATGCTTTTACAAATGCGCATCTAATTATGTCTTCTGAAAAGGAAATTGTAAATGGAACCTTACTTATTCAGGAAGATAAAATACTTGCGGCAGACAGTTTGGTAATACTGCCAGAAGGATCAATTATAAAAGACATGAAGGGAAGTTATATTTATCCTTCTTTTATTGATCTATACTCTAATTACGGTATAAAAACCCCAGAAAGAGGAAGTTACAACTACCGACCCCAGTACGAAAGTAATAAAGAAGGCGCCTACCATTGGAATGAAGCGATACACCCAGAAATACATGCCTTTGAAAGTTTTAAATACGATAAAAAACAAGCAGAAGAATATAGAGGATTAGGATTTGGAGTAGTACTTAGCCATAGTTCAGATGGAATAGTAAGAGGTACAGGAACGTTAGTTTCCTTATCTGATGAGAAAGAACAAAAGAGTATGATGAGTGCAAAATCAGCATCTTATTTCTCCTTCAACAAAGGGGTTTCTTCTCAAAAATATCCTAGTTCATTAATGGGTAGTATTGCCTTATTAAAGCAACTTTTCTTAGATTCATATTGGTATGAGAATACACAGAAAACTACGAATATTTCTTTCAACGAATTTAATAACCAATTAAGATTAACTCATATATTTAAATCTAGCTTAGCTACGGACTATAATCGTATTTATAAAATTTCTGATGAGTTTGAAATTGACTTTATTGTAAAAGGAAATGGAAAAGAATATGAAATAATTGATGAGATAAAAACATATAATTTCCCTATTATTTTACCTTTAAATTTTCCTTTAAAATACGAAATAAATAACCCTGAAGAAAGTAATATTCTAACTCTCTCGAAATTAAAACACTGGGAAACAGCACCGTTTAATGCTCGTATATTATCAGAAAACAATATAGATTTTTGTTTTACTATTTTTGATCTGAAGAAAAAATCTGACTTTCTGAAAAACATAAGAATTAGCATTGAAAAAGGACTTAATAAATATGATGCATTAAACGCATTAACAATAGTGCCAGCTACCCTAATTGGAGAGGAAGGTAGATTAGGAACTTTGGAAAAAGGAAAGAAAGCAAACTTTATTATTTGTAGTTCAGATATTTTTGAGGATGGAATAATTTATGAGAATTGGACTAACGGAATTCAGAATATTATTGAAGAGAAAACCGAGATAGATTTAAGAGGAAATTATACTTTTAAATCTGGAAATGAAGAGAAACATATTTCTATTTATGGGGAAATGAAAAAAATAAAAATGAAGGAAATTATTTGTGACAGCACTTCAATTATTTATGATGTTAAACAAAACAGTAACACTATTGTTTTCCATACTAAAGACATTACTATAAGGGGAACGGCTGATTTTACAGAAGAAATGTTTATTGGTAAATATCAAAATTTAGAAGGAGAAAATATTCCATTTTCTATGACTAGAGATTCTCTATTTCAAAGTACTGAAAAAGAATTTGTAATGAAATATGATACTATTATTCCTTCTATTTGGAACCCTAACAAAGCTTATGGGAATAATTATTCTATTTCTTCTTTACCAACTATTTTTACAAATGCAACGGTTTGGACAAATGAAGAGGAAGGGATTTTATTAAATACAGATGTCGCAATTCAGGATGGAAAAATAATTGCAATTGGTACAAATCTGAAAAAAGAAGAACTTTGGCCAAAAACTAAAATTAGAGTTCAGTTTATTGATGCAACTGACAAACACATTACTTGCGGAATTATTGACGAACACTCTCACATTGCGATAAGCAGGGGAGTAAATGAAGGAAGTCAGGCCGTAACAGCAGAAGTGAAAATCGGAGATGTAATAAACCCTAATGATCACAATATTTACCGACAACTTTCTGGTGGAGTTACCGCTTCTCAACTTTTACATGGTTCTGCCAATCCTATTGGTGGGCAGTCTGCACTTATAAAACTAAGGTGGGGAAGTTCAGCAGAGGAAATGAAAATTGAAGGTGCAGATGGGTTTATAAAGTTTGCACTGGGTGAAAATGTAAAGCAATCTAATTGGGGGAATTTTAATACTATTCGTTTTCCGCAAAGTAGAATGGGAGTAGAGCAAGTTTTTTATGATGCCTTTTACAGAGCTAGATCCTATCAACAAGCATGGGATGAATATCACGCACTACCAACTTCTAAAAGAAGGAAAATTATACCACCTAGAGCAGATTTAGAATTAGACGCACTAGTAGAAATTATTAATTCGGAGCGTTTTATCACTTGCCATTCTTATGTACAATCGGAAATAAATATGTTGATGCAAGTAGCCGATTCCATGGGATTCACTATTAATACTTTTACACATATTTTAGAAGGATATAAAGTAGCTAATCAACTAAAAGAACATGGGGCAGGAGCATCTACTTTTTCTGATTGGTGGGCCTATAAATTTGAAGTTAATGATGCGATACCTTACAATGCTACTGTCCTTAATAATAAAGGAGTAGTAACAGCTATTAATTCGGATGATGCAGAAATGGGAAGAAGATTAAACCAAGAAGCAGCAAAAGCAGTAAAATATGGAGGAACATCAGAAGAAGATGCCTGGAAAATGGTAACACTAAATCCTGCAATATTACTCCATCTGGATGGTCAAATGGGAAGTATAAAAATAGGAAAAGATGCCGATATTGTTATCTGGACTGGAAACCCACTTTCGATATATAGTAAGGTAGAACAAACTTATGTGGATGGAAAATTACTTTTTGATATTACAAAAAATATGGAATTGATGAAAAGGGATTTAAAAGAAAAAATGAGAATTATTAATAAAATGGTAAATGGAAATTCAGAAGAAGAAACACAGAAAATAGAACACACTGAAGAACATCACTACCATTGTGATACAGTAGAAGATTATGAATAAAAAAATATTTTATATACTAGTACAATGTATGTTTGTACTGAATATTTCTGCACAACAAACTACCCTTTTTATGGGTGGAATTGCCCATTTAGGAAATGGAAAGATAATTGAAAATTCGGTAATTGTAGTGAAGGATGGGGAATTTGATTTGGTAGCAGATGCTAGCCGAATCCGTATTGACCCCTCTGCATTTGACACCATTATTCGTGTTTATGGAAAGCATATTTATCCATCTTTTATATCACCCAATACTACCCTAGGAATTACAGAGATAGATGCTGTAAGAGCCACAAAAGATTATGATGAAGTTGGTGAATTTAATCCAAATGTAAGATCATTGATTGCCTTCAATACCGACTCTAAGTTATTAAAAACTGTCAGAACAAATGGAGTTCTAATTACACAAGCTTGCCCAAGAGGTGGTATTATCTCAGGGTCTTCTTCTGTTATGCATTTAGATGGTTGGAATTGGGAAGACGCACAACTAAAAGCAGATGACGGAATTCATCTTAATTGGCCTTCATCTTACCATACTTCTGGTTGGTGGGCCGAACCTGGGAGTACTTCCAAAAATAAGAACTATGAAAACGGAGTAAATAAAATTAAAACCTATTTTGAAATAGCAAAAGCATATTCTAAATACAATACTGAAATGGATTTGGAATTAGAAGCAACAAAAGGACTCTTTGACGGAAGTAGAAACTTATACATTCATGCAGATTACGCAAAAGAAATTAGAGAATCTGTGCGGTTTTTTAAAGAATTAGGAATTGAAAAAATTGTAATAGTTGGAGGTAAAGACGCCCTAAACGCTATTCTTGTTCTACAAGAATTTAAGATTCCTCTCATTTTAGAAAGAGTACATTCTCTACCAGTAAATGAAGATGCGGCTATTGACCAATTCTTTACTCTACCCTCACAATTACAAGCAAAAGGAATTTTATTTTGTTTGGCCTACAATGGAGATATGGAAGCGATGGGGACCAGAAACCTTCCCTTTACAGCAGGTACTGCTGTATCTTACGGAATGGAAATGGAAGATGCTATTTCTGCTATAAGTTTAAATACTGCTATTATTCTAGGAATTGATAACAAAGTGGGTAGTATTGAAAAAGGAAAAGACGCTACTTTCTTTATTAGTAGTGGAGACGCTCTGGATATGAGAACAAACAATGTAGAAATAGCTTATATAAAAGGACATCCTGTAGATTTAAACAACCACCAAAAAGAACTTTTCGAAAAATATAAGGATAGGTAGTTCCTAGAGCAATATTTTAAATAACAAAAACCCCACCTAAAAGGTGAGGTCTTGTGGGCCCAGTTGGGCTTGAACCAACGACCCCTTGATTATGAGTCAAGTGCTCTAACCAGCTGAGCTATGGGCCCCGAAAAATTCGTGATGCAAATCTATTAAAATGATTTAATATTTTACACTTTTGCAAGATGAAAAAAATAAAATCTATTATTTTTGATTTAGGAGCAGTATTACTCAATATATCTTATCAAAAAACCATTGAAGAATTCGATAAATTAGGAATAAAAAACTCTTCTACATTCTATTCTAAAAAATTACAAACTAATATTTTTAATCTTTTAGAAACAGGGGAGATATCAGAATCTGATTTTATTAAGGAAATACAAAAACATTGTACAGAAGCAACTAACACACAAATTCTATACGCTTGGAATGCCATGCTTCTAGATTTACCACAGCATAGATTGCAATTATTAAAACAATTGAAAACAGAATATAACATCTATTTACTATCCAACACTAACAAAATACATATAAGCGAATTTGAAAATAAATTAGGAAAGGAACAATACAACGAATTCTATCAATTATTCGACAAAGTATATTATTCTCATGAAATCGGATGCAGAAAACCAAATGCAGAAGCCTTTGAAATAATTATAAATGAAAATAATTTAATATCAGAAGAAGTTTTATTTATTGATGATTCTCCTCAACATATTGAAGGAGCTAAAAAATTAGGAATAAAAACATATCATTTATTAGATGATGAGGATGTTATTACTTTATTTCCTGGCAAAGTTCGATAAGTACTCCATTAGTATCTTTTGGATGTAAAAAACATATTAGTTTATTATCGGCCCCTTTTTTAGGTTTATCATTTAAAATACGAATACCTTCCTTCTGCAATCGATATATTTCTTTTTCAATATTTTCTACATCAAAAGCAATGTGGTGCATGCTTTCTTTATTATTCGATAAGTATTTTGAAATAGCACTATCTGTGTTTGTTGCAGAAACTAACTCTATTTTATTTTCTCCTATTTGGAAAAAAGTAGTAACCACTCCCTCCGATTCTACTTTTTCAGACTTATAACTCGCCTTACCAAAAATTTTCTGAAATACTTTGTTAGATGCATCAATATCTGAAACGGCTATCCCAATATGCTCTATTTTCCTCATAATAAGTTAGTATTTCATGCTGTTAGGAATTCTAACAGACATAGTAATCTCATGAGTACCTAATTGGTATTGACTAATTTCTCCAAAGTAATGATCGAAAGAATAAGCGAATTGCATTTTATCAGAGTTGGTACCGACAGAAAATGCTAAAGAAGAATTAGATCTAGCAGAAAGTCCAGTCCAGATTTGGTCCATATAAAAAACACGAGTACTAAAATTATATTCTGCATTTCCGTTTTCTCTATGTCTTATTAATACAGATGGCTCTAAATACCAATCTCTATCTAACTTAATCTTATATCCTGCCATTCCATAATATAATCGCTCTTCTATATTTGTACTCAAACCATCTCCCACTTCTTTATTAAAAGAAGATTGCAACATATTTATAACAGAATACCCTATATACATATCTTCATTATAGATGTAAATCCCAGAACTTGCATCTCCTAAAAAATCGTCATAAGATTGATCGCTATAAGCAGGATCCCATCCTGGAGGTAAATCTCCGGTTTCAAAATCTAAATAATAGTACATTGCTTTTGCTGCAATACCGAAAGATATATTTGCTCCATTCGCATTTAACGGAACATGATAAGCATAATTAATTTGTAAGTTAGTTTGATTAGAAGGACCCGTTCTATCGTATTCTAAATAACCACCCATTCCAGATCTGTTATTTAACGCCCCATGCAAACTTACATTTGCAGAAAGTGGAGCTCCTTCAAATCCAAGCCATTGTTGTCTGCTCTGAACTGTAAACTGATTATAACTTTTACTACCTGAAATAGCTGGGTTATATATAACATTATTAGTGAAATATTGCGAGAACATTATTGCTTGTTGAGACTTTACAGAAACAAAAGACAAGATTAATATCGATATTATTATTACTTTCTTCATTATCTAACTATTGTTAAAGTTCCTTTAAGTACTTCCTCTTCTAATTCTAAATTTAATACAAAGTAATAAGTAGAAGAAGGTAATCTTCTACCATCAGTTGAAAAGCCATTAAAAGCTACTCCCTCCGCATTAATATAATTTCTTCTTCTAAATACTATATTACCCATTCTATCATACACTTCAACTAGTGCTTCAGGGTATAAATGAATATTCTCTATTTCCCAATAATCATGAATACCATCTTCATTTGGAGAGAACACTTTGTATATATTAATACATATTTTCGGATCATCAGCAATAGTTATAGAATCTGACGTGATACAACCAAATGTATCTTTAATACTTACGCTATATGTTCCTGGATACAAGTTTTCAATTTTACTTGAATTCTCATCTAAAAATTCTTGTCCATTATTCCAAATAAACACATAAGGAGAAGTTCCGTTTGATACAAATACAGATGCAGTACCACTATTATCATCTTTACAAATTACATCATCATTATACATAAATGTTTGCAAAGATTCTACTGCCTTTACTGTAATGTACTCATTTTTCTGGCAACCGTTTGCATCTGTAATACTTAACACATAGGCAGTTATAGAGGGGGCAACATTAGTTGTATTTCGGGCAGTATCTCCTGTTTGAATCCAAAGGGTGGAGTAAGGTCTGGTACCACCAATAATAGTAGTGTAAATATCTGCAGAATCTGTTGAGGAACACATGTTTTTTAATACAAAATTAGCAGTTATTTCTATAGTTTCTTCTATCCAAATGGTATCCGAAATAGAGCAAATTTCAGTTGATGTTGGATCTCCCGGAACAAAATACTCTACAATATTTAAAACATAAGCTCCCGCTTGTAAATTATTAAGTGAAGAATTTATAGAAGTAGAACCATCAGGAAAAATCCAAGAAAAAATAGAATTGCTGTTAGAGATATTAATCTCTATTTCTCCTGTATCGTCGCCATAACAATCAACATGAGTAACATTTATCAGGTTATAAGAACATTGTGAAAATGCAATAGTATTTAATAATACAACTGACAAGAATGTAAATAGTATGTTTTTTTTCATAGAAAATTTGATTCCTGCAAATATATAAAAAAAGCCCATAATAATACGGGCTTCTAATTTGAGGTATCGAGCGGATTCGAACCGCTGTAGATGGTGTTGCAGACCACTGCCTAGCCACTCGGCCACGATACCTTGTTTTTGGGATTACAAATATAGAACTATTTTTAATTTACAGAAGATTATCTTCTATTAAAATCGTTCATAGTTCGGTTTATACCAATTGCAGAAAAAGACTGAATCATTTTAACTACAAAATCTAGCTTATCATCTAGTAAATCTTCCTGTTCGGCAGTCCATTTCCCTAAAACAAAATCGGACTGACTACCTTTACTAAACTCAGAACCTACCCCGAATTTAATTCTTGGGAAAGAAGTATTTCCTAAAACCTTAATAATATCTTTTAAACCATTATGCCCACCATCCGAACCTTTTGCTCTCATTCTAATAGTGTTAAATGGTAATGCTATATCATCCGTAACAACTAAGATATTCTCCGTTTTAATCTTTTCCTTTTGCATCCAATAATTTACTGCTTTTCCACTTAAATTCATAAATGTATTGGGCTTAATCAGCAATAATTGTCTTCCTTTAAATTTTACATTTGCAACATCTGCTAATTTATCGGTAAAAAATGAAGTGTTGGACAAGCTCACTAGCCTATCCAACACTTTAAATCCTATATTATGACGAGTATTTTCATACTCTTCACCAGGGTTACCTAATCCTATGATTAAGTATTTCATTTTTACTCAGCAACTGGAGTTTCTGCAGTAGCATCTCCTTCAGCAGATTCGCTCTCCTCACCTTCTTCACCTTCTTCTTCATCAGTTTCAACAGCACCTCTTGACATCTTAACTCCTACAACAACAGATGAATCTGGAGCTAAAAACTCACAACCTTCTAAATTAATATCTTTTATATAAATAAATTGACCGATTTTAACATCTTCAATATTAATTTCGATTGCATTTGGTAAATTTGCAGGAAGACCTCTCGTGATAATTTTTCTTCTTCTAAACATTAAGTTACCACCGTCTCTAACTCCGATAGCTAATCCGTTAAGAATTACAGGAAGAGATACAGTAATTGATTTACCGTCTGTAATTTCAAGAAAATCGATATGTAATATTTTATCAGTTACTGGATGGAACTGAATGTCTTGCATAATTGCTTTTACTTTAGATCCTTCAATGTCTAATTCTACAATAAATACATCTGGAGTATACACGAGTTTCCTAAAGTCATTTTCATGAGCATGGAAAGCCACTTGCTTTTCTCCCCCGTAAAGCACACATGGAACTTTACCCTGATTTCTTAACGCTCGAGTGCTAGTTTTCCCAACATTCTCTCTTTGTTTCACGCTAATTGCTAGTGTTTTCATTTTTTTAAATTTGGTTTATAATTAATTTGATTGTTTATTGATTAGATTTCCAAGTAGCGGAAATAGATTCGTTATTTACTACTGATTTTATTGTAGATGCAAAAAAGTCAGCTACCGATATTTCTCTCACTTTAGTACTTTTATGTTTCTTTGGGATAGTATTTGTTATTACTAATTCCGCTATTTTAGAATTATCTAATTTTTGATATGCATCTTTTGATAATATACCATGTGTACAATACGCTCTTACAGAAGAGGCTCCATTTCTTATCATAAGATCAGCTGCTTTGGTAAGTGTACCAGCAGTATCTACCATATCATCAATTATTACTACATCTTTTCCTTTTACATCACCAAGTACTTTCATGTCTCCAATAAAATTGGCTTTTTTCCTTTCTTTATAACAAATAACTACACCGCAATCTATTATTTTAGCGTAGGCATTTGCTCTTTTTGATCCTCCCATATCAGGTGAGGCTATAATTAAATTCTTTAAATTTAATTTATTGATATCTTCCACAAAAAGTTCAGAAGCATACAAATGATCTACAGGAACCTCAAAAAATCCTTGAATTTGATCAGCATGTAAATCGATTGTCATTATTCTATCTACCCCTGCAGCAGAAAGTAAGTTAGCTACTAATTTAGCTCCTATCGGAACTCTTGGTTTTCCTTTTTTATCCTGACGAGCATAACCAAAATAAGGCATTACAGCAATTATATTTGCTGCTGATGCTCTTTTTGCTGCATCAATCATAAGTAACAATTCCATTAAATTATCAGAAGGAGGAGTGGTAGATTGTATTAAAAATACATCTGCCCCACGAACAGTTTCTTCAAAAGATGGTTCAAATTCACCATCAGAGAACTCTACAATAGTAGAGGTAGATAACTGAACACCAAACGACTTAGCGATTGCCTCTGCTAAATGTTTTGTATTACTTCCTGCGAAAAATTTAATTGGTTTGTTCATTGTTTTCCTTATTTAAAAAGGGGTGCAAATATAAAAAATTATCTGATAAAAATTAATTTTTATATCAAATCAATTTTAAGAGCAATTATATAGTACTTTTGTGGTCCGAAAACAAATGCCCAGGTGGCGGAATTGGTAGACGCGTTGGTCTCAAACACCAATGGTGCAAACCGTGCCGGTTCGAGCCCGGCTCTGGGTACAAAAAGCTCTCATTTTTATGAGGGCTTTTTTTATTTTATTATGTTTGCAGTATGAGAAATAAAATACTATTATTGGGTTCGGGGGAACTAGGAAAGGAAGTAGTAATTGCTATGCAAAGATTAGGGCAATATATAATTGCGGTAGATAGTTATGAAAACGCACCAGCTATGCAAGTAGCAGATGAATTTGAAGTAATAAATATGTTAGATGGGGATCAACTAGACAGAATAGTGGACAAGCACCGTCCTGATTTTATTGTACCAGAAGTAGAAAGCATCCGAACAGAACGATTTTACAATTATGAAAAGCAGGGGTACACAGTAATCCCTTCTGCAAAGGCGGCTAATTTTACTATGAACAGAAAAGCAATCCGTGATTTGGCAGCAATAGATTTAGGAATAAAAACTGCAAAATACAAATACGCTACTTCTTATGAGGAATTAAAAATAGGAGTAGATTTTACTGGAATGCCCTGCGTAGTAAAACCACTAATGTCATCTTCTGGAAAAGGACAATCGTTAATAAAGACCCAAGCGGACATTGAAAAAGCATGGAACTTTGCCATTAAGGGATCAAGAGGAGATTTGATGGAAGTAATAGTAGAAGCATTTATTGATTTTGATTATGAAATAACCCTTTTAACCTTAACTCAAAATAATGGAAATACACTTTTTTGCCCTCCTACAGGACACAGACAAGAAAGAGGTGACTACCAAGAAAGTTGGCAACCAATGACTATGGAAGAAGCGCATTTGAAAGAATGTGAAGAAATAGCCGCTAAAGTAACCAAAGCACTTGGTGGTAGTGGAATTTGGGGTGTAGAGTTTTTTATTGGAAAAGATGGAGTTTATTTTTCTGAACTCTCACCAAGACCACACGATACGGGAATGGTAACCTTAGCTGGAACACAAAATCTCACCCAATTTGAATTGCATGCCCGTGCTATTTTAGGAATTCCCGTTTTGGATATTCCATTAGTTCGAAATGGAGCATCTGCTGTTGTGTTAGCAGAAAATGAAAGTAATAATTTTCCTACTTTTACAGGACTAGAAGAAGCTGCAACATTTAAAAATACCGATTTTAAGATTTTTGGGAAACCAACTACAAGACCTTACAGAAGAATGGCAGTTGCTTTATCTTATGGAGAGGAAAGCACTAAAGAATTAGTAGAAAAGGCCAAAGAAGTGGCTGATAAAATAAAGATAGATAAATAATAATTTCTATTATAGAGCAATTTTAGTTTGAGAGATTGCCTAAACGATTTCCAAGTATAAGTGATGATGAAAATTTAGACTGGGATGAAATAATTTCTTTAATGGCTGTTACAGTTAGAGAGCTAGACTTTAATCCAAAAAAGAAATACTGCTTATTTTATGATACTTTCGATGAGGCCTTTAAATCAGATAAAGATGATGATGAAAGTTAAGGTTTTTTTGAATTAATAATGAAGCTCCATTTTAGCAGTAATCCAGATTTTAATAGTTTAACAACTGAAGAATCGGATGTATTCTATATTACAGGTATTACCACATTATACTGCACAATCTGTAAAATGTGTGAGGAAGATATTCTCCAAGATGAATTAGTCGACATATTTCTTTCCGTTTTGAATGACGAGCACAATGCAAAATTTAAGGATGGAGATTTAATATGGGATATTATATCAGAAACCTTATTGGCTTTGGGAGTTGACCGAGAAAGTTATGAAGACGAAGAAAACCTTTGGAGGGATTTGTACTTAGTTAATTTCGATGATATTGCAGAATACTTAATTGACAATGATGTTTTTGACAATGACTACATTCCATCTTAATAGAGGTATAGCAAAAGTACAGTTTAAACAATAAAACAAAATCAATTATGAACTTAGAAAATTATAACAATGACTTTTTGGCTTTGCCTGAAAACTTAAATTTAATTTGATATAATCCTGATTGGGCAAGATATTTATCGCTAAGGTATCAAAATAGCTTAGATTGTTCAGATGAGTATTCAAAGGTTAAAATAGATTTATTAAATAATCAAATCATTCCAATATACCCTAAAAGTGATGATTCCACTAAAAAGTGGTTTGGCTCTTGATAATCACCATTATCAAATGATAATAAAGAAACATATTTAAGTTCGATGCTCATGATTTATTCAAATAATATTGATAATGATTATGGTGAGTGGCGAGTATTATGTCATGATACAATTAAAGGTTTAGATGATGGTAATTACCCTTAAGTTGTTAGTGACAGTAAATTAGATGAATTTTTTTCTGGTAGTTGGTTTTCTAAAATTCACTCATTTGTTAATCAAAACTTTTAAAGATGAAATTAATTACCAATAACTAAATAAAACAAAAATGTCAAGAGATTACACAAAATACAAATTATCAAGTTGGAAAAAAGGAATTATGTATAACTTTTATAGTAAATAACTATGCAGAGTTATATATTTTTTTGTATATTTGCAATATATTAATTAAAAAAATAAAAAAATGTTATTATCAATTATGGAACCAATAGCACCTGACAATTATGTAGCTTTTACATTCTTCATAGGTTATATTGCAATGTTGGCAGCATCTGTATTCTTCTTTGTTGAAAGAGGAAGTGTTGACGACAAATGGAAGATGTCTTTATTAGTATCGGCTCTAATTACAGGTATAGCTGCTGTACATTACTATTACATGAGAGACTACTGGCTAGGAACTGGAGAATCTCCAACTTTCTTCAGATATGTAGATTGGATCTTAACGGTTCCATTGATGTGTGTTGAATTTTACTTACTTACTAAATTTGCTGGAGCTAAGAAAAGTCTATTATGGAAGTTAATTCTTGCTTCAACTTGGATGTTAGTTTGTGGATACATTGGAGAGGCTTTCTCAGATGGAACTACAGGTCATTCTGTAACATGGGGTGTTCTTTCAACTATTGGGTACTTATACATTGTATACACTGTATGGTTTGGAGAAGTTGCTCAATTAGCTGAAAAAAGTAATTCTGATGCCATCAAGAAAGGTGTTAAATATTTGGCTTGGTTTGTATTAGTAGGATGGTCAATTTATCCTATAGGTTATATGTGTATGGATGGAGGATGGTTAAGTAGTGTTATGGCACCAGAAAGTGTGGATGTATGGTATAATATTGCTGATGCAATCAACAAAATAGGATTTGGATTAGTGGTTTATTCTATCGCTATATCTGAGTCAAATAAAAAGTAGATTAATAATTTAAAGAAATAGGGTGGGAGAAATCCTGCCCTAATTTTTTTTTGAATAAATTTACATTTACATATCTAATATTTGTTTATGCCCTTTTTGCTATTTTCACTTTAAATGATGAAATTAGCATTGATACTCAAGTTATAAGTTCTATAATTTTAGTTTCTCTTTTTGGTATTCCACATGGAGCAATTGATAATATTATTTACTTGTCATCAAATAAGATTACAAGATTTAGATTTTATTTAATATATATAGTAACTATAATTTTTTACTGCATACTTTGGTGGCTAGCCCCAATTATATCGCTTATCTTCTTTTTATTCCTATCTTCTTATCATTTTGGTGAGTCACAATTAGTAGATTATTCTTTTATAAATAAGAAAAGAATTATTTATTTATTTTGGGGATTTGCTTTACTTTCTACTTTAATTTTTTACAATAATAATGAATTATTGTCTCTATCGAATCAGTTTATAGATACTGAGAAGTTTAGTCAAGTATTTAATATTCTAATTTTCAAGTATATTTTTTGTTTTAGTAATGTGATCATAATTTCTTTACTAGTTTATAAAAATTATAAATTAAGTATTTCTAATCAGCAGTTAATGAATGAAATATTTCTATTGATCTTAATTCATATTACTTTTTATTTATTTCCAATAATCATTAGTTTTACATTATACTTTATTTTTCTTCATTCAATTAAAGTTTTAAAACAAGAGTTTGATTACTTAAAATCTTTGCAGTCTGATTTAAATCTACTTAAATTCATTAAATTATTATACCCACATACTTTACTTTCAATAGTATTTTTGATGATTTTATTATTGTTAATGAATTTTGGGTATGTTAATATATCAGCATTTCTTTTTTCAATAATTGGCATCTCAGTTATAACCTTACCTCATGCTATTATTATGTCTAACTTTTATAATAAAAAATAATCTAAAAAAACTCTATGAATTATTTATTAGGATTAGTATCTTAATATTTTTTAAATTGTTTATTTAAAAAATTAAAGAATAGTAATTAGTGTTTTATAAAAAATAATAAAATTTAAAATAGCATATAATATCGCAGGTAAAATTTTAATTACATTGTCTTTAATTTTAATTCTAACAAAAATAGCAGTAATCATCATTACTGTTAATGCAGCAGATGCAAAAATTAATAATAATGGAAAATACCATCCAATTAATAATCCAAAAGCAGATATAAATTGTAATGACGCTATTATTTTTCTTAACTTCTTATACCCCCACCTCTCATATTCAGAAATCATTCTTTCAGTATAAAATGAACTTATTGAATAGAATATGAAAGAAAATGCTGAAAAAAGTAAGAATACTAAATGATAGTCCATAAATTAAATTATCGGAAGATTTTTTGCGGCTATAAATAAACACAATATAAGAAGACAAACAGATGGAATAAACTTAGTGAATGGATTTCGAACCTTAATATGAAAATATTGGGCGCAAATCATTAAAAGTGCCATAGATAATGAAGATGAAAGCAGAAATTCATTATACCAAATTCCTAAAATTAGAATTGTTGCAAGAGATATTTTTAAAGCACCAACTATGTCTCTAATAGTATCAGAAATACCATATTGCTCAAATTCAACTATAATATTTTCTCTCCTAAATACCCAAACAACAATTACTGAGATTGCAACTATAAGCTGTGATAGTATTAATAATTTTTCCATTTTCTTTTTTTTAAATTATTTTCAAAAATAAGAGATTACTTGGAAAATCCAATAAATTTCTTAAATTTGTTTTAGTAGATTGATTAGCGGTGCAAAGAGCGGAACAATTTTTAGTTTAAAACTTGCTGGACTCATGTAAAAAGGTATTTGGTTGTAATCCTTCTACTCCGACTTTTTTCTACTTAATTGAGAATATTAAACAAAATAAAACCCATAACATCAGCTGCTTCTGCTATTTTTTTACTTACGGGTGTTCCTGAACCATGTCCTGCATTAGTTTCTATTCGTATTAATGTGGGATTATTTCCTATTTGTTTATCTTGCAAATGTGCCGTAAACTTAAAACTGTGTGCAGGAACTACTCTGTCATCATGATCTCCCGTTAGTACTAAAGTTGCGGGGTATTCTATTCCCTCTTTTATATTATGTACTGGAGAATATTTATATAAATATTCAAACATTTCCTTGCTCTGTTCAGACGTACCGTAATCGTATGCCCATCCCGCACCAGAAGTAAAAGTATGGTATCTCAACATGTCTAACACTCCAACTGCAGGGATTGCAACCTGAAACAATTCTGGTCTTTGTGTCATACAAGCACCTACTAAAAGCCCTCCATTTGATCTTCCACTAATTGCCAAATTTTTTGAACTTGTATATTTTTTTTCAATTAGAAATTCTGCTGCAGAGATAAAGTCGTCAAATACATTTTGTTTTTGCATTTTAGTTCCTGCATCATGCCACTCTTTACCATATTCACCACCACCTCTAAGATTTGCTACTACATAAATACCTCCTTGTTCTAACCATACAGCATTTGTTACCGAAAAAGAAGGCTTTAAAGAAATATTAAAACCTCCATAGCCATATAAAATAGTAGGATTTGATCCATCTAATTTTATTCCTTTTTTATACATAATACTTATCGGAACTTTTGTACCATCTTTAGAAGTGTAAAAATGTTGCTCGGAAATAAAATCTTCTGAATTAAAATCAATATTTGGAGACCAATATAATTCAGATTCTCCATTTTCTACATTGTATTTAAAAGAAGATCTTGGAGTAATGTAATTGCTAAAATTGTAGAAAATTTCTTTTTGATCTTCTTTCCCTCCAAATCCACTTACATTTCCTTTTCCGGAAAATTCTATTTCTCTAACTAATTCTCCATCATACTTATATTGTAGTATTTTGGAATTTGCATCTACAAAATATTTTACAAAAAAGTACCCCCCTGCTTTAGATACATTCAATACATTTTCAGTTTCAGGAATGAAGGTTATCCAATTTTCTACGTTAGGAGAATTTGCATCTACTGTAATAATTTTTTTATTCGGAGCATTTAGATTAGTAGAGATATATAACTTACTCCCAATGTTATGTGATATATAACTATTACTCTCAAAATTATATGTTATTTGAATAAGTTCAGTATTTTCTTTATTTCTATCTTTAATATACAGATTATTACCAGAGGTTGCTTTTGATGCACTAATAACCAAATAATTCTGATCTTTCGTGATATAACCACTTACATATCTAAATTTTTCTTTCTGGCCAAAAATAACTTTGTCGTCCTTTTGAAGAGTATTTAGTTGATGGTAATATAATTTATGTCTATCTGTTTTATCAGATAAAACTGAGTTTTCAGGTTTGTCGTAAGAAGAGTAGTAGAAACCTTTATTTCCATTCCAACTTATTCCGGAAAATTTCACAT
>CAJQIZ010000005.1 GCA_905478555.1 uncultured Flavobacteriales bacterium
GTCTTTCCAAAATGAGCACATGGCTCTAGGTTTACATAAATCGTAGATTTAGACAGTAAACTTTTGTCTTTAACACTAGCGATTGCATTTACTTCAGCATGATGAGAACCATAGTTTTCATGATAACCTTCACCTATAATTTTCCCGTTATAAACTATAACTGAACCCACCATTGGATTAGGGGAAACATTCCTTATTCCTCTTTTAGCAAGTTCAATACATTTTTTTATGAAAAACTCCTCATTTTGCATGCTTCAAAAATAGCTATTTTGTGTAAATTAGCAGCATGAATAAAGTATCAGATATTTTATCGTTTTTTTTGAAGGAGTTGAAAGGGTGTTATACTGAAAATGAAATAAGAAGTATGTTTTATATTTCAATTGAACATATTTTAAATTACAGCAAATCGGACACTATTATAAGTAGTAATGTGGAATTAAAGGAAGATTTGAAAATTTCATTTATAGAGATAGTGGAACGATTACTAAAAAGAGAACCTATACAATACATTATGATGGAAACCACTTTTTATGGACTTTCATTCTTTAGTAGAAGAGGAGTTTTGATTCCCAGATCGGAGACAGAAGAGTTAGTAGATTGGATAATAAAGGATAATGAGAGTTCAGAAAAACGATATTTGGATATAGGTACTGGAAGTGCTTGTATTATTGTTTCTCTTGCTAAAAATTTACAAGGGAGTTTTTATGGTATTGATGTTTCTCCAAACGCTTTGAGAGAGGCAAAACAAAATATAATTAGAAATAATGTAGATGTAATCTTAGATAAAGTGGATATTCTAATCTCTGATTTATCCGGAAATTGGGATATAATTGTCAGTAATCCTCCTTATGTGTTGGAATCGGAAAAGAAATATATGAAAAAAAATGTACTGAATTGGGAACCAGAAATTGCACTTTTTGTAGAGGACTCTGATCCACTTATTTTCTATAGAATAATTGCAGAACAAGCTACAAAAGTTCTGAATAAAAATGGAATTCTTTATTTTGAGATAAATGAAAGTTTTGGACAGAAAACCATAGATATGTTAGATAAAAAAGGTTTTGTTAATATCGAGTTAAAAAAAGACATAAACGATAAAGATAGAATGGTAAAAGCTATTTGGAAATAGTTACTTTTGATATAATAATTTAAATGTTATAAGAGATGATTAGTAAGGAAAATGTAATAGAATTTCAGAAGAAGTGGGGAGAAGGAATAATAAGTATGAGTAATACCTATAAAAGTGAGGGTGATTATTTGGCTCAAGCAAAAGATTTTATAAATAATCTGTATGCTTATTTAGAAGAGGAGGTTCTTTTCAAACCAACACTTGCGTCAGAAACACAATTTAGATTAAATACAGTAGCAGCACTATCGTATTTTATTGGAGAAAATCCTGACTTCTCGGAGGATAGTGGTTTTGCTATTAAAGGATGGAATAGTGTGAGATGGGAGAATTCTGGAATAAAATTAGAAGGAAATATTGCCATCTGCATGGGAAATTATTTTTTTGGAAAAGAAAATGAAGAAGATTTAAAAGTAGAGTATTCCTTAGTATTAAAAAGATTAGAAAATGGAGAAGTAAAAATTATTCTTCATGACTCTCATTTTCCATATGAAAAATAAATGAATAGTAAAGAACGAATAGATTTCCTGAGAAAGGAGTTAGAAAGACATAATCATTCGTATTATGTGTTGGATAACCCTTTAGTTTCTGACTTTGAGTTTGATAAACTGATGTTAGAATTAACAAATTTAGAGGATGAAAACCCTGAATTTAAAGATGACTTATCTCCCACACAAAAAGTAGGGGGAGTGGTAGTAGATAGTTTTAAAACGGTAGATCATAAATACCCTATGCTTTCTCTCTCCAACACCTATAATGAGGAAGAATTACAAGATTTTGATGATAGAATAAAAAAGTTGATTGATATTCCTTTTCAGTATGTTTGCGAGCTCAAATTTGATGGAGCTTCTATAAGTTTAACTTATGTAAACGGAAAGTTACAACAAGCTTTAACTAGGGGAGATGGAACAAAAGGAGATGATGTAACTGAAAATGTAAAAACCATTAGAGGTTTACCTTTAAATTTGAAAGGGAATTATCCTAAAGAATTTGAAATTAGAGGAGAAATTCTTATTACAAAAAAGGATTTTAAAAAATTAAATGAACAGAAAATAGAAAAGAAAGAAAAACCATTTTCTAATCCTAGAAACACTGCTTCCGGAAGTTTAAAGATGCACGACACAAAAGAAGTTCGTAATCGATTTTTAGATTGTTTTTTGTATCATATGTTAGGAGAAAATTTACCAACAAAAGAGCATTTTTCAAATTTGGAGAAAGTAAAAAGTTGGGGACTAAAAGTATCGGATACTACTGAGCTAAAACCAGATATAATCGGAGTAATTAATTATGTAAATTATTGGGATACGGCTAGGTATGATTTGCCATTTGAAATTGATGGAATTGTAATAAAAGTAAACAATACCGATTTACAGGAAGAATTGGGTTTTACTTCTAAATTTCCTAGGTGGGCTATTTCTTACAAATTTAAGGCCGAACAAGTTTCTACAAAATTAAATCAAATTACTTATCAAGTTGGTAGAACGGGTGCAATAACCCCTGTTGCAAATTTAGAACCTGTACTACTAGCGGGAACAACTGTGAAAAGAGCTTCCTTGCACAATGCTGATCAGATTGCGAAATTAGACATCAGGGAAGGTGATATTGTATTTGTAGAGAAAGGAGGGGAAATCATACCGAAAGTAGTAGGAGTGGAGTTGAAGAAAAGAGATTTATTCTCTCAGCCGACTAATTTTATTACTCATTGTCCAGAATGTAAAACAGAACTCTTTAGAAGAGAGGGAGATGTGAAACATTATTGTCTTAATTCTGAAAATTGCAATCCACAGATTGTAGGCAAGTTTGATCATTTTATTGGAAGAAAAGCAATGGATATTGATGGGTTGGGAGTTGAAACTATTGAACTTTTGGTAAAAGAAAATCTCATTTCAAATATTTCTGACTTATATTTACTTAAGAAAGAACATCTTTTACCTTTAGAAAGAATGGCAGAGAAATCATCTGACAATTTAATAAATGGGATAGAGTCCAGTAAAAAGATACCTTTTGAAAGATTGCTTTTTGCATTGGGAATTCGATTTGTAGGAGAAACAGTTGCCAAAAAGTTAGCCAATCATTATACTACAATTGATAATTTGATGGAATCAAATTTTGAAAACTTGTTAGAAGTAGAGGAGATAGGAGATAAGATTGCAGAATCTGTTGTGAGTTATTTTTCTCAAGAAAAAAACAAAGTTTTAATTGAAAAATTAAAGAATCATAACTTATCTTTTGTTGCAGAAGAAAAGAAAAAAAACATTTCTGATAAGCTAGAAGGAATGGCAATTGTAGTTTCAGGAGTTTTTACACAGTACAGCAGAAATGAGTTGAAACAACTGATAGAAAAACACGGAGGTAAAAATGTGAGTTCCATTAGTAAAAAGACTACTTTTGTGCTAGCGGGCGAAAATATGGGACCAAGTAAAAAAGAGAAAGCAGAGAGTTTTGGGGTTCCTCTCGTTTCGGAAGAAGAATTTATAAATAAAATAAGCTAATGAGCATTCAGTTTTTAGAAGATATAAAACACAAAATTGGACAATATGTTTTTCAAAGAGATTTGAAACTCAACAAGAGAATTAAATCG
>CAJQIZ010000006.1 GCA_905478555.1 uncultured Flavobacteriales bacterium
TAATTTTACAATAGAACTGATTTTTTTTAATGGATGGAGCAGCGGTGCAAAAGCGGAGCAATTTTTAGTTTGAAAGCTTGCTGTAATCATGTGAATAGGTGTTAGGTTGTAATCCTGCTACCCCGACTTTTTTATCTTACATTTTTCATAAATTTTCTGTAATTTTGTTACATGAAAAAGATTTTTTTAATCTAATTTTTTAAAACTAAAGCAAATGATTTATAATCGCACTTATTTCAATAAAGATGAAGCAAAGGAAATTAATGATATTTTAGGAAATAGTTTTAGTTTTCTACAAATCTTAAAATTAAGAGGAATAGGTTCTAGTAGATTTGTTATTGATTCTGTCTCAAAAAATTTATCTCAAACTATTAATAAGGTTTCTGACGTAAATTATTGTAATTTAGAATTAAGACCTAAGGGAATATTAGTAAATATAACTCAACAACTTAATTTTTTTTCTTGGGTAATACCTTATTATAAACTTGTGATATTTAATAGTACAACTTTTAGTATTCATGCGAATGGTTCATACATTAAAATAATAAAAGATAACAACTATTTAAATAATAAAATTTTTATTGATAAAATGTTAAAGTTGAAACAGAAAAATGCTTGCATATAGATGTGGAAAAAATTAAGATTTAAAAAATAAGATATATATTATTAAATAAGACAAGAAAATGATAGTTGTTTAACAAATTAAATTATCTCAATCAAATTTATTAAAACATAATTCTTTATATTTACATCAAAATATATAAATTATGAAAACACAGAAATTTTTAGCAGGAATAGGGTTGTTATCGATCTTTACGGTATTAGTTTTAACTATTAGTTCGTTTACCACAGCAGAAAAAACAGATTTTATTACAAAAAAAAGTAGTAGAGATGGTATAACTGTTTACAGTTATGGAGAATATATAATTGTAAAATCTGATAATTCAGTTAGTGTTTCTCGATAGTTTTAAGATTTTCTTAATCCGAAAACAGCAACAGAACTTACAATAATTAATAGAATAGATACTATAAGATAAGCGTCTTCCAATCCTTTATTATCGGCCAAATACCCTAAAATAGGTGCTACAATTGCAAAGGAAATTCTTAGTACAAAACTCCTTACCGACATAACAGTTGCTCTGATGTTAGAAGTAGTATTGATATTAATTTGATTCTTTAATAATGGAGTAACAACTCCTCTTAAATAATAAATAAGAAAAATAAAAATAAGTCCTAAATAGTTTGGAGAGAAATAAATCATTAAAAAGGAAATAGACATGAAGATTCCTAATGTAGAGAGGAGATTATTGGTATTGTATTTTTCTTCTGTTTTGTGTGATCCGTAAGAACTGATACCTGCGGTAATATTTAATCCTGCCCATAAAATTCCGTAATAGAATAATGGAATATCTAAACTCTTAAAAAAGGGTTGAGATAGCCATGCTGCCGACAAGGTAGCAACTCCCATTACAGAAGAGTAGATAATTAACCATCTTAGTTTTAAGTTTTCAAATAGGGAGTATTTTACTACTTTTAATATGGGAATAATACCTTTTTCTATTTTGTTTTCTTGTTGTAAATTAGGTTCTACTAAACTAAATGCGATAGGAATAGTAAGAAATAGGATAGAAGTTTGAACTTGAAAAGGAAGTAAGAGAGAGGAAGTAGCTAAAACTCCTCCAATTAATCCTGCAATAGCTTCCGAAAAATTACTAATTGCATATGTTTTTCCTTCTATTTTGGTGTATTGTTTTTCGTTTTCTATTTCTAATAAGGTATCGTATATAATAGCAGAATCGGCTCCGGACATAAGGCTACCACCAATAGCTATCAGTATTTGTGCCATTACAAACATGTCAAATCCGGTATAATTACAGAAAATAAGATATCCTAAAAAAGTAAAAAAAGTACTGAATATAATAGAATTCCTTCTTCCAAAATAATCAGCCAGATACCCAGATGGTATTTCAGTAATTCCAACTGTAAGTGAGTAAATTGATTGTAAAATCATTACTTCCATTAATGTCAATCCATTTTCTTGAAAAAATAAAACGATAATTGGCATGGCTACCATAAACCATAAAAACCCTTTTAAAAGGTACATCTTTAAAATATTGTGTTTTAATTTCATTTACGATCTTGGGTGAAATTGAATAATAGATTCTCTTAAATATTCTCTATCTAAGTGGGTGTAAATTTCGGTAGTAGTAATACTTTCATGACCTAGCATTTCTTGTATAGCACGCAAATCGGCACCTCCTTCTATTAGGTGAGTGGCAAAACTATGACGGAAAGTATGAGGACTAATTTTCTTTTTCATTCCTATTTTTGTGGCCAAATCTTTTATTATTGTAAATATCATCACTCTTGTCAGTTGTTTTCCTCTTCTGTTAAGGAAAACAATATCTTCACTTCCCTTTTTTATATCTTGATGAGTTCTTATTTCTTTTAGGTAAATTTTCAGAAACTTAATGGCAACACCTCCAATTGGGGCAAATCGTTCTTTATTTCCCTTTCCTACTACTTTTACATAGCCTTCCTTAAATCGGATGTTAGACAGTTTAAGATTGGTAAGTTCGGAAACCCTGAGTCCGCAACTGTATAATACTTCCAAAATGGCTCTGTTTCTTTCTCCTTGTGGATGAGACAAATCAATAGCAGAAATAAGAGAGTCAATTTCAAGAACAGATAAAGTGTCAGGGAGTTTCATTCCTATTTTAGGACTTTCAATTAGTTCTGTAGGGTTTACTTTCAGGTAATCTTCTAGTATTAAGTATTTGTAAAAGGCTTTAATCCCAGATATAATCCTGCTTTGTGAGCGAGCAGAAATTCCTTCTTTATTTATATCGACTATAAATTCTTTTACTTCTGCTTTTGTTATTTGTAGTTCGTTTAAGTTTTTTTCTCGGCAAAAACCTGACAGTTTTCTCACATCTCTTAAGTAGGAATCAATTGTGTTATCCGAAAGAGAACGCTCTATTTTCAGATAACTTTTAAATTCTATTATTGATTTTTCCCAACTCATTTTTGTAGTTTAGCGGTTATGAAAGTTATAATTATTAACGGTCCAAATTTAAACTTATTAGGTTTAAGAGAAAAATCTATTTACGGTAATATTTCTTTTGAGGAATATTTTTCTGATTTGGTAGAGGAATTTCCTAATTTAGAGTTAGAATATTTTCAATCGAATGTAGAAGGAGAACTGATTAATAAGTTGCAAGAAGTAGGATTTACTTACGACTATATATTATTAAATGCAGGAGGATATACACATACTTCAGTAGCAATTGCTGATTGTGTAAAAGCAATTGAAACTCCAGTATTAGAAATTCATATTTCGAATATATATACTCGAGAAGATTTTAGGAAAAAATCTCTACTTTCTGAAAACTGTAAAGCAGTAATTTGTGGATTGGGATTGGACTCTTACAAAGCAGTATTAAAAATATTAAAATAAATTTTACAAATCTGAAAACTTCTTAATTCCTATTATTTTATTTTTCACTAAAATAGAGTAGTTATTTTTTCCTGATAAAGAACATTTCTGAGAAATCTTTCTTCTTTTTGAAATAAGTTTAGGAATCTCAAAATAAAAAGCAAAGTGTGCTTTTGAAATAGCAAATAAATGTCTCATTCCTTTTTCTTTTTTCAGGAAAGTAATTGCAGCAATTCCATCTAATACTAACCTAACAGGAATAATAGTAAACAAAGAAGAGAGGGGTAGGTTTTTAAACAACATATATAGGTTATTCCTAAAGTTTAAGTGGGTTTTAAATGGAGATCCTACATTTAAGGTTCCTCCACCAACATGATATACTTCCGATTTTGGTTCCACCATAATTTTATATCCTTTGTTTTTCAATCTCCAACAAAGGTCTATTTCCTCTTGATGAGCAAAGAAATCTTCATCTAATCCACCAATTTCTAAGAATTGAGAAGAACGAACAAACAAACAAGCTCCTGTTGCCCAAAATACTTCAATTGCATCATTGTATTGTCCTTTATCTTCTTCTAGTTCATCAAATATTCTTCCTCTACAAAAAGGATATCCAAATTTATCTATATATCCTCCACTTGCTCCTGCGTATTCGAATTTACTTTTATTATTATAATCTAATATTTTTGGTTGGCAAGCAGATATAGTTTTATCCGAATCCATTAAAGAAACAATAGGGGATATCCAATCTTTTGTAACTTCAATATCAGAATTTAACAATACAAAATATTCAGCATCTATTTGTTTGAGAGCTAGGTTGTAACCTTTAGCATATCCATAATTTCCTTCATTTTGTATAATTTGAATCTCAGGAAATTTTTCTTGTAAAAAAGATACGGAATTATCTGAAGAATTATTGTCTACAACAATTACAGTGGCGTCCGAACTATTGAAAATTACATTTTGTAAGAATTTCTCTAACCAATTTTTTCCGTTCCAATTAAGTATTACTACAGCTGTTTTCATTTTTTATGTTTCCATCTTCTATGTGTCCAAAGCCAATATTCTGGATTTTCGTTTATTACTGTTTCCATCTTACGCAAATATAAAGATGTAATTTCACCTTCTCTAGTTTTTTCCGGATTTGTACAAAGTTCTTCAATGAAAACTTCATAATGTCCTCTTTTTACCTTTTTCATACTGCAAAACAGTACAGGGTAGTTAAACTTTTTAGCAATCTTTTCAGGTCCTAAATAAACAGATGTCTCCTGATTTAAAAAGTGAGTCCAATAATTGCTCTCATTTTTAATAGGTGATTGGTCAGCAAGTAGTCCGATAATTTGACACTCTTTTTTTGTTTTTATTAAGTACCGGAATATTTGATTCATTTCTATTAACGCTGCTCCAAATTTTCCTCTAATTTTATTCATAAAATAATTAAAGAAGTTACTACTAAGTTTTTTGTAAACTCCCATCATTTTTTGTTGAGCATTCAAAGAAATTCCTAAAATACCCCATTCCCAATTACCATAATGAGAAACGGCTAATACTACAGATTGATTTTGTTTAGCATATTTATTAAATACCTCTATATTATTAAACACAACTTTATTTTTTAAAGATGAACCTGTAATAGAAACTGCTTTTATACTTTCCAATATTATGTCGAAAAAATGACGATAAAATTTTTGACTAATTATATTTAATTCCCTTTCTGTTTTTTCAGGAAAAGAGTTTTTCAAGTTGTTTTGTACTACCTTTTTTCTGTAACCTAATATTTTATATGCAATCAAATATAGTATATCTGAAATAATATACAACACCCACATTGGTAGGTAGGAAATAGAATAGAGTGATATTTTTAGTAAAAAGTTAGTCATTTAATTTAGTATGCTAAATAACAAAAAAGTTAGTTATTTATTATAAGAGCATAAAAAAAGGTGAAAGTTAACTTTCACCTTTTCAATAAATTATCTATATTATTGTTTGTATAATTTTCCTGTAAGTATTTTAACAAGGTCAATTAGCCACCAAATACCAAAACCTCCAAGAGTAAATAATTGCCACTGTGCTATTTTCTTATCTCCTCTATAGAATCTGTGCAATCCAAATAATCCTCCAAATAGGCATATAGTCAACATAGAAAAGTCAATATCTGGGAATTGAGGGTTGAGAGGTCCTTTGTATAAGCTACCGTTTACAATTTTAATTAAATCTATTATCCACCAAATACCAAGTCCTCCACCAGTCATTAGTTGTAGAACAGCAATACCATTATGTCCCATGTAAAATCGGTGTAAACCTAGATAACCACCAAATAAACAAAGATTAAAAGCGGTCCAGTCCATATCTGGTCCTGATTCCATTTGAGTATTGTTTAGTATAAGTTCTTTAGAATTATTCATTTCTTCAGTAACAGGAAAAGAAGCGTAAGTTAGCTGACTTAAAGAAATAAAAGTAATTAATAAAAGTAATGTTTTTTTCATATTTTTTGTTTTATAATATTTTACAAATCTAATAAATAGTAATCAATCTCAAAACAATAAATGAATGTATTTAATGAAAATAAAAAACCCACCAATTTGGTGGGTTTATGTGATCGCGACAGGATTCGAACCTGTGACCGTCTGCTTAGAAGGCAGATGCTCTATCCAGCTGAGCTACGCGACCTAATTTTGATTTTGCAAATTTAAACTTATTTCTTTCTGAGGAAAATATTTTCCATTTTTTTTTTTATTTATTTAAATGTGCCATTTTTATAGCAGTTATAGCTGCTTCTACTCCTTTGTTTCCATGTTTTCCACCCGACCTATCAATAGATTGTTGTTCTATATTATCTGTCAAAACTCCAAATATTACAGGAATGTTTAACTGTAAATTTAGATCTTTTATACCTAATGATACAGCATTACAAACAAAATCGAAATGATCTGTTTCTCCTTTTATTACGGAGCCAATACAAATAATAGCATCATAATTATATTCTGAAGCTAACTTTGCTCCGTAAACTAACTCAAAGCTTCCTGGAACATCAATTCTTACTATATCGTTTTCTTTTACTCCACAATTAAGTAAAGCTTCCTCCGCTCCTTTAAAAAGGCTGTTAGTGATGTGGTTGTTCCACTCAGAAACAATTACCGCAAATCTTAATCCTTCAGAATTGGGGATTTCTTCTAAATTATAGTCAGATAAATTGTTGTTTATTGTAGCCATCAGATAGTTTATCTATTAGATTCTGATGAAATATACTTATCTATAGATAATGCTTGAGTCGATTTTGGATAATCAGACTTAATAGAATTATAAATTTTTAAAGCGGAAGCATAATCTTCATTTTTATTATGAATCCCTGCTTGTTTCATCATAAAATAAGGAGTTGTAAAACTGTTTTCATTATCGTTTGCAGCAGAAACATAATAATTTAATGCTTCTGATACATTTTCTAATTCCATATTTGCATCTCCAATTAATCCAGTAGATAGGGCAGATAATATTACATCATCAGTAGAGAATTCGTTTAATGAGTTAATTGCATTTTCATATTCCCCTAAATTGATTTGACAAATAGCAGCATAATAATTAGCTAAATTACCAGCATCAGTAGAAGAGTAATCGGAAACAATAGAAATGAATCCAGAAAACTGACCGTCACCATTTAATGCTTTGTCAAAATCATTATTTTGAAAATAGAATTCAGCAATATACATTTCTTCACTAGCTTCTTTTTCTAATGGTTCTATGTAAAATTTAGTATATCCAATGAAAAGAAATACAATAATCAATATTATTCCTACTAGTTTCATTATTACATTTTGGTTTTTTACTACATATAAACCTGCTTTTGATAAGCTTTCTTCAACATTTGCAAATTGTTCGTCCGTTTTATTTACTGTTTTTGCCATTTAATTTTTATTTTTGAAGTCGCAAATATACAACAAAATTGAAATTAAAAAACTTAAGATTACTCAACTTTAAAAATCACTTAGATACTGAGTGGAAATTTAACAATAGTATAAATTGTTTTGTAGGTAATAATGGTGCCGGAAAAACAAATATATTAGATGCAATTCACTATCTTTCTCTTACCAAAAGTTATTTTAATTCTTCAGACTCTTCAAGTATAAATTTTAATTCAGACTTCTTTACTATTAAAGGAGAATTTCAAAAAACGGAAGTGTTTTCGGATATTATCTGTAATGTAAAGGAAGGATTTCCTAAAATAATAAAGAAGAATAATAAAAAATACAATCGATTTTCCGAACATTTGGGTAGTTATCCTTTGGTCTTTATTTCTCCCACAGATACAAACTTAATAAACGAGCATAGCGATACTAGAAGAAAATATTTAGATAGTGGTATTTCTCAATTCAGTACTATCTATCTTAAAAATTTGATTTCGTACAATAAAACTATTAAACAAAGAAATACTTTGCTGAAACATTTTTACGATACTAATACTTTTGATGAGTTCACTTTAGATACTTATAATCAGATGATTATTTCTTATGGAGAAGTAATATATTTGGAGAGAAAAAAATATTTATCAAAGTTGATACCTGTTTTTCAGAAGTATTATAAAGTAATTAGCGGAGGGAAGGAAAAAGTGAGTATTGAGTATCAAAGTCAGTTGGATGATGGAGACTACCTTTTACAATTAGAAAATTCTATACATAAAGACAAGGCTTCATGCAGAACTTCTTTAGGTATTCATAAAGATGATATTTTATTTACATTAGAAAATAGGTCAATTAAAAAACATGGATCTCAAGGGCAGCAAAAATCGTTCTTAATTTCGCTAAAGTTATCTCAATACGAATTTATGAAAAAAGAATTAAATTTAAGTCCTTTATTGTTATTGGATGATATTTTTGATAAATTAGATGACAGTAGAGTAGAGAGTTTAATTTCTTTTGTAAAAAAAGGTAAATTTAATCAAGTATTTATCACGGATACTAGTAAAGAAAGAAGTGAGAATATTCTTAAGAAAACTCAATCTGATTATACAATATTTAATATTTAATATGAGAAAGAAAGGTGTGATTAGTTTAGAGGAGCTTTTGAGAAAAATGTCTAATAAACCAAAATTAAAAAAGAAATTAGATGGGGTAGAAGCTCTAGATCAGTTTGATAAAATATTAGGCAGTAATTTAAGAAAATATGTAACTGATAAATATTTTAACAATGGAGTTATTTATATTAGTCTTTCTTCTTCAGTATTAAGAAACGAATTATCCATGCAGAAAGCAGGATTGATATCAAGTGTAAATCAGAATATTGGAAAAAAATTAGTAAAAGATATTATACTAAAATAGCCACTATTTCTAGTGGCTATTATAATGTACTTCTGTTTATTTTAACTTAAAACCTTTCGTTTGCAGAAAAATGAAATTCAGCTTCTATATTTGCATTTTCATCAGAGTCAGAACCGTGAATCGCGTTCATAGCTAATGAAGTAGCAAATTCTTTTCTAATAGTTCCTTCTAATGCATCTTCTGGGTTAGTAGCTCCAATTAAGGTTCTGAAATCAAGAACTGCATTGTCTTTTTCAAGTATAGCTGCTACAATAGGGCTTTCGCTCATGTAATCTACTAATTCACCATAAAATGGTCTTTCTTTATGTACTTCATAAAATTCACCTGCTCTTTCTGCAGATAAATGAATCTTCTTTAAAGCTACTATTCTAAATCCTGCTTCTTCAATTTTACTAAAGATAGCTCCTGTGTTTCCAGATGCAACTGCTTCTGGTTTAATCATTGTAAAGGTAATGTTTCCCATTTTTTTATTGTTTTTTATTATCTGTTTGCAAAACTATGAAAAATGAGGGTTTCAGAAAGTTTATTTATTCTTATTTTTGCAACTTATGCAAGAAAAATTAAATGAGTTAAAACTATTATTACAAAATAAGAAAAATATTGTAATAACAATACATAGAGGACCGGATGCAGATGCTTTAGGGTCTGCACTTGCTCTTTCTGATGTTTTAAAACAATTAAACCATAATGTAACTGTTGTCTCTCCTAATGATTATGCTTCTTTCTTATATTGGATGAAAGGAAATAATGAAGTAGTTATTTTTACAGAAAAAACTGAAAAAGCAATTGAAATAACTAATAATGCAGATTTAATTTTTCTTTTAGATTTTAATGATTTAAGCAGAATAGGCGAGTATACTGAAACTGTGAGGAACTCTTCCTCTACAAAAATAATGATTGACCATCATCAGGAGCCCAATATGAATGATGCTGATCTTGTTTTTTCAGATACAAGTTCCTGTTCTACAGCTCAACTTTTATTTGAAATTTTAGATGGTTTATCCTTTAAATCAATGATAAACAAAGATGTTGCTGAATGTATTTATGCTGGAATAATGACTGATACAGGTTCATTTAAATATTCCTCTACAACATCAAAAACACATATGGTGATATCCGAATTGATTGATGCTGGAGCTGAAAACTCTAAAGTACAAGATTTAATTTACGACAATTATTCTGAAGACAGAACAAAACTATTAGGATATTGCCTTAACGATAAATTACAAATATTTCCTGAATTAAACTCTGCTATTATATCTTTAACTGAAGAAGAATTAGATAGATTTAACTTTAAAAAAGGAGATACAGAAGGAGTAGTAAATTATGCTTTAGCTATTAAAGGTATAATATTTGCTGTCTTTATTGCTGAGAAAGAAGGAAAGGTTAAACTTTCTTTAAGATCGAAAGGTGATTTTAAGGTCAATGAAATAGCTAAGAAGTATTTCAGTGGTGGAGGACATATGAATGCTTCTGGAGGAATATCAGATAGATCTGTTGAAGCAACTGTTAAAAAGGTTATAGAAGTATTTGAAGAATATAAAAACGAATTATTAACTAACTAACAAATATATTAACTAAATAAAAAAAAATGAAAATTAAAAGTATTATTAAATCTCTAGTCTTAGTTCTGTCAATTGTAGGGTGTCAATCTGCAGAATCTCAAACAAATAAATATTTTATACCTAAAACTAAAAAAATAGAAAACAATAGTATGCAAGCAAAAATCAAAACAAACAAAGGAGAAATAACCATTGACTTGGAATATGAAAAGACTCCTATTACAGTAGCTAATTTTGTAAGTTTAGCTGAAGGGACCATGGAGAACACTGCAAAACCATTAGGAACTCCTTATTATGATGGATTAAAATTTCATAGAGTAATTGATAATTTTATGGTACAAGGTGGTTGTCCTTTAGGAACAGGAACTGGAGATCCAGGTTATAAATTTCAAGATGAATTTCATTCTGATTTAAAACATGACAAGTCAGGTGTTTTATCTATGGCTAATTCAGGAGCTGCAACCAATGGTTCTCAGTTTTTTATTACACATAACGAAACTCCTTGGTTGGACGGGAAACATACTGTATTTGGTTATGTTACAGAAGGCATGGATGTTGTAAATTCTATTGTTCAAGATGATGTAATTGAATCAGTAACAATTATTAGAAGCGGTACATCTGCTGATTTTGATGCAAATAAAGTTTTTAATGATGGAATAGCAGAAGCTAAAAAGATGGAAATAGAAAATAAATTAAAATCAGAACAATTAATGCAAGATTTAACTAAAGGAGCTACAGTTACTGAAAGTGGTTTAGCTTACAAAGTAATAAACAAAGGAACAGGAATTACTCACCCTACAGCAAATAACACTGTTACAGTACACTATACAGGTAAATTAACTAACGGGACTATCTTTGATAGTTCTGTACAAAGAGGTGAGCCAGCAACATTCCCTTTAAATAGAGTTATCCCAGGTTGGACAGAAGGGGTTCAGTTAATGGTAGTTGGTGATAAATGGACTTTTATTATTCCTTCTGAATTAGCTTACGGATCAAATGGTATTCCTCAAGCAGGAATTGGACCGAATGCCACTTTAATTTTTGAAGTAGAGTTATTGGAAATTAGTGGAGTGGATACTGAAGATCCTCATAAAGGACATAATCACTAGTAATATAATTAAAAAGACCACTGAAAAATCAGTGGTCTTTTTTTTATGCTTGTATTAAAAATATTGTGGGTTTCTTGTGTATGTCAACTTTTTCTGTTTTCCATTCTCCTATAGTTTTGGTGGTTATTTTCTCATTATGTAATGAAATATTGGAAGCAATGCAAAGTTTAGTAAGTTTTGTACATACATTTAAAAGAGCTTCAAACATTTGTATGTTTCTGTAAGGAGTCTCCATAAATATTTGCGTCTGTTTTGTTTTTCTACTTAAAATTTCTAACTCTATTATCTTCTTTTTCCTATCCAATTTATCAATAGGTAGATATCCTATAAAGGCGAAATTTTGACCGTTAAGACCAGAAGCCATTAAAGCTAATAATATAGAGGAGGGACCTACAATTGGTACTACTTCTATTTGAAATTGATGAGCGAAATTTACAATCTTTGATCCAGGATCGGCTACACAAGGAACTCCAGCTTCTGATATAATTCCTACATCTTTTCCACTATAAATATGAGAAAGAAAATCTTCATGCAAATCTAATCTATCGTGCTTCCCGTAAGAAAGGAAAATAGTATTATCAATATCCTTTTCTTTGTACATCTTTTTTATATACCTTCTAGAAGTTCTAATATTTTCTACAATAAAAATATCAATATTTTTTATTGCATTTAATACAGTTGGAGGTAGTGTTTTTTCTTCTGTTCCATCACCAAGTGTAGTTGGTATTAAATAAAGTTTTCCTTTTTTCATAATTTAGATACAATAATATTACATGCTACATCTAGCATGTTGTACATTTTCTGAAATCCATCTCGTTCACCATAATACGGGTCAGGAACGCTATCGCATAATTTTGGGTTGATTTCGTTAAGTATTAACTCTACTTTATTTCTGTCGTTTTCGTTTCTGGATATTGATATTATTGAAGCATAGTTATGGGTATCCATAGCATATATTTTATCAAAATTATCAAAATCTATTTTAGAAAACTGTCTTGCTCTCTGCTTGGTTAAATCAATTCCATATTTATTAGCTATTTCAATAGACCTACTATCAGGTAATTTTCCGATATGATAAGATGCGGTTCCTGCTGAGTCTACAAAAATATTTTTGTTTTTTG
This sequence comes from uncultured Flavobacteriales bacterium, assembly GCA_905478555.1. GTDB lineage: Bacteria > Bacteroidota > Bacteroidia > Flavobacteriales > BACL11. Next base: position 12,541 of record CAJQIZ010000006.1, read on the forward strand.
TTTTATCTTGTAGTATTCCTTCCGCTAGTGGAGACCTGCAGATATTTCCTAAACAAACCATTAAAATTTTCATTTAATTAAGAGTGGATTAATCTCTTTTCAATATCTGAAACAAAACCTTTAAATCTTTTGTCGGTATCTGCTAAATTATTCACTGTTTTACATGCGTGAAGTACAGTTGCGTGATCTTTATTTCCACAGTGTTTTCCGATATGAGCTAAAGAAGATTTGGTAAGTTGTTTTGAAAAATACATTGCTAATTGTCTTGCTTGTACAATTTCTCTTTTTCTTGTTTTCGATTTCATAATCTCAACAGGAATATCAAAATAATCACAAACCACTTTTTGTATATAATCAATAGATACTTCTCTAGCAGTGTTCTTTACAAATTTATCTAACATATTCTTAGCTAGGTCAATTGTAATCTCTTTTCTGTTTAATGATGATTGAGCTAACAAAGAGATTAAACTACCTTCTAATTCTCTAACATTTGTAGTTATAGAATAAGCAATGTATTCAATTACTTCATATGGAATTTCAATCCCATCATTTTTAATTTTCTTCTTTAATATAGCTAATCTAGTTTCTAATTCAGGTGACTGTATGTCAGCTGCTAATCCCCATTTAAATCTAGAAAGTAATCTTTGTTCCATTCCAATAATATCAACAGGAGCCTTGTCAGAAGTTAAGATAATTTGCTTCCCATTTTGATGTAGATGATTGAAGATGTGAAAGAATACATCTTGTGTTTTTTCTTTTCCACATAAAAATTGAACATCATCAATTATTAATACATCAATAGATTGGTAAAAATGCATAAAATCATTTTTCCTCCCATCCATAATAGAATCTACAAATTGTGTTTGGAATTTATCTGCTGAAACATATAAAACAGTTTTATCTGGGAATAGTCTTTTTGTTTCTAATCCAATAGCATTTGCTAAATGGGTTTTTCCTAATCCTCCAGATCCATATATTAATAGAGGATTAAAAGAAGTTCCTCCAGGTTTTTGAGCTACAGCATAACCTGCAGAACGAGCTAATCTATTACATTCTCCCTCAACATAAGCATCAAAAGTATAGGATGGATTTAATTGAGGGTTGATATTTATTTTTTGTAATCCAGGAATAATAAAAGGGTTTCTGATAGAAGGAGAATTCATTCCCATAGGTAAACTAATAGGGTTGTTCTTTACTGATCCCTGATGACTAGATGGTAAGTTAGTAATGTAAGGGTTTTTACTTTGTGCTCCTTCAACAACAATATTATAGTCTAGTTTACCATCTTTACCTAAAAACCTCTTAATTGTTTTCTTTATAAGTGTAATGTAGTGCTCTTCTAAGTATTCGAAAAAGAATGCTGTAGGAACTTGAATGGTTAGAGTTTTATCTTTAACATCAATTGCTTGAATTGGTTCAAACCAAGTTTTAAAGTTTTGCGGACTAACATTGTCTTTTATTACATTTAAACATTTTTCCCATACTTCTTGACAAGTTAGTGTATTCATATTGTGGTTTGCTTTTGGTTTTGTTAATTATTTAAAAATTCAATTAAAATAGTTTCCTTCAATTGAGTTACAATATTAGTAAAATGTTAAGACTCGAAAGTTAAAAAAGAATAAAAAAACAGCTTGACTTTAATGTTTTTTTTACAGCAAAAAAATACTAGGTAAGGAAATGTTAAAAAAGAAAATAAATGACCCAAATTTAATGGTTTATTTATGTTTTTTTAATAAAGATAGAGCTTCCATCTACTTTTTTTACACACATTTTTCGATTGAAAAAATAGTCAATTCGCCCAATATTAATTCCGGCATAGCCAACTTGTGCAATTTGGACATTTTCAGACTCTAAGTTTTCAACAATTACGGGCTTGTTTAAAAAAGTATGGGTGTGTCCTCCAATAATTAAATCAATGTTTTTTGTTTGTGACGCTAACAGCTTGTCTGACATCTTTTTAGTGTTGTATTTAAACCCTAAGTGGGACAAGCAAATAACCAAGTCACAATCTAGTGAATTTTTTAATAAGTCAGCATAGTAGTTGGATTTCTCTATAGGATTTTGGTATAACGTATTGCCATACATATTCTTAGAAACCAAACCTTCTAATTCAATACCAATTCCGAATACACCAACTTTTATTCCGCCTTTATTAAATACTTTATATTTCAAATAATTACCTTCCATTTCAGTATCTGAAAAGTCGTAATTTGACACGATAAATGGGAAATTTGCGTGTGGTAATTGTTTTACTAATCCGTCTAACCCATTGTCAAAATCATGATTACCAATGGTTGACGCGTCATACTTCATTTCGCTCATCAATTTAAACTCTAATTCACCCCCATAAACATTAAAATAGGGGGTACCCTGAAATATATCTCCTGCGTCTAAAAGCAGAACCTGATTTCCTTCTTCTCTTATATTTTTTATTATTGTTGCTCTTTGTGCCATTCCTCCAACTCCTTTGTTTCTACCGCTTGTAAATGGGTGAATATGAGAATGCATGTCATTAGTATGTAAAACAGTAAGCTGCTTTAATTCTTTAGAATTAGAAAATGCTTTTGCTGGTAGAATACTTAATGCAGTGGTTCCAAGTGTAGCTCTCTTTATAAATTCTCTTCTACTCTTCATTTATTACTTAATTGTATTTACTAGGCGAATTCTCCAATCTAGTTTTGAGGAGATTACTTTATGTGACTTACAATAATTTATTATTGCATCTCTAAGTTTTATTTCCACTTTAGTTTGTATTTTATCTTTAAAGAACCACATTTTGTCTCCACCGTTTGCAAGATAGTCAGATGTTAGTACTTTTATAGTTTCTCCTTTTGAAAAATCAATCTCCCTAAAGAGTGTATGATTTATGATTTTCTCATTTTCAGTGACAACTATGTTCATTCCTGAAAATGGTTCTCCACCTCTTGATACAAGATATTCTAATAATCCTTCAAAATCTTTTTCATCTAATTCTACAACTACAAGTTCGTTATCAAAAGGCATTAATTTATAAATATCTCCCCTAGTAACATTTCCTTTTGGTAGGGTAGATCTCAATCCTCCATTATTCATTATACAAATATCTGCCAAGTCAGAATATTGTTCTAAACACAAATCAGTAACAAAATTTCCAAGCAAACTTTCAGGTCTCCCTTTTGTCATTTCTAATTCTGAAACGCACAAAATCTCATTCATTACTGAATCAATTCCTATTTTATAAGGATTAATAATAGAAGTTATTATCGAATCTGGGATTGCAGTAATAGAAACTACACTGTTTTGTTTAGATTTAACAACAAGTTGCGTTGTACAAGCTGACAGTAAAATTACCCCTATATATATATAATGTAGTTTTATTTTCATTTCAATTACAATTTTAAGAATATTTTTACTTTCTGAATAATATTTATTTACTTTTGTTGAAATTATTTTTATGTACACACACAAGACTAAAATACGAGTACGATACGGAGAAACGGATCAGATGAAATTTGCTTATTATGGTATATATGCTCAGTATTTTGAGGTAGGTAGGGTAGAATTACTCAGAAGTTTAGGGTTGAGTTATAAAACTTTAGAAAATCAAGGGTTTGCTCTTCCTGTTGTAAATTTAAATATTAATTATAAAAAACCAGCTTTTTATGATGATGAACTAACTATTGAAACTACAATAAAAGTAATACCTACAATTAAAGTGGTGTTTTACTATAATACATTTAACGAAAAAGGAGATCTATTAAACACTGCAGAAACAACTTTAGTTTTTGTTGATTCTAATACAGGAAAACCTTGTAATGCTCCAAAAATATTAATAGAAAAATTTATAGAGATATGAAAAAGTACTGGGCTGAGTTTTTAGGAACATTTATTTTAGTTTTTGTAGGAACAGGAGCTATTATGATAGATGATATTACAGGAAGTGTTACTCATTTAGGAGTAGGTCTCTCTTTCGGATTGGTGGTTATGGCTATGATATATACTATAGGAGGTATTTCCGGTTGTCATATAAACCCTGCTGTAACCATTGCCTTTTGGATTGCTAAAAAGTTTAAGGGTAGAGAAGTTATCCCTTACATTTCTTTTCAGATTGCTGGTGGAATATTAGCTTCTTCTATATTGTATTATATTTTACCAGAATCAAACACAATGGGAGAAACCTTGGTTAAAGATGGAAACTGGCAGCAATCATTTATTTTAGAATTTATACTAACCTTTATTTTAATGTTTGTGATAATTAATGTAAGTAACGGATCGAAAGAAGAAGGGATTATGGCTGGGGTAGCTATTGGTGCTGTAGTTGCCTTTGAGGCAACTTTTGCTGGTCCTATTTGCGGAGCTTCTATGAATCCTGCTAGGAGTATTGCTCCTGCTTTATTTGGAGATACAAGTTATTTGTGGGTATATATAGTTTCTACAACATTAGGAGCTGTACTAGCTGTTTATTCTTGCAGGCTAATACAGGAAGAGGATTGTTGTAAGGAATGTTAATTTTCTTTTCTGAAAGATTTTACAAGCGAATATATAATTACTATTTCCAAGAAAACTAGTAAATAATGAATGTTGTAAACCTGTAGATTATTGTCTGTAATATTTAACCCTCTTATTTCATAGTTCATAATTTGAAAGTTAAAATCAAGCTCTATTATTTTGTAAAAAAAGAAAGAGATAGCTAATCCTACTAAATATCCTGCATTTTTAGATAAATCTACCCAAGTAAGTATTTTATTATTTTTTAATGCCAAGGTTTCTGCTCTTACTAAATAAGAACCAAATACAAACGAAAGTTGATATCCACAATAAATTAATAAAGAGGTGAAAGGAGAGTAAGAAAAAATTAGGAAATAGAGAACCATCATAAGCAGAACTAACTCCACAAATAACGATATACGAAAAAAATAATGATTATTAAGAATTTTGTAATACATTAAAGAAACTAACATCATTAATGCTGCTAAAACAATACCTCCTAAAGAATAAATTGACGGGTCTATATTGTCAGAATAAATAACAAAAATACTACCAACAGATACTCCTGTAAAAAGAGAATTAAAAAATTTGTAGACAATGAAATTTCTATGATTTATCTGAAGGGTTGAGGTCATAATTTCCTTCTAGTAGTAAGTTAATCTTCTCACTTTAGCAATTTGTTTTGCTAATCGGATAACTTGTTTTGTATAACCAAACTCATTATCATACCAGATGTAAAGTACGGTATCTTCTCCATCTTCTGTTACAATAGTTGCATTACTGTCAAAAACAGAACAACAAGTATTTCCTATAATATCAGAAGAAACTAAATCAGTTTCTACTTGATAGTTAATTTGATTTACTAAATCCCCATGTAAAGCAGCTTCTCTCATTGTCTCGTTCATATCTTCCATAGAAGTAGAGTTATTTAAAGTAAGTTTTAAAATAGCTAACGACACATTAGCAGTAGGAACTCTTACTGCATTTGCAGAAAGTTTACCTTCTAATGAAGGAATAACCTTAGTAACGGCTTTACCCGCACCCGTTGAAGTAATAACCATATTAATGGCTGCAGACCTACCTCTTCTTGGTTTGCTGTGCATATTATCTAATAAGTTCTGATCGTTTGTGTAAGAATGAACTGTTTCTAAATGACCTTTATTTACTCCATATTTATTTTCTACAATATGTAGAATAGGAGCAATACAGTTAGTTGTGCAACTTGCAGCTGAAAATATATCTGTATTTTCTAAATCTAAACCTGAAGAGTTGATACCATAAACAATATTAGGAATTCCTTTTCCTGGAGCAGTTAATAAAACTTTACTTACACCCTTAGACTGTAAGTGACGAGATAAATCTTTTTTATCAGTAAAAGCTCCTGTATTATCAATCAATAATGCGTCTTCAATTCCGTGTTGAGTATAGTCGATATCTTCTGGGTTTCCTCCGTCAATGAATTTAATTACTTGTCCGTTTACTATCATAGATTTATTTTCTAAATCTACATCTACAACTCCTTTAAATGAACCATGTACAGAATCGTTTCTTAATAAATCGGATCTTTTAATAATCTGAGCATCTGTAAGTTTTCTCACTACAATTGCTTTCAGTCTTAATTGTTGTCCTTTCCCTGCTTGTTTAATAAGTTCTCTAGCGGCTAATCTTCCAATTCTACCAAATCCAAAAAGTATTACATCTTTTGCTCTGTTAGCATTTTCTGTAGACCCAACTATATGACTAAGTTTTTCGGATAAAAATACATTTGCGTTAGTAGCATTTTCTTCAACATATTCTGCAGTTAGTAGTCCTATATCAATTTTACTAGCAGCTAAATCCATTTTCAACATTTCAGAAGCTAATAATGTTGCTGTTTCTACATTATTTTCTCTACCAACTATATTGTTAGCGTAAGAAAAGTAATTCATTAACTCTGAAACACCAATTTCTAAAATATGCTTTCTGAAAAGTACTAACTCAATTCCTTTGTCGTACATTAAAGTACCTACAGAGTTTAATAAGTCTACTCCTGATTTTTCTTTATTTACCCAGTCGTTTAGTTGTTTATCGTAAGATATAGCCATCTTTATTTTTTTAAAATTTAATTGTGGCAAAAATAGTATTATCTATTAAATAATAAATAGCTTTTTAAACCTTATTTATATTCAACATAAATCTGTATTTTTACATCCTATTAAAATACAATAAATGGAAGTAGATTTTTACAAATTTCAGGCTACAGGGAACGACTTTATAATGATTGATGACCGAGAGGAATCATTTGATATGAATGACGATAGTCTAATAAAATCGTTATGCGAAAGAAGATTTGGTATAGGTGCAGACGGTTTAATACTGCTCCGAAATCATGAAAGTTATGCTTTTGAAATGATCTTTTTTAACTCAACAGGAGAACGATCTACCTTTTGTGGTAATGGAGGTAGATGTATTTTGTCATTTGCTCATTTCTTAGAAATATTTAAAGAGAAGTGTGAGTTTATGGCTTATGATGGAGTTCATGAAGGAAGTGTAAAAGGGGATATGGTTTCGTTGAAAATGGCAGATGTTATAGAAGTTAATGTTAGAGAGGATTCTATTGTGTTAGATACAGGTTCTCCACATTTGGTAAAAGTGGTAGATAATGTGCAATCGATAAATGTACTTAATAAAGGTAAAAAACTTAGGTTCTCAAAGGAATTTGGAGATTATGGTATTAATGTAAATTTTGTAGAAGTAAATGAGAATATTTCTATAAGAACTTATGAAAGGGGAGATGAAATGGAGTCTTTATCATGCGGAACAGGAAGTGTAGCTACTGCAATTGCACTATATGAAATAGGTAAAACAGACGATACAAATATTACTATAAATACTACAGGAGGTACATTAGAAGTTTCTTTTCAACATGATGGGAAAAGTTATATAAATATTTGGTTAAGTGGAGAGGCGAGTATAGTTTTTTCTGGGGAGTTTGAATGCTAACAGGAAAAAACATACAATTACGATATTTGGAGCAATCTGATTTAGAGTTCTTGTATGATGTAGAAAATGATGAAAAACTATGGGTATATGGTAGCGAAAGGCAACATTTTTCTAAAGAAACATTATCTGATTATATTCTTAATGCAAAACAAGATATAGAAATTAGTAAGCAAGTTCGTTTTGTGATTTCTTATAAAGGAAAAGCTGTTGGAATGATTGATTTGTACGACTACAATGATCAGTCATCAGGGATTGGAGTGATAGTTATGCAGGACTATCAAAAAAAAGGATTTGCAAAAGAATCTTTATCTTTATTAACCGATTATGCTTTTAGTAATTTGAAATTAAAAAAACTATTCTGCAGCATTACTCCCAACAATATAGCTAGTATAAAACTATTTACTTCTTTCGGATTTAAATTAAAAAGTACTATAAAAGGTATAAATTATTATATCTTTACACAATGAGATACCTTTTTCTTTTAATATCCCCTCTTTTTTTTTCGTGTAATAATGCTTCTGTTTCAAAAGTAAATCATTCTGAAAATAACATTTACTTAAACCACAACGATAGTGTTTCCTATGTAGGAAAAGAAACATGTAAGCAATGTCATTTTGATATTTATAATTCCTATATGGAAACAGGTATGGGTCAGTCGTTTGCTGTTGCAACAAAAAGTAAATCTGTACTAGATAAAAATAATAATCCTTTAATTTATGATGAGGTAAAAAACTTGTATTACCAAGCAATCTGGAAGTCTGATTCCCTTTACATATTGGAGTTTCGTTTAACAAATAAAGATACTACCCATAAACTATTGCAAAAAATAGATTTTGTAATTGGATCCGGACAACATACCAATTCTCATATATTTAGTATTAACGGTTATTTACATCAAGCTCCTTATACCTTTTATACTCAGGAAGAAAAGGGAGATTTACCTCCTGGTTATGAGGATGGAAAAAATAGTCGTTTTTCTCGTGAAATTGGTTTGGAGTGTATGAGTTGTCATAATGCTTACTCTAATCATGAGTCAGAAAGTTTGAACAAGTTTAGTTCTGTTCCTAATGGAATTGATTGTGAAAGATGTCATGGACCAGGAGAGGTTCATGTAAAAGAAAAGAAGTCTGGAAATATTATTGATACTTCCAAATACATTGATTACACCATTGTAAACCCATCAAGACTAAAAAAAGAGTTGCAGTTCGATATTTGTAGTAGGTGTCATTTACAGGGAACTTCTGTTCTAAAAAACAAAAAGGATTGGAATGATTTTATACCAGGAACTATTTTATCAGAAACAATGGAAACTTACCTTCCAAGATATGAAAATGACGAGACCTTTATCATGGCTTCTCATGTTGATAGGTTACAACAGTCAGAATGTTATACTAAAGGAAATGTCACCTGTGTTAGTTGTCATAATCCTCATAAAAGCGTAACTACTTTAGCAGATAATTATTTTAACAATAAATGTATGGACTGCCATAACGTGTGTGAGGAAACCCCAGATAATACAGATTGTATTTCTTGTCACATGCCAAAATCATCTTCATCAGATATTCCTCATGTATCTATAACAGACCATAAAATAGCAGTATCATCTAAAAGTATTGAAGGTGAGGAAAAAGGAGCGTTTTTAGGTTTAGTTTGCATTAACAACGATAAACCTACTAACTTAAGTAAAGCAAAGGCGTATTTAAAACATTTTGAAAGTTTTGATGCAAACTCTATTCTATTAGATTCTGCGAAAATGTTTCTGGATAAGTGTGATAAAGAGGAGTCCTACCCATTTTATATACAGTACTATTATTTACAAAAAGATTATAAAAAATTAATAAATTACTCTAAATCTAAAGATTTAGATAAGTTTCATAATTTATTTACAAACAATATATTAAGTGTAACATTTTCCAGAATTGCAGATTCTTATTCACACTTTAATTTTAATGAAAAATCATATTCCTATTATTTAAAATCTTTACATTATTCAGAACTGAATTTAGATTATCAATTAAAAACAGCAGTTTTAGAACTAAAAATGTCTAAGTTTGAAACTGCTAAAAACAGATTAAACAATATTATAAAACTAAACCCTAATTTTGAGAAAGCTTATTTTAATTTAGGCTCTATTTATTTAAATGTAGATAAGGATTATCAGAAGGCAAGACAATTTTTTGAGAAATCTATATCTTTGAATCCTGACTATAAAATGGCAATAGAAAATTTAGAATATATAAATAGAAATGAATAAAAATAAATCTTCTTTAAAAAGATACTTTTTACTATTACTAGTATTACTAACTATATATTCATCTTGGTCTTTGTTTGTAAGTGAAAATTTTGCACTTCATTCTGACTCAGGAACTGAAATAAGATTTGAAATTGAAGATAACTCTACATTAGAAAATATTATTATTATTCTTAAAAACAAAGGAAGAATAAGTCATGTTTGGTCCTTTGAATTCATGGCTAAAATAAAGAGATACGATAACAATATACAAAGTGGAATAGTAACACTTAGTGGTGACTATACAAATAATGAATTGATAAACCAATTACGAAATCCAAGCAGAAAAATTATTAATTTACAGATTCCAGAAAATGTAAGGTTAATAGAGAATATGATAACTATTTTAGAAGATTCAATAGGATTTAAAAAGGGAGAGTTAAAATCTTATTTAGATACATCTAGCTTTTTATCTGATAATAATTTAATAATTGAAACTCTGCCTTCTCTTTTTATACCCAACACTTACCAAATTTATGATAATATATCTGTATCTTCTTTTTTAAAAAGAATAAAAAATGAATATAACGTTTTTTGGAATAAGGAACGAATATTACTTTGTAATGATTTAGGTATTTCAAAAATAGAGGTGAGTATATTGGCTTCTATAGTAGAACAAGAACAAGATAAGAAAATAGATGAACGACCAAAAATTGCTCGTTTGTATCTTAATAGATTAAACAATCCGTCTTTGTTTCCTTACTTACAAGCTGATCCTACAGTAAAATTTGCAAATAAAGATTTCGGAATAAAACAACTTTTAAATAAACACACAAGAATTGACAACCCTTATAATACTTATAAAAACAAAGGACTACCTCCAGGACCAATTTGCATACCTTCTATCCATGCAATTGATGCTGTTTTAAACGCTAGTCAACACAATTTTTATTTTATGTGTGCTGGTAGTAATGGGGATGGTTATCATGAATTTACTTCTACTAATTCACAACATAATAAGAAGAAAGTAGCCTACAAAAAGTATCAAGGATTAAAATAAATATCATCTCAAATATTTTGTTATTTTTGTTGACCTAAAAAGCAACTAAAAATGACACAGATAAAATTTGGAACAGATGGTTGGAGAGCAATTATTGCAAAAGAATTTACTACGGATAATGTAGCTAGGGTAAGTTTATCTGTTGCAGATTTTTTGAATGGAAACGAAGATAATCCATCAGTAGTAATAGGACACGATTGTAGATTTGCTGGAGAGATGTTTGCAGAAACTGCTGCAAAAGTATTAGCAGAAAAAGGAGTGAAAGTTCTTTTAGCTAAAAACTTTGTATCTACACCAATGGTTTCCTTAGGAGTTGTGAATTATAAAGCTAGTATTGGTGTTGTAATTACAGCATCTCATAATCCTCCATCTTATAACGGATACAAACTAAAAGGTGATTTTGGAGGACCCTTATTACCAAATGACATAACATCTGTAGAAAATTTAATTCCTGAACTTAACTCTGTTGATTTGGACAGCATAAAAATGGAGGACTTAGTAAGAGATGGGAAAGTAGAATACATTAATTTAGAAGATGATTATTGTAAACATGCTGAAAACTCATTTGATTTAGATTCTATCCGAAATTCTGATTTAAAATTAGCTTATGACTCCATGTTTGGAGCTGGAAAAAATGTTATAAGCAGAATACTACCTGATACATTGCAAATACATTCGGATGATAACCCTGGTTTTCATGGACAAGCTCCAGAACCAATACACAGAAATTTATTAGAGTTTTCTGATTTAATTAAATCAAAAGGAAATATTGATTGTGGGCTTGCCACAGATGGAGATGCAGACAGGATAGGACTTTACAATTCCAAAGGAGAGTTTATTGATTCTCATCACATTATTTTACTTCTTATACATTATCTTGTAAAATACAAAGGAATGAAAGGTAAGGTAGTAACTGCTTTTTCTTGTTCAGTTAAAGTAGAACAAATGTGTAAACATTACGGATTAGAACAAGAAACAGTACAGATTGGTTTTAAACATATTGCTGGTAAAATGGTAACGGAAGATATTTTGTTAGGTGGGGAAGAAAGTGGTGGAATTGCAACAACAGGGCATATACCTGAAAGAGATGGAATATGGATGGGGTTAATTCTTTTTGAATTTATGGCCAAATCAGGAAAAACATTAGATGATTTAATTAATGAAGTGTATGATATTGTAGGTCCTTTCTCATTCGAAAGAATTGATTTGCGTATTGATAATGACATAAAAGAATCTATAATACAGAATTGTAAGGAAGGTAAGTACACTTCATTTGGAAAATACAACATAGAAAGGATAGATACTACAGATGGATTTAAATTCTTTTTTGATGATGACACATGGTTAATGATTCGCCCGTCAGGGACGGAACCTGTTTTAAGAACTTATGCAGAAGGCTCTTCTCAAGAAAAATGTTTCGATATATTAGAAGATGCTAGAAAAACTCTTTTAGGATAAGTTTTCAATTTTAAAAATGAAAGAATGACTTTCAATCTGAAAATAGGAGATTCTATAATTTTAAAAAAAGATAGAACTAAAGCAGTAATTATATCTGCTATTGGTGATAGAAAATTTAAAATTATTGACAATCATGGCTTTGAATATTTAGTTTATTCCTCAGAAATTTTACCATTAAATTTAGAAACAGACAACTATAAGGCGTATGGAACATTTTTTGATGTAAAAGATGAAGATGTTCGAAAAGATAAAGAAAGTCCTTTATTCACTAATAAAACGGATAGTAGAGGTAAAATTAGAATAGATTTACATATTGAACAACTAACTTCCTATTATGTGCATATGCAGAATTATGAAATTGTACAAATACAAATGGAGTATTGTAAAAAAGAATTAGACTTAGCTATGTTAAAAGCAAAACACTCTCTAGAAATTGTTCATGGAATAGGGGAAGGATTTTTAAAAGAAGAAGTTCATAAATTATTAGATTCGAAATAACTAAGGTCGTATAATCTCAATAATTTAT
>CAJQIZ010000007.1 GCA_905478555.1 uncultured Flavobacteriales bacterium
CATTATCTTTATGGCATGGAAACTCCCATGTACTTTTTGGTGGTATTATTAAGTGGACTGCTTACTTATTTTACTCAAAAAATGTTCGTTTACTACAAAAGGTTTGATGATTTTAACCACCGAAGTTCTCATAAAACACTAGCCACTCGCACAGGAGGTATTGGGGTTTTTGCAACGCTACTCATTATTTCTTCTTATTATTATTTCAATAAAATTGAACTCTTTGACTACTCACTATTCATTCCCTTAGGAATTATGTTCATTGTAGGGGTGTATGATGATTTATATAATGCTGACTTTAAGCTTAAATTTTTATTACAAATCATCGTGGCAAAAATCATTATCGATCAGGGCTATGCCATCACAAATTACCATGGCCTTTTTGGTTTTTATGAAGTACCTTGGCTCTTAGCACAACTTAGTACCTTATTTGTTTTTTTAGTTATTATTAACGCCATAAACTTTATAGATGGGATTGATGGCTTGGCCATTACAGAGGTCATTAAAACAATTTTACTCATTGAATTTTTTAGTGCTTCTGCTACCATATTAACACCCCTTAGCATTTTAGTTCTTTTAGGCCTACTCCCGCTCTACTATTTTAATTTTAAAAAGTCACGAAAAGTATTTTTAGGTGACGGCGGTTCCCTGCTTTTGGGAACAATCATTTCTATTTATATTTTTTATATACTTGGAAATGAATATACCTTTAAAGCTGGATTTCAAATTAATAAAACTCTTTTTGCTGTATTGGTTTTACTATATCCTCTGTTAGATTTATTACGTGTATTCATTTTAAGAATAAAGGAAGGAAAATCACCTTTTGAAGCAGATCTGAAACATTTACATCACGTGTTGTTAAAAAAAACAAAAAAACATTTCACTACTGTTTTAAGCCTTTTTTGTCTCGAGATGATTATCATATTATTAGTCCTAAAAGTTTTTACTTAAATATGGTAACTAAAAAATAATTTTATTATTTACAAAAGGTGTCTATTACTCTTTGAGAGCCTAAAAAACCTTTTTCTTTAGAGATATTCCAAAATTTACAAGCATCCTGCTTCTCATTCTTTTCGTACATAAGTAATCCATAATAAAACTCTACTTTGCCTGTTTTAGGATTAAACGTTCTCATTGTTTTCTTGAATAATCTTTCAGCATTATCAAGTGAGTTTCCCTTGTAATATGACAATGCAGCATTTTCATAATGTGTGTACTCTGAGGGATCTAACCTTGATGCCATGTCATATAAATTAGCTGCCTCATTAAATTTTTCTTTTGCAAATAAAGTTTCTGCATCAATTATAATTTTACCATAATCACTCAGATTTTCACTGCCAATATTAATTAAAGTCTTGATTGTGGAAAACTGTTGACTATTTGGAATTCTGTTTTTGTAACTTTTTAAAATTAATCCTAATTCTTCTCTCGTGGTTTTACCTATTTCAAGTTTACTAAATAAATAATCACTTAACTGATCTACGTTATTATACTCTTTAATTTTATTAAAAGACTCATCTAGTAGACTGTCTTTTTTCAACTTTGTAAGTACTTGAAAATAAAGCCTACTCAAAAGCGCATTTCTGGGAAGCGCTTCAAATGCTATCTTAGAATAATATAATGCAGAATCCATGCTCTTATTATTGAAATAGTATTTACTTAATTCAAATTCTGAAATTCCTAAAAATTGATTGTCTTTTCTAGATTGATGAAGTAATTCTATAGACTGCGTAACAGCAGAATCTCTCATTAAGTAACGTGCCTTCAATGTCTTCATTGGTATGGTAGTAACTGTAATATTTGGGAAATCTACATTAAAAGATTCTATTGCCTCAGAAGGTAAGTTCAGTTGGTAGGCATTAAATTCATATAAAAGAAAGGCCTGATCTATAAACGATCTAAAAACTTTATAGTTTAGAAAACCGGAAATTAGAAATATAAACATCAAAAATAAGCTTATAGATTTTTTAATCATATGCTTTATTACTATGTAAAGAAATTAAACCAATTAAACCAACTAGAAAAAGTTGTGAGATTGGTCTTGCAATTGGAAAATTCAATAAGCTGTCTAAAAAATAAATTGATAATGATCCCAACAAAAGATAATTAATTTTATTCTTAAATATTTGGGAAATAAAAAGTTTTTTTACCGAGAAATATATAAAAAGTAGATATGTTAAAGCTCCAAGGATTCCTAACTCTGTTAATAATTGGACTAAGTCATTGTGCGCATGATAGGGAACAATAAATCCATTTATATCATTTTTATCATAATCTATAGATTTTAATTTCCAGTTGCCAATCCCTACTCCAATTAGTGGGTTATTTAGAAAATGATTTAAACCTTGCTTATAGTATCTTATTCTTTGATTTACAGAACCATCCTGAGTGTTAATACTTATTGTGGAAGCTCTTGAAAAAACGTTTGTGTTTTTTTCTGCTAAAAAATAGTTAGATAATAGAGTGATTAATAAAGTCGTGAGTACTATTATAAAATGTTTAACCTTAAATGTTATGTTTTTTTTAATAAAAAATAAATACATTAAGTATGAGCTATATATAAGAATTACACCTAAGAAAGATGCTCTACTTCCTAAAATAGAAATTATAAGTAAAATCATAAAAAACAGAGTACTTAGCGCAAATTTTACAGGAAATTTAGTTTCTTTCGTTAAAAAATAAAGTAAAATCGGCGTTTTATAGAGTAGTGAAAAAGAAGTGATGTTTATGTTTGAAGCTAATCCTGAGTATTTCATAGCCCTAAATGATAAATTATTGCTTTCTATATCTATTAATATTGGATAAATACTGTATGCAACTTCAATTATTAGAATAACTAAAAAAAGCTTTAAAATAAATTCAATTCCATTAGGAATATTTAAAAGCAGGAGTCGCACAAAAATTAAAGTAGCGAAAACAGTAAAATATTGATTAAACGTGACTAAAGCTTCAGTATTATTTAAACTATATAGTATTGAAAATAAAGCCCAAATGATAAATATAGAGTAAAACATAATTCCTTTATCGGAAAATAGCACCCTAACTCTTTGCCCTAATTCATTTTCATAGAATAAATAAATTAGACTGATAAGAGAAATAATACTTAAATAAAACCATTGGTTGCCAATTCTGTCAATGGAGCCAAAATTTGGTATAAAATGGGTAACTAAAAATAGCGTGATTAATATTTTACTTACAAGGTTTTTTTTTCTGACCAACATCTTGTAAAAATAAAAAAACCCTCCATAAAGGAGGGTTTAATTTTAGTTTTTATGTAAAATTAATTCATAAAAACGTGATTTAGATAAGATTTAAAAATCTTATAACCAGTGAACTCTTGTCTTGGTTTGACCCGCAGTTGTAACAACCTTAGGAGTACCATTTTCAGCAGTAACAACATTAGCAGATTCCCCAGCTGGTAACTGAATATTAGCATTAGGATTAGTAGCGTTAGTCAACACACTTGTTGTTAACTCAACGATACCAGATCCACCTGAAATAATTCCTGAAACAACATCAAGAAGTGTTCCTTTTGTTTTAGATGTAAGTGTAAGTAAAACATCATCATCTACTGTAGCGTCATCTGACTCAAGAATAGTAGCACCCACTACGTAGTCAATGTTAGCAGCGTTAGTTGTAGTATCTGAGTCAGTTCCAGTAGAAGCTGCTACTGAAATATCAACATCTAAACCATAACCAGCAGTTCCTGCATCTAAAGCTGTAACTAGTATTTTAGTTCCAGACATCGTTAAAGTTGCAACAGCAGAAGCTGAAGCAGTACCTGATGCTATACCGTACTTAGCTGCCCAAGCAGCTAAAATGTCAGCATTTAAACCTGCAACTGAAGTTACTCCACCTGTACCAGGAGAAACAGTAATAGAATTACCACCTACTGTGAAAGTAATTGTATCATCAATTCCAAATCCATAGTTAGTAGTACTTACAGCAGCTGCGTTAGCAGTTGTAGTAGTATATCTCTGTCCTAATACAGTAGCAGTTGTGTTACCAGTAACGGAATATGCATTACCACCATACTGAACTAAACTTACAGTCTGAGTAGAGTTAGCTCCTCTTAAAGCATCTACAGTAATACCATATGCATCCATACGTGCTACAGTTGCAGCTTTTTTGATGTCTGCAATTAATAGATCTTTGTTACCTACTAAAGTAAGTGAAGCAGTTGTAGATGCACTAGTATCAGCGAATAATGAAACAGCACCACGAGACGCAACATACGGTAAAGAAAAGTCTATATCTCCAGAAGTTGCGTTAAGGATAAATGCTCTTGTTGCAGCAATATCTCCTTTTGAAGCAGTAGCTACTTCAGCAGTTAAAGCTAAAATAACTGTTACATCACCTTGAGCAGTAGTTTCAGCAGTTGTTTCAACTCCAGTAGCGCTAGTAGTTGATTCTACAGTATCCCAATAAACGGTT
>CAJQIZ010000008.1 GCA_905478555.1 uncultured Flavobacteriales bacterium
TTCTACTTTTCCTTTATGGTTTTCTGCTGCATTTAGTCCCCAATGAACTCCCATTCCGTAAGTAACAATACAGATAGTATTATCTGAATTATCACTTTCTAAAGCAATTCTACCTTTCCCGAAAGGAATAACATAATCTTCTGATGGTTCAATAGTTTTTGCTGCAAGTGTTCCTTTTATCTTACTCCAATACAGTCCTTTATGTTCTAAAATAACTACAGGGTTTGGGTCGTAATAAGCCGATTTCATCAATCCTTTTAAGTCCGCCCCAGTAGATGGATAGGCAATTTTTATTCCTCTTATTTGTGCCAATACTGATTCTATAGATGAAGAATGATAAGGACCTCCACTTCCATATGCACCAATAGGAACACGGATAATACAGCTTACTGGCCATTTTCCGTTTGATAAATAATTGGAACGACTTACCTCTGTAAATAGTTGGTTTAGTCCTGGCCAAATATAATCTGCAAATTGCACTTCCACAATTGGTTTTAATCCTACTGCCGACATACCCACTGTACTTCCAATAATAAAGGCTTCTTGTATTGGTGTGTTGAATACTCTATTATCTCCAAAGGTTTCTGCTAGCGTTGCTGCCTCACGGAATACACCCCCTAATCGTTTTCCTACATCTTGTCCGTACAATAAAGATTCAGGATGTTTTGCCATAATTTCTTTTATTGCAAATAGGGCAGAATCAACCATCACAGTTGTCTCTTTATTTTTAGGTGATCTATCTCCTTTTTCTTCCAATACAGGAGTAGGAGCAAAGTCGTGTAAAAACAAATCCTCAGGATTTGGGTCTTTTGCTTTTAATGCTTTTTGGTAATCTGAATGTACTATTTTTGTAGCTTCCTTTTCAATTTCAACTAAATCTGATTCCGTAAAACCATTATTTAATAGTTCAACTTTTACTTTCGGAAATGGATCTCTACTTCTTGCTTCTTCTAAATCATCACGGTACCATTCCATTCGTACTCCAGAAGTATGATGGTTCAAAAGGGGTACTTTAGCATGTATCAAAATAGGAGTTCTTTTTTCTCTTATCTCCTTAAATGCATGCTGAATTGTTTGGTAGGATTTAGTGAAATCTGTTCCATCAATTGTATAGGTTTTTAGTCCGAACCCCTTTGCGTAATGAGTTGCGTCTACTGCTCTCATCTCTGAAGCATGTGCTGAAATGTCCCATTCGTTATCTTGTACTAAATACAAGATTGGTAATTTTTTAAGTGCTGCCATCTGAAAGGCTTCTGCAACTTCTCCTTCAGTAATTGATGCATCTCCAAAAGAACAAACTGTGACGGGTTCTTCTCCTTTTTTAGGCTTTGTTAACCCCTCTTTTTCTTGGTACTGAATTCCCATTGCTACTCCTGTTGTTGGGATCCCTTGCATACCAGTTGCGGAAGATTGATGTGGTATTTTTGGAAATCCTTCTCTTTTTAAAGAAGGGTGGGAGTAATAGGTTCTTCCTCCAGAAAATGGGTCATCTTTCTTACATAATAATTGCAACATGAGTTCGTAAGGTTGCATTCCAATCCCCAATAAAATAGAGTCATCACGGTAATAAGGTGCTACCCAATCGTTTTGAGTAAGTTGTAACCCAACTGCCAATTGTATGGCTTCATGTCCTTTGGATGTCGCATGTACATACTTTGAAGTAACATCTGAATTTTCCTCATATAAATCACTCATAGCACGAGCGGTACACATCAATGAAAATGCCTTTCTGTAAATTTCTTTGGAGAGTTTTTTACTCATTATTTATTTTTAAATTTTGAGATTGCATTCCTAGTAAAATCAGATAACACTAGTTTTCCACTACTTACAGCTCTTTCCATTAGAAGTGTATCCCAATGTTCTGTTCCTTGCCACATTACTTTCTTTAAACCCTCCATTGCTTCAGGATTTGAAGTAGATAGGGTAGTTGCTAATTTTTCAATTTCAATATCCATTTCATCTACTGAATCAAATACTTCAGTATATAATCCTTTTTCACGTGCCCAAGATGCATCAAACCATTTTGTAGCATTTATTGTCATGGCAGAAAATGCGGAAGTTCCTAATTTACGCTCCACTGCAGGACCTACTACAAAAGGACCAATTCCTATTGCTAGTTCCGATAGTTTTGTTGAAGCAAATTTGTTTGCAAAACAATAATCGGTTGCTGATGCCATACCGACACCACCACCAACAGCTTTTCCTTGTACACGCCCAATAATAAACTTTGGACATTTACGAGCTGCATTAATCACATTGGCAAATCCTGAAAAGAATTTTTTACCATTTTCTGTTGTATCAATTGCTAGCAATTCGTCAAAGGATGCTCCTGCACAAAAAGCTCTTTCACCTGCACTTTTTAGGATGATTACTTTTATGTTTTCATCTTTACCTGCACTAGTTATTGTATTGGCTAATTCTGCTAATATATGACCAGGTAAGGAGTTAGATTGTGGATGGAAAAACTCTATTGTTCCTATTGAGTTTTCTGTTGTTATTTTTACGTATTCTTTCATATATTCTAATTTTGATCTAATTTACGCACCATAGTTAAGATGGTGGCTAACATTACTGTTTCTCCTTCTTCATCATATACATCTACTAAAAATTTCACAATTCCTTTTGAGATATCGTCATCTTCTCTTTTTTCTTGGCTTATTTTTTCTTTTGCAGTAAAACGAACTCCGACAGTCATTCCTGGGTAAACAGGTTTGGTAAATCTACATTCATCAATTCCGTAGTTTAATAGTACAGGTCCTTTTTCAGGATCAACAAATAAACCAGCTGCTTTACTCATAATGAAATAACCGTGTGCTACTCTTTCGGTAAATATGGTTCCGTCCAAAGAATTCTCATCCATGTGTGCATAGAATTTATCTCCTGAGAGTTCTGCAAAATCATTAATATTATCAAGAGTTACCAAATGTTTATCAGTAATTACTGTATCCCCAATTTCAATTTCTTCAAAGTGTTTTCTAAAAACATGAGGTCCTTCTGTGTTTTGTGCACCACCCACTTGATATTGTTTGGTAAGAGCTGTTATTGTAGTTGGATGACCTTGTATTGCAGTTCTCTGTAAATAGTGTTTTATACCTCTAACACCACCCATTTCCTCACCACCCCCAGCTCTACCAGGTCCACCATGTGTAAGTAGTGGCATAGGAGAACCGTGCCCTGTACTTTCTTTACTACAAGCTTCATTCAACACCAAAATTCTTCCGTGCATAGATGCAGCACCTAATACAAATTGTTCTGCAATTTTCATATCGTTAGTGATGATAGAGCAAACTAAAGATCCTTTCCCCATTCTGGCAAGTTCTATTGCTTCCTCTATTGTTTTATAAGGTAAAATGGTAGAAACAGGACCAAAGGCTTCAATATTGTGGCAATCGGTTTTGTTAAACGGATCATCATTTAAAAATAGGATAGGGGAGATAAATGCTCCCTTGTTTTTATCGGCTCCTGTTACTTCAAATTCTTCTAAACTTCCGTAAACAATTTCTTGGCTTTGGGCAAGTTGTTGTACTTTTTCGGTTACTTCAATTTTTTGTTCACTTCCTGCTAAGGCTCCCATTCTTACTCCCTCCACTGAAGGGTCACCAATAGTTGTTTTTGCTAGTCGTTTTCCTAATGCAATTTGTACATCTTCTACTAATTTTTCAGGAACAATTATTCTTCTAACTGCAGTACATTTCTGTCCTGCTTTTACGGTCATTTCTCTTTGTACTTCCTTTATAAAAAGATCAAATTCTGCAGTTCCAGGAATAGCATCTTCTCCAAGTACAGAACAGTTAAGTGAATCGGCTTCCATGTTGAAAGAAACTGCTTTCTCAATTAATCTGGGATTAGATTTTAACATCATCCCAGTTGAAGCAGATCCAGTAAAAGTTACTATATCTCCTGTTTCAACATTATCAATAATTCCTCTGGCACTTCCACAAATCAGTTGTAAACTTCCTTCTGGTAAAATTTTAGAATCTACTATTTCACGAACCATCATTTCGGTAAGGAAACAAGTAATAGTTGCCGGTTTTACAATTGCAGGAACTCCAGCCATTAGGTTTACTGCAATTTTTTCTAACATTCCCCAAATTGGGAAATTAAAGGCGTTAATGTGTATTGCAACTCCTTCTCTTGGCATCATAATATGATGACCAATAAAAGTTCCGTTTTTAGATAGGGGAGCCATGTCTCCATCTACATGATAAGGTAAATCAGGAAAGTTTTTTCTTAGAGATGCATTGGCAAAAATATTACCAATTCCTCCTTCAATATCAATCCAAGAATCTACTTTGGTAGCTCCTGTTTGGGCACTTAAAGCGTAAAATTTATTTTTTATAGAATGCAAGTGAAGTGCCAATGCTTTTAACATCAAACCTCTTTCTTGAAAGGTCATTTTTCTAAGCGTCGGACCTCCAATTTTTCTAGCATAATCCATCATTTCAGCAAAGTCCAAACCTTTTGAGGATGCTCTTCCTATTTCTTTTGCTGTAATTGCATTAAAGAGTGGCGTACCTTCTCCATCTCCTTTAATCCAACTTCCTAGTGCGTAATTTTCGTAATTTCTCATAGTTAAATAGTTAAAAAGCCCGAACAGCCCTAACATTGGAGTAGTTGGCGTCCTTATTGCCGCTGCCCTGGCTTCCATTGCCGAAATCCTGGTTCCCCGCACTGAGGCTATTTAACTCAGCAGAAGTCCAATAGGTGAGATTAGTCAAACCGCCAAGCCCTTGAATGTATAGTTGTTGGTACATTATATTTAATTCATATTTTGTTGGCAGTCTCCAATCTCTAAATTTCTGACCCTCTGATGTATGGTTTGAAGGGTTAGAGATAACATCAGAAGCTTTATACCAATTTGAAGACGTAGATTGATCTACTGTCGCAGCTACTAGACCATTTTTCCCATCAGGTGATACATAGAATACAATACCTCCTTGAGCGGTATCTCCGATACTGTAAGTAACAGCGGAAGAAGCTGGTGCCATACCAGGTGCAGGTACGTAACCTATATAATATTGCTCGTCGTTTATGTAAGTATTTTCATCTGGTATCCCTGCCGGTGGTGTTCCATCACCATCGATATAATTAACTAAATATCTTACCGTATTCAATCCATAATTTATAACATTTGTTACTTCATAATAAGCAACTTCTTGAACTTTATCTACTCTTCTAATATATAAAATAGAACCCACATTGCAAAATAATAACCATTGTTCCAGTTCTGGGGTAACAGCAACATCGTCTTCGTGTCTTATTCTTATTCCTGTGATTTGATCTTTCTCGGTGTGATTTAGAGTCGAATTTCCCCATGCTCCTGTTAAAGTTGTGAATTTACCGGCACCTAAAACAGTTGGATTATTAGACCATTTCCACATTGAAGAATTACCGTCAAACCCTATAGTACCATCAACTCCATCGACACCATCAACTCCATTATTACCATCAACTCCATTAGTACCATCTATTCCATTAGTGCCTGGAGGACCTGGATTAGTTGAATAAATTGAATAAGGAACACTCATAAATGCTGTTGTTCCCATATCTACAAGACCGTTACCATAATCTACCTCTACTTTTAACAAATGATTAGAAACTCCCCAATCTATTACATCAAAGGTTGCTGAACTACCAACATTAGTTGTTGTTCCTCCACCTATAATGGCTGTATATAAACCATAAGCATTAGTAGTGTCTTGGTGAGTTTCTTGCCAACTTACAGCTGAAGTAGCTATATCTGATATAACAGAAAACTGAATCGTTAAAGCTTGATTCATCAGTACATCTCCATTTGCATCTCTGGCAACGGCTTGGTAATTGATTCCTTGTGGTACACTCTGAGCAAAAGTTATTGCACAAAATAGTACGCTTAGTATAGTTAGTAGTGTTCTTTTCATTTTGTTTTTTTCCAAGTGTTAAAAGTTATATTTTGTTTTTCTTTTCTATTTTCTTCTATTTCAGAAAGAGGTTCGCACTCTTTCATTAAATTTTTACATTCTTCTGGCAACTGTTGATACAACTCTGTTCCTTTACTTTTCCAATTCAGCATTTCATCTGAAACATCTCCTTTAATTTGTGCAGGATTTCCAACCACAATTTTTCTGTTTGGAATTTGCATTTCTCCTTTTACAAAACAGAGTGCACCAACAATACATTCATCTCCAACATTAGCATCATCCATCACTACTGCATTCATACCTATTAATGTATTTTTTCCAATATTTGCTCCATGAATTATTGCCCCATGACCAATGTGTGCATTCTCTTGTAAAACAACATCTTTACCAGGAAAAATATGAATAATACAGTTATCCTGAACATTGCAACCATCTTCAATAGTTATTTGTCCCCAATCACCTCTTAAACTTGCTCCAGGTCCGATATATACATTTTTTCCGATAATTACATTGCCAATAATAGTTGCTTCCTTATGTACAAAGGAACTTTTATGTATTACTGGTTTATATCCGTTAAATTCGTAAATCATTAATAGTATTTTAAATTTTTAACAACACCCATCAGTTGAACAGCATTCACTTGTTTCTGTAATTTCTTTAGCATCATCAATACCACAAGCTTCTTTTGCTAAACAATCCGTTAAAGTAGGTTCTAATATATATTTATCATCTAATAAGTTAACAGAATAAATTCCAATTGTATAATCTTGGTATTCCATCTCAATTTCTAAATTATCTAAATCTTCTTTAATTAATGATTCTGCTTTTTTAATTATTGCAGATAATTTATAACTTGATAATCTATGATCATAGTCATCAGATGTCCATAATTGAAAAGTTATTTTAGAATCTTTTCTCATTACTCCACCACAATCCATAAAGTGTTTGGTTTTTACACCCATTTCAGTAATATGAAAATATGCTGGAATTTTTATTCCATTTTCAATAGTAAATGATAATTCATTTCTGTTTTCTAAACTGTTTTTAAATTCTTTTAATGTCATTTTAATTCAATTATTGTAGATTGTTATTTTCAGGAAACCATTCTTTTCCAGTACGGTAAACGGTACCTTTAAAATGAGCAATTTCAATATTATCTTGATTACTAATAGTTATAGAATACAAAGCTGTTTTTTTACTTTTATTCAACTCCGTGCTAGTAGCGATAAGTAAATCTCCACTTTCTACCTTTTTAGTGTGCGAAATAGAGGTTTCAATGGATACCGATTGTGTTCCGTATGAATTAGCCGCAAACGCCAAACAGCTATCTGCTAAGGAGTAACTGATACCTCCGTGAGCAATGTTAAATCCATTAGTCATTTCCTCCCTTACTTTTAGTTGAATTTTGCAAAATCCGGGAGCTGATTCTAATAGTTCAATTCCTAACCATTGGCTAAAAGCATCTCCGCTCATCATTTTTTCTATTACTTTTTTTGATAACTCCATTTCTAGTAAAAAGTTTTATTTTCTGCTACCATTCTTTTCAGAAGTGGAGATGGTCTATATCTGTCTTCTCCGTATTCTGTTTGTAAATCTTCTAACTGTTTTAAAACATTCTCTATTCCAATTTCATCTGCCCAAAGCAATAATCCTTTTGGGTAATTAACTCCTTTTGTCATAGCTAAATCAATATCTTCTTTGGTAGCAATATTTAAGAAAAGAGCGTCAGCTGCTTCATTGATAAGCATAGATAAAACCCTCCATAAAATTTTCTTACCTAAATCTCTATCTTCATTTGCTATAACTATATCCTCATTAGAGTAATCGTAATATCCTCTTCCTGTTTTTCTTCCTAAATATCCTGCTTCCATCATTCTTTTTTGAGTGAAGGAAGGTTTGTATCTAGGGTCAAAGTAAAAGGATGTAAATACTGTTTCTGTTACTGTATAGTTAATGTCGTTTCCTATGTAGTCCATTAGTTGAAAGGGGCCCATACGGAACCCTCCAATTTCTCTCATTGCCCAATCGATAGTTGCAAAATCAGCTATTCCTTCTTCATAAATTCTAAGTGCTTCTCCGTAAAACGGACGAGCAACTCTATTGACTATAAATCCTGGAGTGTCTTTTGCAATTACAGTAACCTTACCCCAACTATCAATTATAGATTTTGTATTATTTAATGTTGTTTTTGATGTTTGTACTGCCGGAATGATTTCTACTAATGGCATTAATGGTGCAGGGTTAAAAAAGTGAACCCCTATAACTCTTTCCGCCTTATTACAAGCAGATGCAATAGATGCAATAGATAGGGAAGAAGTATTAGAAGCTAGAATACATTTATCGTCTACTATTTTTTCAATTTCAGAAAATATTTTTTGCTTTATATCTAAATTCTCAATAATAGCTTCAATAATTAACCCACTACCTTCTACCTCTTTTATCTCTTTAGAAAAGTTAATTCTATCAAGAATGTTTTTGTT
The DNA here is from genome assembly GCA_905478555.1 of uncultured Flavobacteriales bacterium. Lineage (GTDB taxonomy): Bacteria > Bacteroidota > Bacteroidia > Flavobacteriales > BACL11. Next base: position 8,381 of record CAJQIZ010000008.1, read on the forward strand.
TTCTTCTTTAGTTATTCTTTCCTTTTCAACTAATCTGTTTAAAATTTTTATTAGTTTTTTCTCTGCATTTTCTATTGCTCCATCAAAGGAATCGTACAAGCAAACTTCATGTCCGTTTGTTGATGCTATCTGAGCAATTCCTGCTCCCATTGTTCCTGCTCCTATTACGCTAACTTTCATGTTTATTAAGGTATTAAGATGCTAAAATAGTAAAATACTATGAGTTTAGATGCACTTAAAATGTTCAAATGGTTCTAAACATTCTACACATTTATAAAGTGATTTGCAAGCTGTTGATCCGAATTGACTTATTAAGTTAGTAGAATCTGATTTACATTGTGGACAAACTACTATTTTAGATGGTGGGGATATTCCATAATTCATTAGTTTATCTTTTGTTTCCTGACTCATCCAATCTGTAGTCCAAGCAGGATAGTAAACAATTTTCAATTCAAATTTTTCTATTCCATTTTGTGATAGGCATCTTCTTATATCATCTTGAAAAGCTTTTACAGCAGGACAGCCAGAATAGGTAGGTGTTATAGAAATAACAAAAGAGTTATTCGTAAAGGTTACATCACGTATAACTCCTAATTCTACTACTGAAATTACTGGTATCTCAGGATCAGGAACTGTGTTTAATAATTCCCAAATATATTTTATATTACCATTTTGCATTAGGGTAAGCTCTTGGTAGGTATTGCATTTCTGAAAGTAAATGACCTAAACATTCAGTATGTAGGCCTTTTTTACTTCCTGTTTGCATGTATGCGTCTACTGGTCTTTCAAGTGTAGATTGATTTATAACTTCATTCACCATTTTATCCCAATTTGTTTTTAATTCTGAATTTCCTACTCCAATGCCTGATTTACTCATTTCTATATCTACTTCATCCATCTCAAAAAGTTCTCCAGTAAATTGCCAAAAATATTGTAATGCATCTTGTGTTTTCTGTTTACTTTCCTCTGTACCGTCTCCTAGTCTTAACATCCAACTTTTAGAGTGCTGTAAATGATATTTTACTTCTTTTAACGATTTAACCGATAAAGCTGCAAGGGTTTCGTCTGTGCTTTTTGATAATTCTGTATAAAATAAAAAGCTATAAGTGGAAAAGAAAAATTGGCGAACAATTGTATCTGCAAAATTTCCATTTTCTTGTTCTGTAATTTGAAGATTAAAAAACTCTCTTTCATTTCTATTAAAAGCGAGTTGGTCAGGAGTTTTATTCCCATCTAATTTAGATGCGTATTCTAAAAATCCATTTGCTTGTCCAAACAAGTCTAATGCAATGTTTGATAGTGCAATATCTTCTTCTAAAGTAGGGCCTTTGGAGCACCATCCTGAAATTCTTTGAGCTAATATTAAGGAACTGTCAGCTATTCGGAGTGTGTAATTTAATAAACTCATTTATATATATTTTGAACCTTTTGGCAAAGTATAAAAAGTAGGGTGTCTGTATATTTTATCGTTAGAAGGATCGAAAAAAGCTTCTCCATCTTCTGATTCTGAGGATATAATATGTTCTGCTTTAACTACCCAGATACAACTTCCTTCATTTCTTCTAGTGTAAAGATCTCGAGCGTTTTGTAGTGCCATTTCTTTATCGGGAGCATGTAAATTACCGACATGTTTATGAGCTAATCCATTTTTGCTTTGAATAAATACCTCCCAAACTTTTGTATTATCTGACATAATTTTAAGCGTTTATTATTTCTTGTTTATTAGAGTAGGATCTTGCAGCTTTTCTTACCCATTCCCCTTCAGAATGTGCTTTTTTATGGTGATCTAACCTTTGTATGTTACAAGGTCCGTTTCCGTTTACTACCGACCAAAATTCGTCCCAATTCATTTTTCCGAAATCATAATGACCTCTTTCTTCATTCCATTTTAAATCCGGATCAGGAATTTCAAGTCCAATTACTTTTACTTGTCCTACAGTTTGATCAATAAATTTTTGTCTTAATTCATCATTAAATTGTCTTTTTATTTTCCATTTCATAGCATTTCCAGTTCTTGGAGAGTCAGAATCTTGTGGACCAAACATCATGATAGATGGCCACCAAAACCTATTTAATGCATCTTGAGCCATTTCCTTTTGTTCTGGTGTACCTTTTGCCATTTCTGCCATTATTTCGTATCCTTGTCTTTGATGAAAACTTTCTTCTTTACATATTTTTACCATTCCTCTAGAATATGGGCCGTATGAAGTTCTTTGAAGAGACACTTGATTTACAATAGCTGCTCCATCTACTAACCATCCTACAGCACCCATGTCTGCCCAGCTTAAAGTTGGATAGTTAAAAATCGAAGAATATTTTGCTTTTCCATCATGTAATTGTTGTACTAATTCCTCTCTACTTATTCCTAGTGTTTCGCAAGCAGAGTAAAGATATAAACCATGTCCTGCTTCATCCTGCACCTTAGCAAGTAAAATCATTTTTGCTCTTAAAGATGGAGCTCTACTAATCCAATTCCCTTCAGGTTGCATTCCTATAATTTCTGAATGAGCATGCTGTGATATCTGACGAATTAAATGAGATCTGTATTCTTCCGGCATCCAATCTTTTGGTTCAATTTTTCTCTCTAAATCTATTTTTTCCTGAAACTTTTGTTCGTTCATGATTTTTAATTTGTGTTGCAAATTTATTAAAAACTAATAACTCATTTGATGATATTTTAATAAAGTTGAGTTCGTTATTTATAAATTGATATTTTTGCAAAATTAAAATTTAAAAAATGAATAAATTCTATCCAGTTAAAGTAAAAGAAATAAGAAAATTAACTTCTGATTCTATTGAAATTTTATTTGATGTAACTTCAGATTTAATTAGTAAGTTTTCTTTTGAAGCAGGTCAGTATATTACTATTAAACATAATATTAATGGCGAACAGATAAGAAGATCGTACTCTTTATGTAGTAATTCTAACGAAAATGAATTAGCGGTAGGAGTAAAGAAAGTAGAAAATGGAAAAATGTCTACTTTTTTGACAGATGAGTTAAAAGTAAATGATGTATTAGAGTTGATGCCACCATCTGGAAATTTTGTTTTAAATAATGAGAAAAATATTGTAGCAATTTGTGCAGGTAGTGGAATTACACCTCTTTTAAGTATGATGAAATCTTCCGACTCTAATTTCACTTTAATATATGGTAATAAAACGGAAAACTCTACTATGTTTTATGAGGAGATAGAAGTGTTGAATCCTAATTGTTATTTTGTTTTTTCTAGAGAAAAAAAGGAAGGTTCGTTGGGTGGTAGAATTGATAAAGATTTATTAAGTTCTATAGAAAATATTTTAGATGCTGATGCATACTTTATTTGTGGTCCTGGAGAAATGATTGATGTTGTTGAATCTTATTTACTAGATAAAGGAGTAGATAAATCTAAAATAAATTTTGAGAGATTTTCTGCATCTAAAAAAGAGTCTATAGTGAAAAAAGATGACTCATTAGAAATAATGAGTAATATGACTGTTATAATGGATGGTGATGAGTTTGAGTATGTACTTTCTTCAAAGGGAGAAAGTGTTTTAGATTCTGCTATGGAAGCTGGAGCTGATGTTCCTTTTTCTTGTAAGGGTGGAGTGTGTTGTACTTGCAAAGCTAAAGTAATTGAGGGAAAAGTGATTATGGATGAGAACTTCTCTTTATCGGATGAAGAAGTGGAAGAAGGGTTTATTTTGTCTTGTATGGCTCACCCTGTATCTGAAAATGTTATTATCGATTTTGATGAAATGTAATATTATTTTTAGTTAATTACTAAAAACATACTCTAATATATTTGCTCCCATTTTCAGGGCTTGTAATCTTGTAGATTCACTATCGTTGTGTACTTCAGGGTCTTCCCATCCATCTCCCAAATCAGATTCGTAAGTATAAAATAAAACTAGTCTTCCTTCTAAAAAAATACCAAATGCTTGAGGGTTATTTTTATCGTGTTCATGAATTTTTGGTAAGCCATTATTAAAATCATAACTCTGATGAAAAATTGAGTGGGAAGGTGGGATTTCTACTAAATCAGAACTAGGAAATACTTTTTTTATTTCTGACCTTACAAAAGGGTCCATTCCGTAATTGTCATCAATATGTAAAAATCCTCCTGCTAATAAATACTCTCTTAAGTTTTTCGCTTCTTCAAAAGAAAATATAACATTTCCATGACCAGTCATATGTAGAAACGGATAGTTGAAAATTTCTAAACTTCCTACTTCCACTGTTTCTATTTCTTCAGATATGTTCGTGTTTATATTTTCATTACAGAAAGACACTAAGTTTGGAATTGAAGTAGGATTTGAGTACCAATCTCCACCACCATTATATTTTAAAACTGCTATTTGATAGCTGTTCTGTGAAAACAAAGTAATAGGAACTAGTAGTAATATTAAAAGAGCTTTTTTTATTTGCATTTAATTCTTTTGTTGTTTTTGTCCCAGCAAATTTCACTTTGTAGGTTTCCATCATACCATTTACTTTCTTTTATTAGATTTCCTTCTTTATTGTATTCTGACCAAGTTTCATTTTTCTCTCCCATATAATAAACTCCTTCTTCTCTTGTTTCTCCATTGTTATAATAATAAACCCAATAACCTTCTTTCATTGAATTTTCATAAAAGCCTTCTTCTTTTATAACATTGTTTGGATATTTATCTGATTTATACCCTTTGTTATTTTTGTAATATTCTCCTTCTTTTTTTGATTTTAAAATACTTTCAACTGTTGTTTTTTTATTAAAATGTATCTTATGTATTTCCTCTCCTCTGCTATTGTAAATTTTCTCTGTTATTTCTAAATAGGAATCGGTATATAAGCTAAATATTAATATGTTATTTTTGTCATAATAATATTCCTCCCTATCAGTTATTGTTACTTCTTTCTCCCAAGGGGTATATTTAATTATTTCGCTTACATTTCCTTCTTTATTATAATTATACCTTACTGCTAATATATTTTCATGATTATACCATAATTCGTGTGTTAATGCATCTGAACTATAAAAATAATTTCTTGTTACTATTATCTTTCCTTCTTTATCTAAAGTATGATCGGATGTTAGTCTTCCTTCAAAATCATAAGTGTTCTGACTGATTGATAATAGAGGAGTAAACATTAAAAGTATAAGTAGTTTTCTAATCATGATAATAACAGTATACTTTTGAGTTTTTAATTTTGTTTTTGCATCTTTTCCCTTTTTGGGTAATTCCTTTGCATTGAGTAGATAAATTAGTGTTTTTACTTTTATAAGTGCTGCTTGAAGTAGTCCAAGTCCAAAGTTCTTTATGAATTTGAGATTCTAGTCTCTCTTCCAAATTATTTTCTAAAATAGGGAAGAAGTCAATATTTGTAATTTTTTCTAGAGAATCAGTGGTGCAAACATATTTATTCAAACTTTTATTTCCCTTCTTGTTTGGTAAGATGAAAGAAATCATTTTCTGATTTTGAGGGTCGTAAATTACTTTATAAAAATAATTTGGTACACATACATTGTTTCCTCCTATTGATGTAGAACAGGAGTTGAGAATAGGACCAGTAACTACATAAATACTGATATTTGTTCCCCAATTTCGGACTAAACTTTCTAACTTTTTCCAGACTCCTCTATTAAAGGATGCATTTTGTGGACTCATATTACTTAACAGAAAACTTTCACTCATTGCGGTAGTACTGAAACTCATGTCTCCTGCAGGAGCTAAATGTCCTCTATCAAAACCAGAACCTTTGTAATCAGAAAGGGAAGCAGAATTTGTTTCTATTAATTTATCAGAACAAAAATTATTTGTTCTTCTTACTTGACCTAAAGTGGTATTGCTGTTTATTTCGTAAAAAACCCACTCTGATTGTTCGTGCTGCTCGGAATAAGAAAGGGAATAATAGGTATGATGAACCAACTCCCCATTATTTGTAGGTAGGAAATTACTTACTTCTTGAGAAAATAAGAATGTTGGAGATAAAAATAATATTAAAAATATTTTTTTCATTATTTAATTTCTATTACTAATAGTAGTTACACATACAAGTCCTGCAGTTTCTGTTCTTAAACGGCTATTTCCTAAACTAATTGCCAGGTAGTTTTTTTCTATAGATTTCTCAATTTCAGAAACAGAAAAGTCACCTTCAGGACCAATTAAAATTAGTGTTCTTTTTTCTGTTTCTTTATTTTTTAATTCTATCTTTTCACTATTTTCACAATGGGCAATATATTTATTGCCGATAAAATCTTGTTTCATGAAATTATTTAAGGAAATAGCTTCATTTAGTTTTGGTAAATGGTATTTTAATGATTGTTTCATAGCCGAGAGTAGAATTCTGTTACCTCTTTCTTTTTTTACAAATTTTCGTTCAGAATGATCACAAATAATTGGAGTTATCTCATCAATTCCTATTTCACAGGCTTTCTCCAGAAACCACTCAAAACGATCTATATTTTTGGTTGGAGCAATAGCAACATGTAAGTAGTAGTTGTGTTGTTTTTCTTGTTCTATTTTCTTGATTATCTTAACCCTAGTTTTACGGATATCAGTACTTGTTATTTCAGTAATTAATAATTGTCCTTTTCCATCTGTAAAATGAAGCGTATCTCCTTCTTTTTTTCGTAACACCTTTGTAATGTGTTTGCTTTCTTCAGATGGGAGTGTAAATTCTGATTCGGAGTTATTGGTGTAGAATAATTGCATGAAACAAAAATAAAAAAAAAACCGAGTTTTAACTCGGTTTTATCTTATATCTTAATACTAATATCTAGTTTCTTACTGTTGCTTTTGGTGCTGCTTCTAAAATCTCTTCATTTGCATTTTCTGCAAATTGAGCAAAGTTTTTGTTGAATGCATTTGCTAATTCGTTTGCTTTAATGTCGTAAGCATCTTTGTCGTTCCAAGTGTTTTTAGGGCTTAAAATATCGCTTGGTACATTCGGACAAGATGTAGGCATGTGTAATCCGAATACTACATGAGTTTTAAATTCTACATTTTCTAAGTCACCATTAAGGATAGAAGAAATCATAGCTCTGGTGTGTTTCAAAGAAATTCTATTTCCCACTCCATATTCTCCTCCAGACCAACCTGTATTTATCAGCCAAACATTTACTTTACTTTCATCCATTTTTTCTCCCAACATTTCTGCATATTTTGTTGGGTGAAGTGGCATAAAAGGAGCTCCGAAACAAGCAGAGAATGTAGTTTGTGGTTCTGTAACTCCCGCTTCTGTTCCGGCAACTTTTGCAGTATATCCTGAAATAAAGTGGAACATAGCTTGTCCTCTTGTAAGTTTAGATACTGGAGGTAAAACTCCAAAAGCATCTGCTGTTAAAAAGAAAATATTTTTTGGGTTGTGTGCAAGGGATGGAACCGCAATGTTGTTTATGTGTTCAATAGGGTAACTTACTCTAGTATTTTGAGT
>CAJQIZ010000009.1 GCA_905478555.1 uncultured Flavobacteriales bacterium
CATCATAGTTAGTTGCTGTTGAATCTGTACATCCTAAGATAGGACCACAAGCAGCACCTCCTACTGAAATACTAGTATAAGTACCAGTTCCAGCTCCAACTAAAGAAGCAAAGTTAAATGAAACTTCAGAAGGGAATGAACCACCTCCTACAGTTACATCATAACAACCAGCAACTAAACATAAAGTATCAGTACCAAAGTATCCTGAAGCAAGACCTCCTGAAGCAACAGAAACACCACCTATAGAAACATCATAAGTATTACCGTTCCATCCATCACCATAAGAATCAAACATCTCAAAAGTAACTTCATTGTCTAAACAAGGGTATTGACAAGAACCGTCATCAATAGTAGCCGTTGCATCATAATTCCAAGCAGTAGAGTCAGTACAACCATACACTTGAGAACCATCAACAAACGACATTGCATCAATAGCAATATCAGAATAGTATGTTGTACCAGTAGTTCCTGTAATTTTTACAGTTACACCTGTAGCAGCATAAGCAGAAACATCAATATTAGCCTGAGCCCAGTCAACACCTTGGTCACCTGAAACAGTCCAAGTAGAATCCCAAGTAGCACCACCATCAGAAGATAATTCAACATTTAATGATCCCATTCCACTCCCGTACATATTGTACCAGAATTTCAAGCTAGCATTAGATAATGTAGATAAATCGAAACAATGAGATGTCATAGAAACATTATTGTTATAGTTACCAGAAGCTTCTATGTACATATAGTAGTCACCTTCCATTGCATAACCATTACCACCGTAATTAGTAGAGTAATTTGGTCCTGTAAGAGAAGATCCTGTACCTAAGTTATCATGTAACCAATTACCATAAGTACCATGTCCACCAATATTGTCATCAGTGTTCTGTATCCAGTCAGCTGGAGTTAGAGCAACTTGAGCAATACCATCTTCAAATCCTGTAGCGTATCCAGTTGCAACATGACAAGGATATACACAAGAACCATCAGAAGCAGTAGCAGCTGGGTTATAGTTAGTAGCTAACACGTCCATACAACCATAGATAGCACTTACAATGCTGATATTATCAACATAAGAGTTATCACCACTAGCATAGTAATCATCAGTATATTTACCAACTGATTGGAAATCAATATCTATTGAAGTACCTGCATAAGCAGATAAATCATAAGTATGATTCACCCAAGGATCTAAACCAGAGGTAGTAGGACTATAGTAATCCATACCAGCAGTTGAAGTTAATACAGTAGAATCAGATTTAACTCTGAACCAAGAGTAAGTAGCATTAAAAGAGTATTCTTGTCTTAAATCGAAACTCATTGCAACTGTAGAACCTGGAGCAAATGAAGTTAAGTCAACACAAATAGAACCTGTCGCAACATGCGTTACACTCATAAATGCATCAGGACCTGTTCCGTAAGGGAATAAGTAACCAGCAGATGTTCCCCCTTGACCATGCCAAGTATATTGATTAGTTGCTGTAACATTATTGTTACTATCAATAGAAGAACCTGCATTACCACCTGTATACATAGTTAAGTAAGCACTTGAACCTGTTTCGAAATCTTCACTAAATGGATATACAGTAGCACACATTGCATATGCACAACTTAAATCATCCGTATTAGCTGTAGCATCATAGTTAGTTGCTAAAGGATCCGTACAACCGTAAATGTAACAACCTAAAGCAGGAGAACTTAATGAAGCAGAACCAGAAAGACCACTAGCTAAAGTAGCTGTAGTAGATACACCAGACATAGATTCAGTAATAGAGAATACGTTTCCGTTCCAACCATCACCCCAAGAGTCAATCATGTCGATAGTATAACAACCAACCGCTAAACAAGTATCTAAGTTAAATGGAGCACCACCAGATAATACAGTTAAACCAGAAGCATCTAATAAATTCCAAGAAACTTCAGATTGGTAAGAACCTCCATCACAATTGATATTTACATACGCATAACCAGCACCACAAGTAATACAAGAACCGTCATCAGTATTTGCAACAGAACTATAATTAGAAGCTAATGAGTCAGTACATCCATAAACAGGAGCAACAGCAGCTATAATGTTAATATTATCAACAAAAGCATTATCACCTCCTTGGTAGTAGTCATCATTATACTTACAAGCAGATTCAAAGACAATAGTAGCTTGAGTTCCTGCAAGAGCAGTTAAATCTAAAGTTATATTGCTCCATGCATCAGAATCCGGAGTAGTTGGCTGGAAGTATTGTGATCCAGTATTATCAGAAAGAACATTAGTTCCATCAGTTACTCTAAACCAAGAATAAGTAGGATTAAACGAATATGTTTGTCTTAAATCAAACGTCATCATTACACCTTGTCCCGCATAAGCAGTAAGATCTATACATAATGAACCAGAAGCAACATGCGATGGTGAGTATGTAAATGCGTCAGGACCGGTAGAGTAAGGTACATTCCAACCAGTAAATAAACCACCTTGACCATGCCAAGAGAAAGTTCCATTATTAGTACTATCTACAGAAGATAAAGATTCACCAGTTGATGCACTCCAAGTTAAAGTCATATCATTAGCAATACCAGTTGAGAAGTCCTCAGTGTAAGGCAAAGCAGATCCACAACCAGGATAGATACATGATGTACTATCGTTAACATTTATATTTGCATCATAGTTAATTGCAGCCATGTCCATACATCCAACATAAGCACAAGAATCAGCTAATACAGCTAAAGAGTCATAATTGTTTGCTAAAGGATCCATACAACCTGTAGCACAAACAGTAGTTGCACCTAAAGTAATGTTTCCAGAGAATGGTGCACCACCAGATAATATAATATTACCAGCAGCATCCACTAAATCCCAAGAAACTTCAGATTGATAAGAACCATAATCAACAATAATATTATAACAACCATCAATAACACAGAAAGATTCAGAACCAGCTGAACCACCTGTTAAAGTTGCAGCAGCAACAGTAGAACCTAAAATAACATCTGACATTATGAAAGAGTTACCGTTCCAACCATCACCCCAAGAGTCATACATGTTTAATGTAAGTAAGTTATCACTACAGAAGATACAAGCAGTACTATCACTGATAGTTGCTGTAGCATCATAATTTGTAGCTAAAACATCCATACAACCAATAATACAAGTAGAGTTTACTCCGAATATATCAGAAGCAGAAGAACCAGTAGCAATAGTAGCTCCAGAAAGTAAAGTGTCTCCATTAGAATTTTGAATCATAATGTTTCCTGAACCAAAGCCCCATCCGTCACCCCACGAATCTTGCATGTCGATAGTAAAACAACCATCATTAACACAAGCAGTAGTAACATAAGTAGCAGTACCAGTAGCGTAAGGTACAGAAGCAGCAACTGTATCTCCATTAGAATTTAAAATTTGCCAAGAAGTTTCGTCAGCATAGAAATCAGAATTATAAGTAATAGTAATTTCATCATCATAACCATAATAGTTACAAGAATAAGTACAAGAACCATCATCTAAATTAGAAGATGCATCATAATTAGAGGCTAAAGTATCAGTACAACCAGGATAAGTACAAGAAGAATCACTAGTATTTGCAGCTGGATCAAAGTTAGACGCTAAAGTATCTAAACAACCAGGTACAGCAAGAGCCATAACAAATCCATTCCAAGTAGAAATACAACCATTACAGTCAGTAATTGTACAAGCAATTGGTCCCATTCCTAATCCAGAAACATCTTGAGTAGTAGCACCATTAGACCACGCATAAGTATAAGACGCAGTACCATAGTTTACATTACCAGCAAAGTCTCTAGCTCCATTAGGAGGACCAAAAACTGAACCACTAAATGCAACATAAGTACCTAAACCAGCTCCATTAGAGATAGCAAGGTTAGCATCAGAAGAAATAATCGTAGTATAAGCAGCAGCGTTACCTGAAGTATATTGCATACCATTAGAACAAATAACATAAATACCAATAGTATCACCAGCAGTAGCTGAAATACTTACAGGAACATTTACTAAACCAGCAACATTTAACATAGTAGCTTGATTAGCAGCAAGTGTCCAAGCAGAAGCATCTAATTCCAATCCTTCACCAGAACCATTTCTATAGTATACATCAACATCACCAAGACCAGCTTGACAGAATAAATCTAAAGAAGATATACCTAAGTCAGCAGAAGCAATAATATTAAATACATTTCCTCCATAAGAGTTGTTAGGTGCAGCACCTGAAACAGTATTAGCCCCAGAATAACAAGGAGTACCATTACCAACAGTTAAATCAACAGCACCATCCGTAGCAAGAGGAGAAGTAGCGTTTAAAATAACAGCAGAAGTTACAAGAGCAGATGGCTCACCAACCACTGCAGTAGCAGTAGCTATACAACCATTTAATGTATCAGTAGTAGTACAAGTATAAGTACCAGCAGATAAACCAGTAGCAGTAGCAGTAGTTTGTCCGTCAGACCATAAATAAGTATCATAAGTAGCATTCGGAGAACTTACTGAAGCAGTAGCTGTTCCGTCTGTACCAGCATTACAAGATGCATCAGTAGCAGTAGCAGAAGCAGTATAGTAAGTACAAGGAAAAACACTAAATACATTAATGTTATCTATTCTTACATAATCAGCAACAAGAGCATTATATGCTGGACCATACTTAACAGCAGCCTCAAATATAATATACACTTGAGATTGTTGTGCATAAGCAGATAAATCATAAGTTAAAGTACTAAGACCTGATAAAGTTTGATTATTATAAGAAGTATTACCATTAACATCAGCAAAACCATTAACATCACCAGCAATTCTTATTCTAAACCATCCATAAGCAGAAGTATAGTATGAAACTAGTTCAGCATCTAAAGTCATATTAACAGTAGGAGCAGAAACACTCATGTCAATACAAATAGTAGATGACGCTAAGTGATCAGTATTTGCAAATGCACCAGCTTCTGTAGTCGAATTAATCCAACCAGTAAAAGAATTACCAGTAAACTCAAGCGATACAGTATCTGCAATAGCGTTAGCAGAAGTTAATGCAACAGATGCTTCAGCGCCAGATAAAGTAGTCCACCCATTCCCAGAAAGGTTAGCTGCTTCAAAATCATCAGAAAAATCTATTGTGTTACAAACTGGATAAACACAAGAAGTGCTATCGTTAACATTACAAGAAGCACAGTAATTAACTGCTAAAGGATCTAAACAACCAGGGAACAGACAAGTACCATCATCAAATACCGCTAATGGGTCATAGTTTGATGCGAATAAGTCTGTACAACCTGCTAGACAAGTAGAGTTTAAATTAAGGTTTTGACTACCAGGAGCACCACCGGATGTTACAACTGCACCAGAAGTGTCAGTTAAAGTCCAAGATACTTCAGCTTGCCATGAACCTCCATCACATGAAAGAGTATAACATCCATCAGGGATACAAAAAGATTCTGTTCCTGTAGAACCTGAAAGAAGTGTTCCCGAAGCAACAACATTTCCAGATAAGTCATACATGTTCCATACATTTCCGTTCCAACCATCACCATAAGAATCAGTCATGTTTAAAGTTAATGCGTTACCCGCACAACCATAAGTACATGATCCGTCATTAAAGGCAGCAGTAGGATCGTAGTTAGTTGCAGTAGAATCTGTACAACCAGAAATACATGTAGCGTTGATTGAAGTTAAATCAACACCTAGACTTCCAGTAATAAGACCTCCTGAACCATAGATAGTTCCCAATGAGTCAATAATTTGGTAAGTACCACCGTTCCAACCATCACCCCAAGAGTCATATAACTCCATGCTGTAACAGCCGTCAGTAACATCTACCCAATAATCAACAGGTACTCCAGTTAAAGAGTAGTAACCAGCAGAAGTAGAGGCTAGAGCAGTACCAGAAGCGTCATTCAATGACCAACTGATTTCTCCAGCATACGAACCTGCAGTTACTTGGACATTTACCCAAGTTGCAGATACTGTCGACACACTAAGTGCGATAGTAGCAACAAAAGCAAACATCATTTTACTAAATTTGTTTTTCATAATACGTGTTTTAGTTAATAAAAAGGTTAATTATATATAAAAAAACCCTTGCGCTGGGACGCAAAGGTTGTCTTACCGTAGTTATATATGTAGCGTCTGCAGATGTGTAACATCTGTAATTTACATCACTCCATACCTGATAATTGTAAATATTTACCATATCGTTTTTTAAATTGTTAAAAATCAGATTCCAAATTTAAGAAAAATATTCGAGACAGAGAGTTGAAAAGGTGAAAAAATCTGATTTATTAACATTCTGTTTTTAATAAGTGTCTATCTTAAGGAAGAACCTCAGAAATTTAAACGAACAGAAATGAATTAGGTTACAGAACTAAGGAAATATATTTATTGAATAATAATTCTTTTAAATTGAGAAGTATTAAAAGATTTTAACTCTACCATATAAACAAATTAAAAAAATGAGAAAGATTGAAATGATGTAAAGAATTATAGTTAGTTGCTGTAGAATCTGTACATCTTAATGCACCATAACAAGAACCATCATCCACATTAGCTGTAGTATTATAATTACATGATAAAGGATCAGTACATCATAAAATAGGATAAATACAAACAAATTAGTTAAATAGAAGTAAATTAGTCACTTAAGGAGTATTTTATTATATTTGCAGATTATACGAAATAACAAAAAAACGGATATGAAAAAAACATTACTATTAATAACTTTTATTCTCAGCACTTTAATTGGATTTGCACAACATCCTATTAACTTAACATCATCAAACATAACATCATCTTCATCAGAATTAAGCTGGACTGATAATGGATGTTCAACATCTTATAAATTAAGATACAGAGAGCAGGGTGGTTCATGGATACCTTCTAATTCAGGACAAACAAATGTTACATCTCCAACTACAATAGATACTTTAAATCCTAATACAATATATGAATGGAGCGTTAAATGCTCTGGAACATCTGGATGGTCAGCAAACGAAATCTTCACTACTAATATAGGATGTTCAATAATATCTACATCATCTATAATAAATTCATCATGTACAGGACTAATGAATGGAGAGATAGATTTAACTGTCACCAATGGATCTACACCATACACTTATTTGTGGAGTAACGGTACAATAACTGAAGATTTAATCGGAGTAAGTGACGGAGATTATATTGTAACTATTACAGATAATTCTGGATGTATACTAATAGATACTATTACAGTAGGAATTGATGGAGGAGTCTCTATATCACAATCAATTACAGGATTTAATCCTAATCCATTAACCTCCTACCAAAGTTGGTCATACGACACATTAAACATTACCAATACTGGATGTTCTGTCAGATTACGACCTGATTTTGTGATTTCATGTAATTCTGGATCAATACAACAAGGAGATTTTGTTTTAAGATATAACTCGTTTGGAGCTAATTGGCCTATAATACCCTACAGTATTAATGCAAATGGAGATGCTTATGGATTTTGGAATCTCACTACAAATGATTCTACTGGAACAAATATCGCTTATGGTCAAATTCAGGACATAATAATTAGAGTTAAATTTGTAAACCCTGCAATACTAGGAACCTACACCGCTACTTGGACAACTAATGAAGTAGACAATCTGGGTAATGTAATCTCCCAATTAGACGTTCCTACTATTTCTTCACTATATTTAGTCAATTGTTCTACTTTCTCTATTGACAGTACAACAACTACATCAACTACTTGTTTAGGAGGTTCAGACGGAACAGCAAATATCAACACTATATTAAATGGATCTGGACAGTACAGTTATTCCTGGAACAATGGAACAACAAGTCAAAATATTACAAATGTATCAGCTGGAACATATACATGTATAGTAACAGACAACAACTGGGGATGTACAGATTCTGTCACTATTACTGTCCCATCAGCTGATAGTTTACAATCTTTTTTAACTGGAACTCAAATAAGTTGTAATGGATTGAGTGATGGAACACTAACAGGTTCTGCATCAGGAGGCTCAGGAAACTACAAATTTATTTGGTCCCCTTCATTACCATTTATCCCTACACACACAGCACTAGCATCAAATACTTATACTTTAACAATAGATGACTTAGGATGTCCGGGGAGTTATTCATCAGTCAGTTACATGATAAACGAACCAGATCCTCTTCAAGAATCTACAATATATTCAGATAATTCATCATGTGATAGTACTAACTGTAATGGAAGTATTAATATTTCTATTTCTGGTGGAACAACACCTTATAGTATTATTTGGAATAATGGAGATAGTGCTGTAAATAAAAGTAATTTATGTGCAGACACTTACATTATCACCATTACTGGGGATAATAACTGCTCTACTTTTACAGAAACAATTACAATTTCTGATAGTGCCTCCACGCCAAATATAGCTATTTCTTACACTAATATTGTATGTAACGGAGATGCAAATGGTTCTGCAGAAGTACAGATTGTTTCAGGATCTGGAGGAACTGGAAATATAGCTTCTAATAACTATTGCGCATCTACAGTTGGAGAATCATTTTATACAAATATTGAACTTGTAAAACTAGCAGGAGATAACAGTACAATAAACAATTCTACTGCTGGTATTTGCGATACTTATGACGACTTTACTTCTTTATCTTCTGACTTAACCCCAGGACAAAATTACACAGTACATTACAATATTAATGATTGTAATAACATTGGAGCTACTGCTGGAACAAAGATATTTATTGATTGGAATATTGATGGAGATTTTGATGATGCAGGGGAGGAAATTGGAAGCACTTCCTTAACAGCCGCTCCTTATTCTGACAGTATAACTTTTATAGTACCTAATATTGGATTTTTTGGAGCTACAAAAATGAGAGTTGTCTCTCAATATAATGATGATGATTTTGGAGCTTGTGAAGTAGGAACTTACGCTCCCACTTATATACAACCATGGTTCGGAGCTACGGAAGATTATACCGTTATAATTAATGGTACAGTACCAGCAACATATCTTTGGAATACTGGATCTACTAATAATTCTATATCCAATCTTTCTGGAGGGAACTATTATTGTACAGTTACAGATACAAATAACTGTACCGTTTCAGACACCATTACCATTACAGAACCATCTGTAATTTCTCCTACAGAAAGTATTACAAATGTAAATTGTAACGGAGGAAATGATGCTACAGTTACTTTATCTATTTCTGGAGGAACTGCTGGATACATTACTGATTGGGGAATAAACAACCCAACAGCACTTTCTGTAGGAACTTACAATTATACTATTACAGATACAAACGCTTGTAACTACACAGATTCTGTTATCATCACCGAACCAGATGTACTAAGTATCAGTTCTTCTATTACAGATATACTTTGTTATGGAGATTCAACAGGAAATATTAATATTACTATTTCAGGAGGAACTATTAATTACACCTATTCTTGGAGTAACGGAAGTACGAATGAAGATTTAACAAATGCGATAGCAGGAACCTACTACTTATCTGTAACGGATTTAAATTCATGCGTTCTATTAGATACATTTATTATTAGTGAACCTTCTATAATATCGGTTAACTCTACAACAACAGACGCTTCTTGTTTCTCTTATTCTGACGGGAACGTTACACTTTCAATTTCTGGAGGAACCTCAGGATATTCTACCGATTGGGGAACAAATAATCCAACAGCACTTTCTGCAGGAACTTACAACTACATTATTACAGATACAAACGCTTGTACATTTATAAACTCTGTAACTATTAACCAACCTAATACTATTACTACTATTGCTACAACAACAAATGTAAGTTGTAACGGATCTTCAGATGGAACTGCTTCTATATCTATATCTGGAGGAACTGCAGGATACATTACTGATTGGGGAACAAATAACCCAACAGCACTTTCCGTTGGAACATATAACTATACCATTACAGATACAAATGCTTGTAACTACACGGATTCCGTTATCATAACTGAACCATTAGTATTATCCGCTACATACACACAAACAAATGTGACTTGTAATGGACTAGCAGATGGATCTGCATTTGTAAATATCGCAGGAGGAACAACAGATTATATTCTTTCTTGGGATACATTAACCTATCCTTTACCATTTGGTTTGTCAGTATTTAACACTCCTGTTGGAGTACCTACTGGTACTTATCCTTTTGGAGTAACAGATGTTAACGGATGTTATTTTACAGATACAATAACAATAATAGAACCTAACCCAATTTCGGTTTCAGAACTAATTACTAATGTAAGTTGTAATGGAGGAAATGACGCTACAGTTACCTTATCTATTTCTGGGGGTACTTTAGGATACACTACAGATTGGGGAACAAACAACCCACAAGCACTTTCGACAGGAACTTACAACTACACTATTACAGATACAAACTCGTGTACATATAACAATTCAGTTACAGTAACAGAGCCATTAACTTTAACTTCCTCCATCTCTGCTACAGATCTATCTACTTGTTTAATTTCAAATGGCGCTATTAATTTATCCGTAAATGGTGGAATATCTCCATATAGTTACCTTTGGAATAACTCAGATACTACTGAGGATTTAACAAATCTTTCAGCTGGTAACTACTCTGTAATAATTTCAGATATGAATGGATGTTCTGACAGCAATAACATACTAGTAAATCAACCTTCTAACGGATTATCTATATCGTTAAATGCTAATACAATTAACGGTTATGAAATATCATGTTATGGAGGGAATAATGGTAACATCATCACTAACACATCTGGAGGAGTAGGTAACCTAACTTTTGTATGGAATAGTGGAGACACTACTCAGAATATCTCTAACTTAACTGCAGGAAATTACTCCGTAACAATCACTGATTCAGTAGGATGTTCATTATCTGACAATATCACTCTAACAGAACCTTATGCAATTTCATCAGTCTATAGTACAACACCTGTCCTTTGTAATGGAGATAGTACTGGATCTGCAATAGTAAACTTTAGTGGTGGTGTTACAAACTATATTCTGAATTGGTCTGGATTTACTTACCCTTTACCAAATGGATTAACTACATTTATTACTCCAGTAGGTGTTCCCTCGGGAACATACCCTTACTCGATAATAGACGCAAACGGATGTATGTTATACGATACAATTACTATAACAGAACCTAACCAAATCAGCTCTACCTACACATCATCTAATTATAATGGATTTGAGGTTTCATGTAATGGAGGTACAGACGCTTCTATTAATTTTTCTTGGAATGGAGGGGTAACTCCTTATTCAAATTGGTTTAATAATATTTCAACAACTGATTCCATTCAAAATAATTTAACCGCTAATACTTATACGGATTCTATTATAGATGCTAATGGATGTACTTTCAGTCAATCTATAACTTTAACAGAGCCTACTGCACTTTCATTAAGTTTAAATTCTACAGATAATAGTTGCTACAATTCTTGTGATGGAACTATTAGTTCACAAATTTCAGGTGGAGTCGCTACTTATTCTTATCAATGGAACAATGGAGCTAATACTGATAGTATCTTTAACTTATGTGCAGGAAATTACAATGTAGTGCTTACGGATGCAAACGGGTGTACTATTCTGGATAGTACTACCATATCCGAACCTAATCAAATTACAATTACTACAGATTCTATTACAGAAGTAAGTGTTTATGATGGAAATGATGGAGAGATATATATCTCTACTAATGGAGGATTTGGAAACTATTTATACATTTGGAATGGACCTACAGGATACAACTCCACTTCAGAAGATATAAATAATCTATATTTTGGAAATTACCTTATTACAGTTACTGACTCTACAAATTGTAGTAATTCGGATTCAATTTTTGTTAACCAACCTCCATCCCTATCTATTTCTATAGATACAATAATTAATCTTTCATGTTATGAAGAATGTAATGGGCAAATAAACATTACAGCTGATGGTGGAGATTCTACTTATAGCTACATATGGATAGGTCCTAATGGATTCACATCAACTGAGGAAGATATAGATAGTTTATGTGCGGGTACTTACGAGCTAATAGTT
This sequence comes from uncultured Flavobacteriales bacterium, assembly GCA_905478555.1. Lineage (GTDB taxonomy): Bacteria > Bacteroidota > Bacteroidia > Flavobacteriales > BACL11. Next base: position 12,058 of record CAJQIZ010000009.1, read on the forward strand.
TCAGACACAACTAGTTCAATAAATACTACTATAACTATTTTACAACCTACACAATTACAAATTATTACAATCACAGATACTGCTCTTTGTTTTGGAGGAGCAGCATCAGCTACAGCTTACACTTACGGAGGGCAATATCCGTATATAACAAATTGGGATAACGGATCTAATTCTATAACTACTTATTTAAATGCAGGAATGCATTATGTGAATATAATGGACAATAACGGATGTTCAGTATCTGATTCTGTTTTCATTATTGAGAATGACTCTATCAGTGTTACAACATCAAGTACTAATATTAGTTGTTACGGACTTACTGATGGTAGCGTTCAAGTTAATATTATCTCAGGAGGTGTTTCTCCTTACACTTATTCTGATAATAACGGTATTAACTTCCAAAACAGTAATATTTTCACTAACCTTTCAGTAGGGACTTACAATTATATCCTTATGGATAATAATGGATGTATAACTTCCACAACAGAATCCATAAACGAACCATTAGAACTCTCATTTACGATATCAGCTACTTCTGTAAGTTGTAATGGAGAATGTGACGCAACAGCTATAACCAACATTACAGGAGGAACAACACCTTATTATGCAGATTGGGGAGGATTAGATGAAAATGCACTTTGTGCAGGATTAACTACAGTAATAGTAGAAGATAGTAATTCTTGTTTAGCTATCAACTCTGTTATTATAAATGAACCCAACCCAGTTATTGTAGTAATTACCGCTAATGGAATGACATTAAACGCAACTTCTGGATTTTTATCCTACCAGTGGATAGATGAAAATGGTGACAATATTTTAGGGGCTACATACGAAACCTACACTCCAACTACTGCAGGACAATATGCTGTAAATGTTACCACAAATAATGGATGTTTAGGAACCTCTATTTATATTCAATTTATTATTGAATCTGTGGGAGATATAAATTCTATTCTTTCTGTTTATCCAAATCCAACAAATTCTTGGATAACAATTGAAACAAAAGAAATAGTGGAAAACAATATAAAGATTTACAATACTTTTGGAGAAATAGTAAACATTATTCCTTCTGAAAACTTCAATGACTATTCAGAAAGAGTAGATTTATCCTCTTTATCTAAGGGAATTTACATTATACAACTTATTAACAATAACACTATTATTAACTACAGAATCATTTTGCAATAAGTTAAAAATAAATACTTATTTTGGCAACATTAAAATTTTAAACATTAAAACTATGTTAAAGAACATAATTAGAATCAATTTACTAGTAGCTATATCATTTTTCACATTAATAAATACTGCACAAGCAACTATCACAACAGATAGTATTACCAGAACAGAATTCTTAAATGCATTTGATTGGGAAGTAATTTCTGGAATTGAAAATATTATGCAACACGATAATATGGAACAATTATCAAAGAATTCAATAAAGAAATTAAATGAGGGAAATACTCTTTATACTGAAGGAATTCAATTAATGGAAAACAAAAACTATACTTCTGCTATAGAAAAGTTTATGTTAGCCAGAAAAAGTTACAAAAGAGCTAAAATTAGCACACATGCTTATAATTACATCAATATTAATCAGGCATTATGTTACGCAAGTTCTGGAAAAGAAAAAGATAAAGCAGTTGCAAGCAGATATATCAGTTTAGTAACAAGTAAAATAGATAAAGAACAATACTGGTTATACAACCTATCCATTGCTAATCATTTAATTGGGAACTATTCTGAATCCTCTGCTAACTTAAGTCAAAGTATCCGATTAGATGAAAATTATTTTCAGGCATATATTACTTTAGAACAGATTTTAAGAAATACAAATGATAAAGACAATGCAGATAAAGTAAGAGATAGAATGGAAACTGCTGAAGCAAAAGTAATTAAAAAGGCAAACAAGAATAAAAAAAATAATAAAACAGAAGTAAGAGATAAAACAGAGGTAAAACAATTAGTTGTAGAAGGAGTTGAACCTAACATTACAAAACTAAAAATAATTAAAGGAGACGACAACTTAGAATTCAACAAAGTTGCACTTATAAAAGAAAGAACAATGAGTATGGTTCAGGAAGGAATTGGAGCCTATAATAATGGTACAGATGAATTAAGTAATGGAAATTATGAAACAGCAATTACTGAATTAAAAATTGCAGAAAAGAAATTAAAAAGAGGAAAGATAAAAGAACATGGTTTAAATTTTTCGAGAGCACAATTATCAATAGCTTACTTATGTACTGGTGAAAAAAGTAAATATGGACAAGTAAAGAGAAACCTAAGGAAAATAACTAATAAGTTATATTACAGTAGAGATTGGACTTATAACCTAGCGGTAGCAAACTACACTTATGGGGTATCTACAGTAAGGGGAGAAAGAGATACAGATAAATGGATTTCAAAAGCTAAAAACTCTATATTCCTAAAAACCGCTATAAAATTATTTAAGCTTACTATAAAACATGACAAACTTTATCTAGCTCCTTATGAAAACTTAGTATATGTATATACTATTTTAGGAGATGACAATAAAGCAGAAAAATACCAGAAACAATACAATAAGAGAAGAGATGAGTTGATTCGTTCTTTTGATAGAGAAGAACAAATAAAAATGGGAGTAGATAACGAATATGTTTTCAGAATACATATGGGAGTATACAGAGAATATGAAGCTCCAGCAGATATGTTTGATGAAGAATATTTAATTACTGTGCCTATCAATGAAAGAAAAACAGCTTACTTAGCGGGTATGTACTATAGCTTAGATGATGCTATTGTATATCAGAAAGAAATGATTAAGAATGGTTATTTAGATGCGTATATTGTAGCTTATAAAGATGGAGATAAGATAGATTTCTAAAAGAATACTTATTTTAATTTTGATATCATAAAATTTTCATATTCAGAAAGAATATTATTCCAAGCATACTCTGCCTTTACTTTACTTATATTATTTTTTATATAAACCTCTCTTTTCTCTATTAAATCTTTATTTACAAGTATAGTAATACATTTCTGGCAATTAAAATAGAAAGCATCCTCTCCAAGAATTGCTCTATTAAACTCATTATCATTAGCACAAATTAATGCAGAAGAACCCATTGCTTCTAACAAGGATGGATTTGTACCGCCAACAGAATGTCCGTGAAAATATAAATGAGAATACTTTCTTAAAATATTTAATTTGTCTATTCCTGAAATATATCCTAAATAAATAACTCTAGGGTCTGAGAACTTATTTTTAATATACTGGCCAAATCTATTATTAGTACTACCAATAACAAGAAATTTTCTTTTTGTAGATGAAGACACAAAACCTTTCAGAATAGTTTCTATATTATTTTCTGGAACCATTCTAGCAATAAGCAAGCTGTATCCACCTTTTTCAAGAGATAAATCTTGTAAAACAAATTTATTAAGATCCTCCTTCATTACATGAGCACCATAAGGAATATATTTTGATTCTACTGAATACTTATTTTTCAAATAATTTTGAATACCAGTAGAGTCTGAAATAAGAAAATCACTGGTTTTCACAGTAAGGCTTTCTGTAAAAATAATAATCTTTTTAACTATATAAGAAAACTTACTTCTTCTCCATTCTAAACCATCCATATTAGTAATAACTACCGCCTTTTTAGGAAGTAACCAAAACCAAATAGAAGATGTAACATATCCTAACTGTAGGATAATATCAAAATTTCTTTTTCTAGAATCTAAGATGCAATTGAAATCATAAATAAATTGACCGGCAGGACCAATTATATTTTCAGGATCCTTAATGTGTATAATATTTACTCCTTTCCATTCTGACTTCTGATAGGGATGTGTATGAGAATTATACACATATACTTCATGACCTTTTTTCACTAAATGTTCAGAAAGATATTGTGCAAATTGCTCAAAACCGCCATAAAAATTTGGAATCCCTCTAGTACCTAAAATTGCAATTCTCATAAATTAATAGTTTTGTATCCATTTACATTCTTCAATAAAATTTCTTTTATTTCAATATCATTTTGTACTTCTCTCAATTTTGAAATTTCATTTACCTTTTTAATAATAAGTTCTAAAGGAAGTTTTTCCTCTCGAGCTTGCATGATTCTTGGATGTTCAGATTGAATTACATCATCACCAATTAATAATTCTTCATATAACTTTTCACCCGCTCTTAATCCAGTAAATTTAATCTTAATATCTCCATTCGGATTTTCAGTATCAATAGGTATCAATCCACTTAAATGAATCATTCTATAAGCCAAGTCTAATATCTTTATCGGATCTCCCATATCTAAAACAAAGACATCCCCTCCTTTTGCCATTGCTCCTGCTTGTAATACTAATTGTACCGCTTCCGGAATAGACATAAAGTAACGAGTAATGTTTCTATGCGTTACTGTAACAGGACCACCTTCATTAATTTGACCTCTAAAGAGAGGAACAACAGAACCAGCTGAATCTAAAACATTTCCAAAACGCACCATAGAAAAGCATGTATTACTTTTCTCCTCAGAAAATGCTTGAAGAATTAATTCTGAAAACCTTTTTGAAGCTCCCATAACATTAGTAGAACGAACCGCTTTATCTGTACTAATAAGTAACATGTTTTCTACATTATTGTCTAAAGCAGCTTTTGCAACATTATAGGTTCCTATCACATTATTATAAACTCCTTCGGATATATTCATTTCTACCATAGGAACATGCTTATATGCAGCAGCATGGAAAATAGTATTTATCTCGTGTTCTTTTATAATCTGATTTACTTGTTGCAAATTAGTAACCGTTGCTAGCTTTGGGATTATTTCAGCTCTTTTCTTACTTTTTAATAACTCTTGATGGACGGAATAAATATTAAATTCTGAATTCTCAATTAATACAATTTTACTAGGACTTAATTCAAAAATTTGTCTACATAACTCCGAACCAATACTTCCACCGGCACCTGTAACTAGTATATTTTTTCCTTTAATATTCTTCTTTAATAATTTCTCTTGTGGTACGACAGCTTCTCTTCCTAAAATATCTTCCACTTGTACCTTTTTGAGACTTTCTATAGTTACCTCACCATTTACAATATTATCTACTGAAGGGAGTACTTTTACTTCTAATGGGAATTTAGACAACTTCTTTAAAATTTCTACTCTCCTAGAATAAGATGTAGAAGGAATTGCAAGTAAAATTAACTTTGCATCATGTTTCTTTATTACTTTTTGTAATGAAGTAAAAGAAGATATTTTAAGAAAATTAATAATTGTACCGTACTTTTGTTTATCATCATCAATAAAAGCAACAGGAGCATAATCAATACTTTTCTTTAAACTTTCCGCTAGCTGAACACCAGCACTTCCCGCACCATAAATAATGGTTTGCTTTCTTTTGTTCACACTATTATCCCAAGAATACATCATACCTTTAAGTAAAAACCTAGAAGTAATAATAAATGTATTCGAAACAAACCAAAATATAGGCATAATTGATCTTGGCAAATCATTACTACTATCCAAAAAGAAATACATAAAGAAAGTAATAGCAAAACAACTAATTGTAATAGAGTTAAAAGAAGTTGTAATTACCTTAACACCAATATATTGTAATACAGCTCGGTATAAACCTAACTTAACAAAAAGAGGGATTGCTACTATAGGAACAAAAATAAATAACCATAAATTATCTACCAAATACGGATTAAAAGGTTCACCAAATCTTAAGGCAAAAGATAACCATAAAGAAACAGTTAAAATAATTACGTCAAAAAATAATGTAATAAGCTGTTTGTAGATTCTATCTAAAGTTAACAATTTAGTTTTCAAAAGCTTCTTTTATTTTTTTTACAATTCTATTTAAGTCCTGATCAGACATATTACTGCCAGAAGGAAGGCATAAGCCATACTGAAATAAATACTCTGAATTATCACCACCAAATGACAAACAATGCTTGAAAATTGGTTGTTGGTGCATTGGTTTCCACAGTGGACGAGCTTCAATGTTATCTTTTTCTAAATGCAATCTCACATCTTCTCTATTAACTTTTGAATCCTTAGAAATTAAAATTGTAGACAGCCATCTATTGGAATAAAAACCATCTATTTCCTCAACAAAAGAAATTTCTTTAATTTGAGATAGTTCTCTTTTATAGTAATCAAATATCTCTCTTCTTCTATTCACTCTATCTTGTAAGACCTCTAACTGACCTAAACCAATTGCAGCAGATACATTACTCAACCTATAATTAAATCCGATATGAGAATGTTCGTAGTGAGGAAAATCATCTCTAGCTTGAGTAGATAAAAACTTAGATTTTTTTATTTTTTCTTTATCTGAAGAAATAAGAGCTCCACCTCCTGAAGTGGTTATTATTTTATTTCCATTAAAAGAATAAATTCCGAATTCAGCTAAACATCCTAATGGCTTACCAAAATAAGTAGATCCTAATCCCTCTGCAGCATCTTCAATAATCGGGATATCATATTTTTTTGAAATTGTAATAATTTCAGTCATTTTAGCTGGCATACCATAAAGATGAACAACAATAATTGCCTTAGGTTTTATATTGTTCTCTAATCTATTAATTATCGCCTCTTCCAGATATTTAGGACAGATATTCCAAGTATCTAATTCAGAATCTACAAATACTGGTTTAGCTCCCTGATATACAATAGGATTTGCTGATGCAGAGAAAGTAAAAGAAGAACAAAGCACTTCATCACCACACTCTACTCCTAATAAAATTAATGCCAAATGAATAGCTGAAGTACCAGAACTAAGTGCTGATACCTCTTTCCCGTCTGATATCTCCGATAGCTTTTTTTCAAAATTATTTAAGTGAGGGCCTACTGGAGCAATCCAATTTAAATCGAATGCTTCAGTAACATATTTGTATTCGTTCTCTCCCATATGAGGAGAAGAAAGCCATATTTTTTTGTTTTCCATTCAATAGGATCTTCTGAAGATTGTTGCAAAGATAATTTTAATGTCTAACCAGAGCGATTGTTTTTCATAATATTCCAAATTTAATTTAACTTTATCTGGAAAAATCACTTCATCATTATATTTTTGAGGATCTTCTTTTGCAGCTAATATTTCTTCTTCATTTGCATATTTCAAACTTGCTGTGCCTGTAATCCCTGGTCTTAGTTTCAGCATGTTTATATCTGTTCCTTTCAAACTATCTGCATAACCTGGAACATCTGGTCTTGGACCTACTAAACTCATCTCTCCAATTACAACATTCCATAATTCAGGAAGTTCATCTAGTTTATACTTTCGCAGAAAAGCTCCTATTTTAGTAATTCTCACATCACCACGAGCAGTAGCAGTATTAGATGAATCTTGTTGCACCGTCATAGATCTAAATTTAACTAAGGTAAACAACTTCCCATCTCTACCAACTCTTTTCTGTGAGAAGAAAATCGGACCAGAAGACCCTATCTTTATAGCAAGAGAGACGAAAATTAAAAGAGGAAGTAAAATTATTAACCCAATAAATGAAGAGAAAAAATCAAAGATTCTTTTTATCATGACATTCTTTTTTTAATTGCGTTATATGCATAACCTATAAAATTATATACACTAAAAATAATATTCAATTTCTCTACTTTTCTATAAACATCCCATACTTCTTTTGCAGCCTTCCATTTTATGGAAGTATTTGAGTTAGATACTATTCTATAATATGCTAAATTCTCATCTAAACCATATGCAGAAAATCCTCTTTTCATAATAAGTAACCACAATGCCATATCATGAGAAGATCGAATATTTGGCATCTCAAAATCTCCCGTCTTTTCTTTATCAATAATTACAGTAAGGCATCCAATAATAGTATTTTTTAAATAAGAATGATAAGTCATTTTTTTAGGAGCTTTAATAACGGAATATTTTTCCATTCCATCTTCTGAAATTGGCTGATAACATGTAAATGAAAATGCGATATCCTTTTCATTCATAAATGCAATCTGCTTTTCTAATTTATCTTTTATCCAAATATCATCCGAATCTAGAAAAGCAATATATTTTCCTTTCGCTTCTCTTATTGCAATATTTCTAGATGCAGCTGCTCCAATATTTTTTTTTAAGGAAATAAATTTTAATCTATCATCTTTTGTTGATAAATCAGAAATGATTTCTCTAGAATTATCATTAGAACAATCATCCACAATAATCATTTCCCAATTCTGAAATGTTTGAGAGATAACAGAATCTATACACCCCTCAATAAATTTTGAGGAGTTATAAGATGGAGTTATTATAGATACTAGTTTATTCATCTATTTTACAATATATTCCAAAAACTGATCTTTTTTCAACATCAAAAATCTTCTTAAATCCTGACTTTCTAATTACATTCAAACTAGCAATATTTGATGTTTTAGAACCAATAAGAATTTTTCTATCATTAAACTTCTCTTGTATCTTAGATAAAGCAAAAGGATATAACTTCATTCCTCTATATTTTTTATAAGTCCAACAATTTACTATCTGTACATCCCCCTTTTCCATGAATCTATATTTAAAAATATTTGGCAATATGTTAGAGAAATGCGCTATCTCCCCAGATGATTTATCTCTAATGTATAAGATATGATATCTACCTACAGTAAAGATAAACCAAAAAATATATAATAAATTAGAATAACGATATAATCCTTTATGTAGCTTTCTTTCAAATATAGAAGGTGAAAAATAAAAAAAATCAAACCCTTCTGGAAGATCAATTTCACAAATCTCATTATTCTTAAAAAAGTGATATTTATCTTTCATAACTCCTTCTAATATTTTCTTGTTTAAGTAATATATTTAATTTTATAAATATTCCAAAATTTAAAAAACCTAATATCAAACGGAAAGGATAAATTAAAGATAATAATAATCTAACTTTTGTACTGTAAATAATATTTAATTTACAATAAGCTTTTCTAAATCTAAATTTATCTATTAAAAAAGTTTGAATATTAGTTTCATGTGATATACTTCTTGCTCCATCATTTACATACCTAAAATTATTTTCATTTAAATAATACTGATTCATAATATAGAAGAGAGCATAACTAGGATATAAATTTAAATAATCAGGATGAAATTTAATTGTAGAATAATCACAATAATCATCAATAATTTTATTTTGACTATATCCAATTAAAATATCCTCATAATAAACACCCCAGAAATCCCACGAGTCATCAAAAGAATTTATCTCTTCCTGAAATTGAATTATTGTTTTCGGAGATAAATAAGTATTATATCTAGAGAATGCTGAAGAATAACAATCATATCCATTTTCTAGAAGAATATCTTTAGTTGTCATCTTAACCTCACATTGTTTTAAACCCCTTCTTATTTTACTTCTAGTATTTCTACTTAAATCTTCAATAGGAATAAATTTATCACAAATAACATACCAAAATTCTGTCACTTTTTTACAATCAAAATCTGTGGTCCAACGAGCAAAAGAAACATTTTCTTCTAAAATTTTCTTATCTAAAGAAGAGTCATCTACTTTAAAATGAGGAGGAGTAGAAGGAATTAAAGCTCCATTATATTTTTTCCAAGTTTTCATATTATTCAATTCTAAATATTTTTCTTCTTAATGTAAAAATAAGATAATAAACCGTTTTACTAACTAGTGAAAAATTACCTCTTTCAATTTTACTAATATCATTTACATGTTGAGCCCTGAAGTGTTTTCTCCAATCTCCTACTTTACCTTGTCTAAAAAGCTTCCAATTATCTTTTGTGTTAGTAGGATAATAATTAATATTCCCCTTCTTTAGCTCTTCTCTAAGCTTATCTAAAGTAGTTTGTTCTTTTATCTGAGCAATTTCTTCTTCTGAAATATTATTAATTCCAATTACTCTCGCTATATCAATAACAGTAGTTTCAAAATCTGATATTAAGTCTGAGAAATGAAAGAAGTTTTTCTCTCCCATATATTGTTTACATCTCTTATTAAATAAACTAATTTCATACGCCTTATATCTACCTACAAAAAAATAGTACAAAGAAAAACTAATTTTATTTCTGTATTTGTTCTGAATATGAAAATAATGAGAAACAATTGCATCTCTCATGTCTCTTTCAATAAAAAGAAAATTTACATTTTCAGGATAAGTTTTCTTTAAGGTTTTCTTCTTAAAGAAGTGAGATTTCGTTAGGTAATTATTAGAATTAAAATCTTCTACAATAAGAAAATTAGATAATTGACTTTCTACAATTGTTGTTGGTGAATTCACATCATTACTATATTTAATTGGAACCTTTTCAAGGTTCAATTTCTGCACTATAGTAAGTTCTACCAAAATTGCATGTAACCAAGAAGATCCGGACTTAAAAGCCCCATTACAAATTATTAACATTTATTTATTTTCAATACTCATTAGTGGAATAAAAACTAATAATAATCTAGCATCATTCAAATCACCACTTATCATACTATTTAATATTAAGAATACAAAGGTATAAAACAACAGATTTCCATAGTCATTATTTCTATCTTTAATATTTAATTTATAAGATTTAATAGTAGAATATAATATATATATAAAGAAGAGTAATCCAGAAAACAATCCAAACTCTGTAAAAATCTCTAAGAATATATTATGAGGATAAAATAATTTTTTATTTTTAAGATACATTCTCTTGTCAGAATAGACTACAAAATTACCAGAACCAACGCCAAACGGATATGAAATAAATTCATTTATAGAAGTTTTATATAAAACAGATCTAGCTGTAGATTTACGAAATCCACCCTCATTAATATTCATAAATACTCTAGAAACCGTACCAAATTCAGCTAACTTATTATAAAACCCACTGATAAAGATAATAGATATTAGTAAAGTTAAAACAAATAAAACCTTCAAAAATATTCTTCTAAAATTCATCAATAAATAAATAAACATTACAAATAACAAGGAGAAAAATGGGCCTCTACTTCCAGTAAATAATGACATTACTAGAAATATAGTAAAATATAATAAGCGAAAATTTTTGATTTTTGGGTGAAAGAATAAAATAAGAGCACCAAAACATAACCACCTAGATAATACTATTGGGCCTCCACCTAATACTCCTGACCTATTAGATGAAAGAGACGAAAAATTAAAAATAGCAATCAATAATAAGAAAACAGAAATAGATAATAAAATATAAATAAAAAAATTTCTATCTTTTATCTTAAAATATTCAGAAACAATAACAGAAATTGGGATAGTAATTAAAAGTAAATTGATAAATTTAATAAAACCGTATTCTTGAACATCATAAAATATCCACAAAACAAGATTAGAAACAATTAAAGAGAAGTAGAATAAATACTGTAGTACTTTGAGAACACTTATTTTAATAAACTTTTTCGTTAAAAATAATGCAATTAAAAAAATACAATAGAAAGAACTCAATAAAATAGTAAGGTTAACTCCATATATTTCTAACCTAGGATCATAGAATCTGCCAATTGCTAACATTGCAGAAGCAAACAAAATAAATAAAAATATAAGTACTTTTCTACTCATCTATATTAAGAATTGTCTTGAACTAGCAAAAAATAAAGTAGGAAGACTAAATAACAACAATAAAGTCAACCTAACTAAAGACCTTATTCCTCTATTTTCAATTTCAGAGGAGTATTTATATAAATCATATGTAATAAAACAAATAAACATCATACCTAAACGCTCTGCAACCATATCTACATTTAAGGCCACTAATCCCATCATTAAAAGTACAATGAAAAATAAAGAAGGAGCCTTTTCGAATAGTATATATATATTTTTCCGGAAGACTAGTAATGCAACTACTAACAACAACACAAATACTAGCAGATAAAACATTCCCATATTTAAACCTGTTTGTTCAACCGATTTTAATTTTACCAAAAAACCTAAAGAAGCTATAAATACTAAAGTAATAATAGTAGAAATCTGCATTCTATCAGGAAAATTAAATTTGTAAAATTTCTTAATCAAAAATAATGGCAATAATAAAGCTACTATATTATGCATAAAGAAAGAAACAACTAAAAAAAATAAAGACATATAATACTTTTTCTCAATTAAAGAATAAGATAATAAAGCAAATACTGTTGCAAAAAACTGTCTATATATATTCTCATAACCAAAAACAAAAGGAAAGGAAGTCATTAAAACAAGTAATAGGGCATTATTTAAATTTTCACTTTTAAAAGAAGACATTCTATTTCCTACCTTAATCATAACAATAATCCAAATTAAATCCATAAATAAAAAGGAAAGAAACTCATCTTGAATAACATAATATACAAACCTACTACCCAACCAAAAAATAAATTCTCTTAAATAATATAGGTCCATTCCAGTAGAATGCATTTGCCTTGCATAGTCTTCTATATCAGTATCAAATCCTTCATTCCTTACTATAAACATAAAAACCATAATTGAAGGAATAAAAATCCATTTATAAAGAAATTGACTTTCTGAAAGAATAGTAATAACAGAGATAGAAAGTAAAATTATATATGAGATTAATTCCAATTAATTATTATTTAGATAATATATATAAGAATATACAGATAAAATCACACTAATGAATGACGAAAAATACATCATAATAAGAGATTCGTATTTTACATCAAAATTTAAAAACCAAGATAATAAAAATCCAAATATAATAGTTATGATAAAAATTAAAGATATTCTCTTTCTTACTATTCTACTTTTTTTAATATCTAAAGAAAAGAAAGGTTGAAACAAAGTAGTAGATATAAAAATCAGAATGAAACTATAACTTAATTGTTTAATAAATATAGTTGTCTTTTCTACATCATCAAGGTTAAATTCACCTCTCATAAAAATTAATTGTATTAATCTAAACCCAAAATACTCCAATCCTAGAACAAGACCTATTCCCATTAAAAAAGAAATGACTAAAGAGTAAAGCATAAAATTAGTATTCTTCTTAATTGACACTTTTCTAAGTAATAATGTGCTAATATTTCCGACTACAGTAGTTAGAAGTACATTAAGAATAAATATTGAGTATGTAAAGTAAGTAATATTTACTCCACCATCTGCTCCAGAAATAAAACGAGAGCATAAGAGAATTATATTTGCAAAATTACCTAAAATTAAAGTAGGTATATTGAAATCTTTTCTCTTTAATTCTATTTCATACCCTTCATTTTCTTTATTCATAGGTAAAACATAGGCAAAGGTAATAGATAAAACTCCAATTATTCTACTAATAACTAAACCTGTTACATCTAATAGAACAGAAAGTGGATAGATAAATACAGCAACTGAAAACTCATTTAAAGTTGTTGCAAAAGAATAACTTCTAAATTTACCCTTTGCTTGTAGTAGGGTTAAATAAATATTATTGTAAAAATTAAAACAAACTGTTACACTTAAAAAAACTGATATGATCAATAAATATTTTGAATAATCAGAGTCAAGATAAAGAATAATAAAAAACTGAATAATTTGACTAACTACAAATAATAGAAGCATAGACTTTTTAGAAAAAGATAATATTTTTCTAAATGAGACAACTTTATGTTCTGAAAATATCTTAGTAAATTTTGGAAGTAAGTTAGCTTTTAATGCATTTCCAATAGTAAACTGTGAAAACAGACCTGAAACTGATTGAAGTAATAAAAAGTTTGCATATAAAATAGATGACCCAAAAATAGAGGCTGTTATAATTTCTCTAAATAATCCGAAAAATTTCTGAATTATATTTGCAAAAAACAAAGAAGAAAAATCCTTTAGCGATCTAGACCTAAATGCTTGTCGGATTTTCATAAATTATTTTACACCAATTTGAAAGTATTCAAACCCATGTTTATTTATTTGTTCAGTAGAAAACTGGTTTCTACCATCAATAAGTATTTTATTCTTCATTAATTCAGCCATCTTAGTGAAATTTGGAGAACGGAACTCTTTCCATTCAGTAACTAAAATCACTGCATCTGTACTCTCTAAAGTGGAATATTTATCTTTACAATAATTAACTTCCAATGTATCTAAATAGAATTTAGCCTGATCTACCGCTTTCGGATCATAAGCATTCACCTTACCTCCATTTTTTATAATGGAGTGAATTAAATTAATAGAAGGAGCTTCCCTCATGTCGTCCGTACCTGGTTTAAAGGAAAGCCCCCAGATAGCAAAGGTTTTTCCAGTTAAATCTGTTCCAAATTTCTGTACTACTTTTTTAAATAGAATATTTTTCTGAACTGCATTTACTTTTTCTACAGAAGAAATTAATTGTGCGTTATATCCACTTTTATCCGCAATATTAATAAGAGCTTTAACATCTTTTGGAAAACAACTTCCTCCATAACCACAACCTGGGTAAATAAACTGATAACCTATTCTCTTATCAGATCCAATTCCTATTCTTACTTGATTAATATCTGCCCCAACATGCTCACATATATTTGCCATTTCATTAATAAAAGATATTTTAGTTGCAAGCATTGCATTTGCTGCATATTTTGTCATTTCTGCTGAACGAATATCCATACCGATAAATCTATCATGATTAAATGTAAAAGGAGCGTACAATTCTTGCATTAGTCTCATAGCATCCTTATTATCAGCACCAACTACCACTCTATCAGGCCTCATAAAGTCATCAATAGCAGCTCCCTCTTTCAAAAACTCAGGATTTGAAACAACATCAAAAGTTAAATCTGAATTTCTATTATTTAAAGTATCTTGAATTTTTAATTTCACCAAATCAGCTGTACCTACAGGAACAGTACTCTTATCTACAACAACTAAATAATGAGACATTTTTCTCCCAATATCTTCTGCAACCTGCAAAACAAATTTTAAATCTGCACTACCATCATCTCCCATAGGAGTACCAACAGCAATAAATATTATTGTAGCTTCATCTAATGCATCTTTAATATTAGTGGTAAAATGTAATGTTTCTTTTTTCTGATTATTCACAACTAATTCTTCAATTCCAGGTTCATAAATTGGAACCTTTCCTTCTTTTAAACTTTTAATTTTACTCTCATCAACATCTACACAGATTACCTTATTTCCCATTTCCGCAAAACAAGCGGCAGCTACTAATCCAACATAACCTGAACCAATTATTCCTATATTCATTTATTTTATTTTTTAAGTGGATTATTTTTCACTTCTCTTACAATAGATATAATTATAGAGATAATAAAAGACAAAAAACCAATTGCTGTTCCCCATACAAACACCTCTCTTTCCTCTATTGTCGTTAATGTAAAATCATCCACAAAAGTTAGAGGTAAAAACATATTATCGTCTGAAATAATTACCGATTTTTTATGTGTTAAATCTACAATTTGATTTTGAATATCCATATGATTTCTAGATGACAATATTGTATTAGTACTTAAATCTATAGTGGAGTTTTCTTTATATCTCAACGCTCTTAATTCATCAATTTCTTTATCTATTGAAGAAATAATTTGAGAATTAGTAGTATTAAAAATCATCTTATAATCACTAATATATTTATTAGTATTAAAGTAGGTTAATAAGCCCTCCTGAATAATTAATATACTACTTTTATTTCTAACTAAAAGATGAATACTAAATTTAGGAGTATTATGTTTCTTTTCATCTTGATCCTCTCTAAATATTTGTTCTGCTTCAATAAACTTTATCATTGAGGCTTGATATTCAGAAATATCTAACTTTGAGGACAAGGCATTATAATCCTCCTTCCGAACATCTAACTGCAAATTGTTTATCATATTAATTGCTGTTCTTTGATTTAAGATATCATCATCTTCAAATCTTTCGTAGGCAGCAACACCTGATGTAGCTATAGAAGTAGTGGAAAAATAAGCTGGCTTCAACTTCTGAAATAGTATAACAGATACAATACCGAAAATTGTAACTGATATAATTAAAAATTTATTTCTAATAAAAAATAATATAATATCGGAAAACAACTTTTCTAAACTTAGCTCTTTATTCATAATTAAAAGTTTTATTTTAAAGAAAAAACCCCATAAATGGGGTTTTGTAAATTATTATTGTATATGGAATTAATACTCCCACATATCGTGCTCTATGTTAAATATCTCTTCCTTAATTCTTTCAGATTCTAGTAAAGCATCTAATCCTATCATATAATCAGTAACAGATCTATTCATAATATTAGATTCTTGTAGAATTCTACTGCCAAACATTCTTTTTTCAAATATTCCTAAATAAGATCGTTGTTGAGCATTATTTTTAGTGAAATTAGCTACTTTAGTTTGAACTAATACATCTCTAAAATCAGGGAAGTAAATCCAAAATAATGGCATATCTCTTTCTTCGTTATTCTCATCAATATAAGTTCTGATAGGGCATAATCCAATAATTCTTGCAGACATTTTTGACCTGTGTTTATCAAAAAACCACTCCTCTTTCACATTCCATCTTAAAACTTCAGTTCTGTTAAAAGGAGTTACAATATCAGAATAATATTGAGTGATACCGTTAAGAATAGAATCTCCTCCTCCCCATTCAGATTGTATTGCTTCACCTTTCTGAACACTAGCTCCAAGTCTCATTTTTTCAACGTTAGTAAGTTGACCGTACTTAAATTCATTTCCAGGAGGAGCATTATTAACAATCTTAAAACACCTAAAAGACTCAGATACAGTATCCTGAAGAGATTCCATAATAACATCGATCAAACTCATCTTTTCAGGATTCAAATTTGCTTTATTTTCAATTGCTGGAAAATAAAAATGATGATTAATTTTCTGCTTTAAGTCAATTTCTCTCCAAATAGTACGAGACCATACAATATCTTTTTCGTTAATTTCTGGATAATGATAAGCTTCTTCTTTCTCTTGATTATGAACCTTATTATAAGCTCCATTAGTTATATCCTCTGGCTGTTCCTGTAAAGGTTCTAAAACTTGAGCCATTGAAAATAATGGCAACAAAAAAGAGATTGTAATGATTAATACTTTTCTTTTAATTTTCTTCATAATTTTTATTTAATAGTATAGTTAAAACCTACAGAAGGTCCCATTCTTCTAGTTGATCCTCCTTTTTGTTTTACTATAATGTTACTTATTATCACTTTATTACCCTTTTTCAATCTTCCTATTTCAGTTTTTATTTTACTAGATATTATAGAAACACCTTCAAAAGCTTCAGATACAGTACCAATACACTCAACATCAAACTTAACAACCTTAAATACAATTCCTTCAAAATCGAAATTCAATAGTTTAGCGGACAATTTTGGTTTACCTGTTATCTGTTCTTTAGATACTTTATTAGAATTTAAATGAAAAATAGTAGGATCCGGTACTTCCTTAACTCTAAACTCCATTTTACCTATTGATTTTTTCTTACCATTCTTATCTTTAACAGTTACAGATACATAAATTTTCTTTCCTAACATTTTATTATCTGGAGTAACCATATATTCTCCTTTCTTTCTATTTACAGTCGTGTATGACGCACCACTCATAGAAATAGAAACTTGATCGGGTTGATAACCAGCAACAGAAACTGATATTGGATTATCAATCACTGTATATAAAATATTCATCTTAGTTGGAGAAACTGCAAAAGATTTGTTAGCTACAATATACTCACCTTCAAAAGGATAATATTGATCTCCATCATCTTGTAATATCTTAATAAGACCTTTATACGATTTTGGTCCAACACTTCCTCCTTTAACAGTATAAATACCCTGTCCGTTTACAACAGGAACAACCTCTGGAGTTCCTATCATCTGATATGTTCCATCAGGTAACGAGTCATAATCACCAATTAATATTTCAGGATTAGCAGTTTCATCAAAAGCAGTTAGAAATATAGTGGATTTAAACTCTTCTCCTTTTAAAACAAAATTAGATGAAGGTATTGTAGTTGCCATTGCAGTAGTGAACTTCAACGAATTTGCATCAATATTTTTAGCTAAGAAAGAAATAACCTCCGCTTCCATATTTTTTATATCAGCTTGCCACTTTGAAAGTAGAGTTAAAGCACCAACTGAAGGCATATCATAAAAATTATAATATTCCCAAGTTACTTTTTTTCCTTTTTCTCCATAAACTTTACCATCCTCAATTTTAAGAGAACTATTAATCTCATCAGCTAAAAATTCAGAAGACCCTTTAATTATCCATGAAGAATCTTCAGCAACTTTTAAAACTGATAGTAAAGTTTGTCTAAACGACTCAATTTCATTTTTCATTTGAGTACATTTTCCAATTCCATCTATGTTTGGTAAAGATGCTTTATTTTCAGGATTAAAAATATCACCAGCAGCATGTCTATCATCTTTAGCTCCTAAGTGAGCAATTTTTTTAGACTTTTCTAGAGAAGATAGCTCAGAATATTCTACTTCAAATATATTAGATTCTATTTCGTCTCCCTCTTCATCCTTATAATCTCCTAAGAACACTTGCTTATCAGCTTTTAAAACAAGATTGTATTTCATTTCCTGAATTCCTTCTACTAAAGACATGGAAATAGGTTTCACTGTATTTGCTAAATTTTTATAATTTTTAACTTTCTCTTGATTAGATGCATTTTCAAATCCATCATAAGTATCAATATTTTTTTTATCAATACTTTTAGTTGTTTTCACAATTCCTAAATTCACCTCAAAGAAAGAGTTCAAAACCTCCTTAGAGACATTTAAAGCAAGAAGTGCTGTAAGCACTAAATACATCATATTAATCATTTTCTGTCTTGGTGACAAATTACCTCCTGCCATATTATTTTATGTTTTATTTAGTAATTAAAATGATTATTTATTTGGATTCATTGCAGTAAGCATACCACCATATACTTTATTCATTTGTTCTAAATTAACTGATAATTGAGAAACTTGTTCTTGGAAATTCTTAGAATCTTCTACAGAAGCTTGTAAGTTTTGAAGGAACATAGTAGTAGCTTCCATTTGCTGATTAGAAGCTTGTAACTGCAATTCATATAAGGAGTTTAGAGCATTCATATTTTTAACACCCTCTTGAATTTGATCATTATATTCTGTGATACCTGTTGCAGCCGAAATAGTTTCGTTTAATTGAGATGAAGCTTCTCCAAAAGATCTTAGTCCTTCATTTAAACTTTCAATTAATGCATTATCAATTTTAGCTTTTTCTAAAGCACTATCTAGTTGTTGAGCAGGTGACATATTTGCTGGGTCGGTCATATCTTCATTAGATAATTGAGGATATACTTTTTCCCAATTATATTCTTCATGAGTTTTTTCAAATGCAGAAAAGAAGAAAATAACAGCCTCAGTTCCTAAACCAATAATTAACATTATAGAAGCTCCTGGTAAGTGTTCAATCTTAAATAACGCACCTATAATTACAAGAGCGGCACCCCATCCATAAAGTTTTGGCATCATTTTTTTGTACCATTTTGCTTCTGTTATATTTCCTAATCCCATTTTTTTATTTATTTAGTTATTTTTTTAATATTTTTATTGAAAATCTTCCTTATCCCTTCCTAAGAAGTCCATTACACACCTGAAACCAATATAAGATGTAGAAACATCATAATATTCATATGATCTAGTCGAATTTTGAATGAAGTAAGAAATATCTTTCCAAGAGCCACCTCTTGTTACTTTTCTCTTTAATACATTAGCATCTTCATTTTCTGAAATATAAGAATTATCGGAATTCATATCGTGAGAGTAAGAACCTGAAGTTTCATCATATACAGTAGAAGTCCATTCTGCAACATTTCCAGCCATATCATACAAACCGTAGTTATTAGGATTATATTGCCTCACTTTGATAGCTTTTAAACCTCCATCAGCAACATAGTTACCTCTTAAGGGTTTGAAATTAGCTAAGAAACAACCTCTCATGTTTCTTGTGTAGGGACCACCCCAAGGATATGGAGATTGAGATAAACTTCCTCTGGCAGCATACTCCCATTCTGTCTCAGTTGGAAGTCTAAAATCTGGTAACAAAGGTTCTGATTGAGCTCTTAAGAATGAATTCATTATATGCGTTCTCCAATGACTAAAAGCTGTTGCTTGTTCCCAAGTAATACCTACTACAGGATAATCATCATGAGCAATATGTTCATAATTAAATGTAGCATCTGTTTCATTATTAGCGTAAGCATAGTCAGATTGATAATCTAAAGTAGAAGGATACATTTTTACTTCTTTTTCTACAACAAAATTATCTCTATAAGTAGAAGCATCCATCTGATCAATAGCTTCTTCATCTGTTTTATTAGATTTTGAAAGAGATCTTACATCTAATACTTCATATCTGTAAATAAAATTATCTTCTTCTTTAATTGGCTTTCCATCAACATAAGTTTTTATAAATAACGAATCGTATAAGAATTTGTACTCTTCATCATTTGTGTTTATTCTTACATTCCAGTCAATCAATCTTAAAGTATCTCCATTTACAACATATTTACTTAACAAAGTATCTCCTCTGTTATTCTTAAATACATTCATTTCAGTTCTAATCATTGAATCTACCACCCATCTTTCAAATTGACGATATTCGTTATTCGTAATTTCTGTTTCATCCATATAAAATGCACCAACAGAAACTCTCTGATTAGTAGAAACATTTGCGAATGGGACATCTTGATCAGAAGGACCCATAACAAAACTACCTTGAGGAATAAAAACCATTCCATAAGGATCTGTTGGATTCCAAACTAATCTATCCGTTCCACCAATTAGTTCTCCATTTCCAGAGCCAGCACATCCACTTAATAAAGTGACTACTGCACTTAAAAATAATATTTTTTTCATATTCATTTTAATTTAATTCACTTCTAAAAAATTAGAGTGAAAGGTTTTTAATTTTATAAGTATCTTGGGTTTTCATAACTTTTTATCGGTCTATCGTAATCTACCTTAAAGCTGTAACCCAACATAAATTCAATACTGTTATTTTTTATCTGATTTAATACTACATCATAAGCTAAACCAAATTTTAAGTCATCATTAATATTCATACCCGTTAACAATACTATGCCTTCATCTAATCGATAACTAACGCCACCCCATATCTTATTATTGTATAATATATTTGTATTTACATCTAACTGTGAGGTTGTACCATCAGATTTTAGATAAATAGAGGGGTTTAAAGAAAGTAAAGGATTAATTTCATGGTAGTATCCTGCAAGTAAAAAATAATGACGAGAAAGGTTAATAATCCCACCATCTGTTTTTTCAATTGAAGGCTCTGTAATATGTAAAGTGGAAAGACCAATATACACATCTTGTGTGTTATAGTAAACACCACCTCCAAAATCCATAGCTGACCCACTTACTTCTCCATTAGGAATAGAAATATCACCAATATCTGCAGGGATTAATTTTACACCATTTAAACCACTCTGAAACATCCCAGCTGAAGCACCAATTCCTAACTGACCATCTCCTAAATCTGTACGATAAGCATAAGAAAGTTGAACTCCTAAGTTTGAGTATTCAGCAATTGCATCTGAAACTATATTCAAACCTAAACCTCCATTCAGTAACTCAAAAGGAGCATCTACCGAAAGATTTAAGGTTGTTGGAGCACCGTCAAAACCCATCCACTGAGAACGGTGCAAAACAATAGCGTTTATATTACCTGAACTACCAGCAGAACCTGGATTATTCGCTAATTTATTAAACATGTTCTGGCTAAACTGAGGAACTTGTTGAGCTTTTAAACTTCCAAGACACAAGGTCATTAAGGATATAATTAGTATGTTTTTTTTCATATTTGATTTAAAGTAAACACCTTTTTTTTCGGTTGCTAATATAAGTATTTTTTATTAGAAAGTAGAAAAATATGAAAAATACGAGTTTTTATTACAGAAACCTACTATATGTTTTCAACCATCTGTGTGGTATTTCCCCCCTGTTTGCATGTTGGTAGTCGTCATAAGAACAAGCTACAAAATAGTTGTCAAAACTATTAGTTATTTGGTTCTTAAAAGGAACTCCCATCCACCATCTACCACTTGTATTACTCTTAAAAAACTCTATTTCAGTTTGTTCATCTTCAAAAGCTACTGTATATTTAATGCAATTTTCAATATTTGGATTCAATTCCATCTTACGGAATTTAACTCCCTCAATAAAATACCACATCATTTGAGAAATAAGTTGCGCCCCCTGATTATAAACATCTAAATCCTGATTATATTCAAAAATACCAAAACAAGACATTTTATCACTTATCCCCGCATATCTAGCTATTTTACAAGATTCTTCTTCATTAAAACCATTTGGAGTAGAATATACATTGGAAGAGAAGGAAGAAGAAGAAACAGAAGACATGTCAAAACTTAGGAAATCTGTATTTCGTAAAAAAGGTTCAATCTCCTGCATATTGTTTTTAATCTGACCTAATCTATGAATTTCAAAATTTAAATCATTTAATAATTTAATTTCTTCTGGTTTTACATAAAAACTTTGATATCCTAAATTTATAAAATTAAATAAATGATTTGGTTTAAACGAAATCATTTTACTTAAATAGGAATGTGTATTTAGTTTATCATCTGATTGTCCAATATTAAAAGTAGAGTCTACACTGCAAAAAGTGATTGTCTTTGCAAGTTGTGCATAAGCTTTATAAATTGCATAAGAGACATCTTGTCCCCCTCCAATAATCAATGGGATAATCCCTTTATCAATCAAATCTGAACAAACTTCAGTAATTAAATCAAAAGATTCTTTTCTGTTTATCATCAACTGTAAAGTGCCTAAATCTACCATATTTGGCAACCCCTCAAAATATAATCTATAAAACGAATCTCGAACCTTACAATCCATTGAAGAAGAAGCAACATTATTCGTACCCTCATATTCCGAAATATTAAAAACGGCAATCTGAGAATAATCTACATCAGGAAAATGATCTTGAGTATGAGAATCAATTTGAAAACCTATTTGAGAAGGGTTCCATCTTTCTTTTAAAGAATATAAACCAGGGTTTAAAGGAATAAAATTAGATGAGATTTCCATTTATTTCTTCTTTCTCTTAAACTTTGACTTTGGCTGATTCTCCTTTAACTCCAAACATTTCTCTCTTGTTAATTCTTTTGGTTCTAAATCTTTTGGAATTTTAACATTTATTTTCTTTCCTTTTGGAGGAGTTACCTGAATAAAAGCACCATATCTTCCATTTAAAACCTGAACTAAAGGATCTCCATCAAAGTTTAAAATTAATCTATCTTTATCTGCTTGAATCTTAATTTTTATTAATTCAATTGATCTATCAATCTCAATAGATAAAGGGTCGTCACCATCATCTTTTTTAATAGATATAAACTTACCATCATATCTTAAATACGGACCAAATCTACCAACAGAAGCAACCACCTCTTTACCATCAAAATCACCAACTGTTCTTGGTAATTTAAATAATTCTAACGCTTCTTCTAAAGTTATTGTTTGTATAGATTGATCTTTCATTAATGATGCGAATTTTGGTTTTGGAGCATCCTCATCTTCCTGTTTTTCTCCCAATTGAACCATAGGTCCAAAAGGACCAATACGAACATAAACAATGTTCCCTGAATCAGGGTCTTTTCCTAAATTACGCTCACCTAACGCCTTTTCTGCTGTACCAATTACATTCTCTACTTTTAAATGGAAAGGAGCGTAAAACTCTTGTAACATATTGTTCCATTTTTTCTTTCCATCAGCAACCTCATCAAACTGATCCTCTACCCCTGCTGTAAAACCATAATCAAGCACACCATTAAAATGTGTAACCAAAAAATCATTTACCACAACACCAATGTCTGTTGGAAACATTTTATTTTTCTCAGCACCAGTATTCTCTGTTTTTACTTCATTAGTAATTGAATCAACTTTCAACATAAGGTGATGGTACTCTCTCTTAAATCCATCTCTATTTTCTTTTACAACATATCCTCTTTTCTGAACAGTTGTAATTATAGAGGCGTAAGTAGATGGTCTTCCAATTCCTAAATCTTCTAACTTTTTCACTAAAGTAGCTTCTGCATACCTAGCGGGATGTCTTGAAAAACGCTCAATAGCAGTAATTTCATTCATTATTAAATCATCATTTACATTTAGTTTTGGAAGCATCCCTTCTTGCTCTTCAGAATCATCATCCTTTCCTTCCATGTAAACCTTCATAAATCCTTCAAACTTAATCATCTCTCCTTTTGCGGTAAACTGCTCATCAGAACTAGAAATGTCAATTTTAGCAATAGTTCTTTCTAATTGAGCTTCAGACATTTGAGAAGCGATAGTTCTTTTCCAAATTAAATCGTATAATTTCTGATGAGAACTCTCTCCATCCACAGTGTGTTTAGTCATATCTGTTGGTCTGATCGCCTCATGCGCTTCCTGAGCTCCTTTAGATTTTGTAGCAAATGATCTTTCTTTAGAATATTCTGAACCATAAGAAGAGGTAATTTCACTTGCACAAGCTTGCCTAGCATCATTCGATAGATTTACACTATCAGTTCTCATATAAGTAATTTTACCCGATTCATATAATCGTTGAGCTACATTCATAGTTTGAGCTACTGAATAACCTAATTTTCTAGAAGCTTCCTGTTGTAAAGTTGAAGTAGTAAATGGTGCAGAAGGAGATTTTTTAGCTGGTTTAGTTTCTAAATCAGAAATTTTATAAGATGCGGTAATACATTGTTTTAAAAACACTTCCGCTCCCACTATAGTTTGGAACCTTCTAGAAATTTCTGATTTAAATGTTTTACCTTCTGGAGTTGTAAATATTGCTGACACTCTGTATGAAGACACAGATTTAAAATTCTCTATTTCTTTTTCTCTTTCTACAATTAACCTAACCGCAACCGATTGAACCCTACCTGCAGAAAGACCTTGTTTTACTTTTCTCCAAAGTACAGGAGAAAGCTCAAACCCTACTAATCTATCTAACACTCTTCTTGCTTGCTGAGCGTCTACTAAGTTCATATCAATCTCTCTAGGGTTTTTCACAGCATTAGTAATTGCTTTTTTTGTTATTTCATGAAAAACAATTCGTTTTGTATCTTTTTTATTTAAATCTAACACTTCTTGTAAATGCCATGCAATAGCTTCCCCTTCTCTATCCTCATCCGTTGCAATCCATACCGTTTCTGCAGATTTAACATATTTTTTTAATTCCGTTACTACATGTTTCTTGTCTTCCGAAACTTCATAGTTAGGAGCAAAACCATTTTCAATATCAATCCCCATCCCTCCTTTCTTAGGTAAATCACGAATGTGACCTATACTTGATTTCACTACAAAATCTTTTCCTAAATACCCTTCAATTGTTTTTGCTTTTGCTGGAGACTCTACAATTACTAAATTTTTTGCCATAATTATTTTAAAGTTTGTGATTAAATGTTTTGCAAAGAAAATATAAAAATTTTGAATCTGCCAAATCTATATTAAATATCAATTTTTATATATTATAAATAATATAATCAAAATAACAAATGACACATTGTCATAACTTGTCAGTTTTTTTATACTTTTGCAATTACAAAAATGAAATAATTTAATGAATTTAGAGAAATTAATTGAAAAAGATATTGACGAAAGCAAGCAAGGACAAAGCTTACAGTTAAAAGAAAATCCTCACTCCACACGCAAAATGTATATTGAGAGTTATGGCTGTCAAATGAATTTTTCAGATTCAGAAATTGTTGCATCTATCCTAACCAAAGAAGGTTTTTCTACAACAAAAAACATAAATGAAGCAGATTTAGTTTTTGTAAATACTTGTTCTATTAGAAAAAAAGCAGAACAAACGGTAAGAAAAAGATTAGAATTTTATAATGCTATAAAAAGAGATGAAAACCCTGGTATGATTGTAGGTGTTCTAGGATGTATGGCAGAAAGATTAAAGGAAAAATTTCTGGAAGAAGAACAACTAGTTGATTTAGTAATCGGTCCAGACGCCTATAGAGACTTGCCAAATTTGATACGAGAAGTAGATGATGGAAGAAAGGCAGTAAATGTAATTCTATCAAAAGAAGAAACTTATGCAGATATTAGCCCAGTCAGATTAGGAGGGAATGGGGTAACTGCATTCGTATCTATTACTAGAGGATGCGACAATATGTGCACCTTTTGCGTTGTACCTTTTACCAGAGGAAGAGAAAGAAGTAGAGATCCTGAAAGTATCATAAATGAATGTATAAAATTAGTTCAAGATGGGTACAAAGAAGTAACTCTTTTAGGTCAGAATGTAGATTCCTATTTATGGTACGGAGGAGGAGCTAAAAAAGATTTTAATAAAGCAACTGAACAAGCTCAAAAAAAAAGTGTTAATTTTTCGGACTTACTAGATAAAGTAGCTAGAGCTTGTCCAGAATTAAGAATCCGTTTTTCTACATCTAACCCACAAGATATGACTCTTGAAGTAATCAAAACTATGGGGAAACATGAGAATATCTGTAAATCCATTCATCTGCCCGTACAATCAGGTAGCAGTAAGGTTTTGAAAGCAATGAATAGAGGATACGATAGAGAGAAATACATCACTCTGATTGATAATATTAAGAATATGTTAGCAGACTGCTCCCTCTCCATGGATATGATTACAGGTTTTTGCGGTGAAACAGAAGAAGATCATAAAGAAACATTAAGTCTAATGGATTATGTGAAATACGAATTCGGATATATGTTTAAATATTCTGAGAGACCCAACACACCAGCAGCAAGACTAGAAGATGATATACCAGAAAAAACAAAACAAAGAAGACTTTCTGAAATAATAGAAAAACAACGGTCACACGCCTTACAACATATGCAAGAAAAAATCGGAAAAACTTTTGAAGTATTAGTGGAGGGTACATCAAAAAAATCTGAAGACAAACTCTACGGAAGAACCACCCATAACAGTGCAGTAGTTTTTGATAAAAAACACTACAAATCAGGAGATTTTGTAATGGTTTATATTGAAGACTGCACTTCTGCAACATTAAAAGGAAAAGCTATTTAAAATGAATAATATTCAAGTAAAACAAAGGTTTTGTATCATAGGAAATAATCCTCAATTAAACAGAGCAATTGATATTTCACTTCAGGTTGCTCCTACAGATATATCTGTTTTTGTTAGCGGAGAAAGTGGAACTGGAAAAGAAAATATTCCTAAGATAATTCATCAGAATAGTAAGAGGAAACATAATAATTATATTGCAGTAAATTGCGGAGCGATACCAGAAGGAACTATTGACAGTGAACTTTTCGGACATGAAAAGGGGGCGTTTACTGGAGCACACGACAGCCGAAAAGGATATTTTGAAGTAGCAGATGGTGGTACCCTATTTTTAGATGAAGTAGCTGAATTACCTTTATCTACTCAAGTGAGGTTACTTAGAGTATTAGAGAGCGGTGAATTTATGAAAGTAGGTTCTTCTAAATCAGTTAAAACAAATGTAAGGGTGATAGCGGCAACAAATGTAAATATACCAACTGCTATTTCTGAAGGAAAATTTAGAGAAGATTTATATTACCGATTAAATACTATTAGCATTTTCATACCCGCTCTTAGAGATAGAAAAGAGGATATATCTTTACTTTTTAGGAAGTTCGCTTCTGATTTTGCGGAGCAATACAACTCACCATCTATTCGTCTAGATGAATCAGCAATGGACATTATCACTAACTATAATTGGCCTGGAAATATCCGACAATTAAAAAACTTAGTAGCTCAATTATCAGTTATTGAAACAGAAAGAAATATTTCTGCATCCACTATATTAAACTCCTTACCAGAAAACAGAAACAAGAACAATAGTCCTATATTGTTTGAAGAAAAAAACAAGGCAGAACTTTCTGAAAGAGAAATATTATACAAGGTTTTATTCGACATGAAAAGAGATTTAACCGAATTGAAAAAAATCACTTTTGATTTGATTAATAATAACGCTGGAGTAAAAACAGATTTCTTCAATGAAATAAAAGAAAAAAACACTTCCAATATCACTCCAAATAAGGAAGAAAGAATTATTGATGTAGCAGCAACAATTTCATTAGCAGATCAAGAAAAAAACTTAATAAAACAATCTTTAGAAAGACATAAAGGAAAAAGGAAACTAGCAGCTACCGAATTAGGAATATCAGAAAGAACTTTATACCGAAAGATTAAAGAATTTAAATTACAATGAAAAAAATAATATCAATTTTTATAATATCTATTTTTAGTTCTTGCGGGTTTTATTCTTTTACAGGAGCCTCTATTTCTCGTGAAGTAAAAACCTTTTCTGTGAATTATTTTCCAAATAAATCGAATAGTATCAACCCAGCATTAAGTAGCGTATTTACCGAAATGTTAAAAGAACATTTTAGTACACAAACTAATTTAAACGAAACGGAAGAAATTGGCGATCTATCATTTAATGGAGAAATAACAACCTATACCATTAAACCAATTGCCATAAAAGCAAACGAAACTGCACGACAAAACAGATTAACAATTAAAATAAAAGTAAATTTCGTAAATAAATTTGAAGAGAAACTCAACTTTATAAGTACTTTTAGCAGATACAAGGATTATCCTGTAGAGGAGAATTTTAGTAGTGTAGAAGAAATATATATGGAAGAAATATGTAAAGAGTTAGTAGAAGATATTTTCAACAAGTCAGTAGTAAATTGGTAATGAGAAAAGAAAGAATAATATCATTAATAAATAATCCTCATTTAATAAATAAGGAAGACAATAAATTTCTTGAAGACATTTCAGAAAAGTATCCTTATTTCTCTATTTCACATATTTTACTTTCTAAAGGATTACTGAATATTGAAAGTGTTAGATATAACAGAAAACTAAAACAAGCTGCTCTTTATTCTATAGATAGAAAACAACTTTTTAAACTAATATTAGAACAAAAAAAAGTGACATCTGATATAGTAAAAGAAAAAAATAAAGTCATAGAATTAGAAAGACCCCTTAATTTTGAAGAAAAAAAAATAGAATTAAAAATTGGAGAACCTTTAGAATTTGATGAAACAGAAGAACATTCCTTTTCGGAATGGCTATCACTTACTAAGGTAAAAAAGATAAATAGAACAGAAGTAAAAAAAGAGGAAACAGACTTAATAGATAGATTTATTAAAACACAACCTACTATTAAAAAAGAAAAGAATAAATTCTTCTCCCCAACTGAAACTGCCAAAACTTCATTAATTGAAAATAATGAGTTAGTAACAGAAACTTTGGCTCGAGTTTACCTAGAACAAGAACATTTTGACAAAGCAATTCAAGCTTATAAAAAATTAAGTTTGAAATATCCGAAAAAAAGTAGTTTCTTTGCGAACCAAATTAAATTGATAAACGACTTAAAAAAGAAATAAAACAATGTATACAATTTTCGCAACCCTAATTATTATTTGTTCCATATTACTAGTACTAATTATTCTAATTCAAAACCCTAAAGGAGGTGGATTGTCTTCTTCTTTCGGAGGTGGGGCTAGCCAAATGATGGGAGTTAAAAAAACTACTGACTTTTTAGAAAAAGGAACTTGGACTTTAGCAATTTCTCTTATTGTATTAATACTTGCTTCTAACTTTGTAATAGGAGGAACAGATGACCCTAAAAACAATCCACAAGGAGAAAGCACAGAATCAACAATCAATATTGAGGAAAAAACTCCTTCTGGAGAGGATACTACTTTATAATGCTAACAAATTTTCGGAAGTAAGATCTTATTTTTTAATCAGTTATAATAATTGAACTATTAAGTTCAAAAATAAATGTTAATCTAAAAATTATATATATGAACTCAAAAATCACACCTTTATCCGACAGAGTACTTATCAAAGTATCTGAAGCAGAAACTAAAACAGCATCTGGAATAATTATACCAGATAACGCACAAGAAAAACCACAAAAAGGAACAGTAGTTGCTGCCGGAAAAGGAACAAAAGACAATCCAATAACAGTAAAGGTTGGAGATACTGTACTTTACGGAAAATTTTCTGGAACTGAACTAAAACATGATGGAGAAGAATTTATCATAATGAGAGAAGCAGATATTTTCGCAATTATTTCATAACTAAAAAACATAAAAAAATGGCAAAAATAATCACATTCGATACCCAAGCAAGAGACGCACTAAAAAGAGGAGTAGATGCACTTGCAAATGCAGTAAAAGTAACTTTAGGACCAAAAGGAAGAAATGTAGTAATAGAAAAGAAATTTGGAGGACCTAGCATAACTAAAGATGGAGTAACAGTAGCGAAAGAAATTGAGTTAGAAGATGCAATTGAAAACATGGGAGCACAAATGGTAAAAGAAGTAGCCTCTAAAACTGCTGATTTAGCAGGGGATGGTACTACAACCGCTACTGTTTTAGCACAAGCAATTATTACTGCTGGTCTTAAAAATGTTGCTGCTGGTGCCAACCCAATGGATTTAAGAAGAGGAATGGATAAAGCCGTTAAAATAATTATAGCTGACATTGAAAAACAATCCGAAAAAGTTGGAAATAGCTACCAGATGATTGAACAAGTTGCTAGTATTTCAGCAAATAACGACAATGAAATTGGTAGCCTAATTGCGAAAGCAATGGAGAAAGTAAAAACAGAAGGGGTTATTACAGTAGAAGAAGCTAAAGGAACCGAAACTACTGTTGAAGTAGTAGAAGGAATGCAATTTGATAGAGGATATTTATCTCCATACTTTATTACAGATGCCGATAAAATGGAAACAGAATTAGAGAATCCATACATTCTTATTTATGATAAGAAAATTTCTACTATGAAGGATTTACTTCCTATTTTAGAACAAACTGCAAAAGCAGGGAGGCCATTAATGATTATTGCAGAAGATGTAGATGGAGAAGCTCTTTCTACATTAGTAGTAAATAAAATTAGAGGAGCTCTAAAAGTATCTGCAGTAAAAGCACCTGGATTTGGAGATAGAAGAAAAGCAATGTTAGAAGATATCGCAATTTTAACAAACGGAACCGTAATATCAGAAGAGAGAGGTTTTGCTTTAGAAACTGCTACCTTAGAATTATTAGGTAGTTGTGAGAAAATTGTGACAGATAAAGACAATACAACCATCATAAATGGAGAAGGTAATTCTGACTCTATAAAAGCTAGGGTAAATCAGATTAAAGCTCAGATAGATAGTACTACTTCTGATTATGACAGAGAGAAGCTACAAGAAAGATTAGCGAAACTAGCTGGTGGAGTTGCTGTACTTTATGTGGGAGCAGCATCTGAAATAGAAATGAAAGAAAAGAAAGATAGAGTAGATGATGCACTTGCTGCTACAAGAGCTGCTGTAGAGGAAGGTATTGTTGCTGGTGGTGGTGTTGCTATTGTTAGGGCTGCAAAAAAACTAGAGAAACTTAGCGGAGATAATAATGATGAGCAAACAGGAATAAACATTATTGAGAGAGCAATTGAAGAGCCATTGAGACAAATAGTTGCAAATGCAGGAATGGAAGGTAGTGTAATTGTAAATAAAGTAAGAGAAGGGAAAAATGATTTCGGATTTAACGCAAAAACAGAAGAATTTGAAAACATGATGAAAGCTGGGATTATTGATCCTGCTAAAGTAGTAAGAGTAGCTTTACAACATGCCGCATCTGTTGCTGGCATGTTACTTACTACCGAATGTGTTATCTCAGATATTCCAGAGGAAACTCCAGCAATGCCTCCAATGGGTGGTGGTGGAATGCCCGGAATGATGTAAAATTAGACTACTATATTTTAGTAGTTAGATATTAGATATAATTAAAAATCCCTGCCAATTTGGTGGGGATTTTTTACATCACACATTTTGAAATACTACACTAAAAAATACCCACAATAATAGCATCTGAAAAATAGTAGTAGTTTATTCATTAGAATTTATTTAGTTTATTTTTTTTCTTTTGTATAGAAAACGCTTTAAAGAAATAAAAGATACTTGAATAACCAAACAACATTAATAAAGTTACATACGCAATTAAAGAGGTGTTATTTGTGCTACAAGTAGATGCATCATTAATACAATGAAAACCATCTAAGATCCAAACTACAAATACAATTAGAGCAAGAGTAAATAAAACAGCAGCAGATTTATACAAATCACTAGATTTTATATTATTTATATTTTTTACTGCAATACCACTTCTACAACTTTCACATACGCAATTCTTAATATCAAATCCTTGTTTTTCCATTCGGAGATGATATTGTTCTGTAGTTTCTTCTAATACAACTTGAGTAGTATCTGCTTTATTAGTATCTATAGGAAAAGAAGCATAACTTAGACTAGAAAATGTAGATAAAGTTATTATAATTAAAATTAGTTTTTTCATTATAAATTCCTATCAAAAAAGTTAATCCAAGATGAATTTATACTCTGCAATATAAGAGCTAGTATAATAAAAGCAAGGATTAATAATAATGTAAGAGCAAAAGCATAAGTACTTAATCTTTTTCTTTCAATAGGATCGGTAGTTTTTGATGATTGACGAAAAAGATAGAATATTAATATTGCGATTGCCAATCCCGTTAGTTCAAATGGATCGTTAGAAGATTCATTGTCTGATTCTGAGAACTCAAAAACATCAGTTTCAATTTGATTATTTAACGGAAAAGAAGCATAACTTACATTAGTAAATGTAGTTAGAGTAATTAAAAATAGTAGTACTTTTTTCATAATTCAAATTTATTATTTTAATGATTTTATTCTCCTAGTTTTTTTAAGTATCTGAAATGAGATTTAATAGTACCCCACAAAGTTAAAACATTATACCTATAATTATACACTTCTGCTTTCTCTACTATAACAGGTGTTATCTTAGGATATATTGTATGCGGCAAATTTGGAAACAAATGATGCGCAGCATGAGAATTAAATCCTCCAAACAAAAAAGTAGCAATTTTACTTGTAGGGTGATAATCCATAGAAACTATTAGTTGGTGCTCAGCAAAATTATACGGCAACACCCCATCTTTATTTGCAGTAGGAAACTCCGTTTCCATTGTAAAATGTGTAGTAGCTAAAGTATAAATAAAAATATTCGATCCCACTACAACCATTATCATATAAGCAGTTAACAATTCCAAAATAGTAAAGTCTAACAAATAGTAAGGTAAAATAATCATATAAGAAAGATAAACCAATTTCCAAATAGCAAACTCTATTGTATACCAAAATGGATAATTTTGATTTCTGAGATTTGCTAAATTCTTTTTCTTTAAATACACAAAATCTTTTACATAAATCCACACTACAAAATACAAGGAATACAAAAATGGAGCGTACAAATGTTGGTATTTCATAAACCATTTTTTACTATGATTCGGAGAAAATCTTATTAAAGGATTATCATCTACATCTGCATCACAACCATCTACATTAGAAAATAAATGATGAGAAGAAACATGTCTTATTTTCCATAACCTAGCATTTGTACCTTGCATGTTAAAAGTAAAGTAAAATATAAGATTATTAACCCATTTCTTTTTACTGAAATTTTCATGACAAGCATCATGAGAACTATTAAAAGCAAGAAGAATACCACTTACACCAATACACAAATAATTTAATATTAAATAACCTAGATGGTCTGAATAAGTATTCATATATAAAAAGGTAATACTGAGCAGAAAACAACTTAAATAGAAGAATAATTTGAACCAAAGAAAGCGAACTGCTTTCTTAATATCAGCTTTTGTAAAAGTATTTTTAATAGTTTTATGCAAATCCTTAGAAAAACCATCAGTATCTGTTTTAAATAATATTTTATCCATTAGAATTGATATTTTAAGTTAATAAGTGGCATAGGAAAAAAAAGTAATGTGAAATCATAACTAAAAAAAGTAGTTGTTTCCCAAATCTTATCCATAGATTCAAATTCATGTGTGTATTGCCATCTAACGAACTGAATCTGGGCACCATAGTTCAACGACCAATTTCCAGAATAACCTATTTCTCTTTCTTTCACCCAAGAATATCTTAGTAACACAACCGGATCAAAATCTAACCACATATCAACATCTTCAGCACCCATAGCCACCGCTAAAGTATGAATATGATTATTTAAATCATTTACATGCCTTAATCCAATTCCAACAGTAGTAAAAGCCAAATAAAAATTATCACTTAATGGAAGATCATAATTTAAAGAAACACCTCCTGGAGCATGTGAAGTACCAGGTCCCACCTCAAAAGAAAAGCCCTTAGACAATCCATTTTGAGCATATCCCAAATTAGTAAATGTAGTTATCATGATTAGAAGTAATAGTATTCTTTTACTCCTTTTTATTTGATTTTTAAATGTATTCGTGAACTTGAAGAGTTTCATAACTATTATATAATGATTAATTATGTTACAAAAATATTCTATAAAAAAAGAAATACTATGCTAAGCATAGTAACTCTTCATATAACCTAGAAAAAAAGAATAAAATTGGGCATAAAAAAATCCCCAACAAAAGTTGAGGATTTTTAAATATGAGCGATTTTCAATAATTAGTCTA
Organism: uncultured Flavobacteriales bacterium; assembly: GCA_905478555.1. Lineage (GTDB taxonomy): Bacteria > Bacteroidota > Bacteroidia > Flavobacteriales > BACL11. Next base: position 46,475 of record CAJQIZ010000009.1, read on the forward strand.
CATTATCATGTAAAAAAGAATTATTCTGTTTCAATTGTACCACATTATCCTCTCCCAAAGATAATGTTTGGTTTGAAAGTTCCGATTCAGAAGAATGAGCTACATCTTCTAAATTAATTCCATTTCTTTTAAATGCAGGTTCATCTATTAAATTTGTTAAACCAGATGGAGTTCTTAAAATATTAGATATATTTTTTAATTTTTCCTCTCTTTTTCTAGATGTAATTTTATTTTCCTCTAATTCTTGAGGATTTATTTTTACTCTATCTCTTATTTGCATTTCAGAATTTGGAGCTTCTACTTTTTTTTCTGACATATCAAAAGTAAAACTTACTTCCTCCTTTTCTTCTACTTCCGAAATAGTAGTTTCTTCTACACCCAAACTAAACTCCATTGCAGGAAGTTCCTCCTCTTCCAACTCATCATCTAAAGTTAAAACTACTCTATTTTCTACTACCACCTCCACTTCTGTTTCAATAGAGATTGTATCTTCCGTATTACTTATAGTAAACTCCATTAAATCTTCTTCACTATCCTCAACAGTTTCATTAAAATCTAATTGACATTCCTCTTCAAACTCTAACATGGATTGTTGAGTAAAATCTTCTGAAATAGGTAAAGGAGTATCTACTTTTCTGTTAGTTTTAGATTTATTCATAGTATCTAAATTCTGAAACTCATTTATGTCTACTACAACATCTTCTATCTCTTCAGTAACCTCAAAACCAGTAGCAATAACAGTAACTGAAAGTTTAGGACCTAATGCAGGGTCCGTACCAACACCATTTATAATATTTACATTATTACCTGCTTGTTTCTGTATAGTATCCGTAATAATTTTCAACTCATTCATTGATATCTCATCTTCCTCCGAATCGCCAGTTACAATTTTAAGTAATACATGTTTTGATCCATAAATATCATTATCATTTAATAGTGGAGAATCTAAAGCATTTTTAACTGCTTCTACCGCTCTATTGTCTCCCTCCGCTTCAGCTTGACCCATAATAGCTGTACCACTTTTTTGTAACACTAATCTAGCATCACTTAAATCAATATTCACTGTAAGGTGCTGAGTAATTACTTCCGCTATTCCTTTAGTTGCAGTATTCAATACCTGATTGGCCTTACTGAAGGCTTGTCTAAGTTTTAAATCTCCATGTACTTCTAAAAGTTTCTGATTGTTAATTACAAGTAAAGTATCTACATTATTTCTTAACTCTTCTAAACCTACTCTGGCATGTTCAAGTCTTCTACCTCCTTCTGTATCAAAAGGCATAGTAACCACACCTACCGTAAGGATTCCTTTTTCCATTGCCGCTTTAGCAATTACAGGAGCAGCTCCGGTACCAGTACCACCACCCATACCTGCAGTAATAAAAAGCATATTGGTATTCGAATCTAAAAGTTCGTTTATCCTATCAATACTCTCTTCAGCAGCTCTTTGTCCTACTTCAGGGTTCGATCCCGCTCCTAGTCCATTGGTTAGGTTTTCTCCTAATTGAATTTTCACAGGAATAGGACTCGCTTCTAAAGCTTGAGTATCTGTATTGCAAACAGCAAAATCTACTCCTTCAATTCCATTTTCATACATGTAATTAATTGCGTTTCCACCTCCTCCTCCAATTCCGATTACCTTAATAACGGACGATTGATTTTTTGGGAGATTGAAATCAATTATATTGTCATTTTCGCTCATAATTTATTGATTTTATTTATTAATATTATACTTAGTTTATATTATCGTCAGAAAATAAATCTTCTAACATTTTTTTAAATTTACCACCTAACCCTAATCCGACAGTTGGAGGTTCTGGTTCTGGATTAACTACATTAACTACTTCTAAAGAAGGAGATACTTTTTCCCAATCTACTTCTTCAAATCCTTTTTGCACCAATCCAACCCCTGTAGAATAAATAGGGTTTTTAATCATATTAGCTGAATCTACTCCTAAATGTTCGTTAGGATACCCAACTCTAACCTCCTTACCAGTTATATAAGATACTAATTGAGGTAAGTTTTTTAATAAAGAACCTCCACCAGTCAATACAATTCCAGTCATTAATTTATCTCCATATCCAGAAGATTTTATCTGATAGTTTACCAAGTCAATAATCTCCTTCATTCTGGATTCAATTACAGCAGATAGATTTTTTACTGATACTTCTTTCGGATCTTTACCTCTTAATCCTGGTATAGAAACAATTACATTTTCCTTAGCAGAATCACTCATTGCATACCCAAATTTTACCTTTAGCATTTCCGCTTGTTTCTCTAAAATTTGAATACCCTGTTTTATATCTTTAGTAATTACATTTCCACCAAATGGAATTACTGATGTATGACGAATTATTCCATCTAAAAATATAGCAACATCAGTAGTACCACCACCAATATCTACTAAGCATACTCCTTCCGAAAGTTCGTCCTCATCTAACACAGCAACTGCAGATGCAAAGGGCTCTAAAATTAAATTTTTAGATTTTAAACCTGCCTTTTGTACACACCTAACTATGTTTTTTACAGCAGCCACTTTAGCAGTTATAATATGAAAATCTGCTTCAATATTTACTCCCGCCATTCCTTTCGGGTCTTGTATAAAATCTTCTCCATCTACAGTGTATTCCTGAGGAATAACATGAATTACCTCCTCATCTGGGAATGTAACTAACTTATACATATTTGAAATTAATTTATCTAAATCTGCTTTTGCAATCTCTTCATTAATATCATCTCTAACTAAAGCACCTCTATGTTGCAAACTCTTTATATGTTGGCCAGCAATACCTACATATACTTCTTTAATATCAATACCAGATTCCGCCTCTGCTTGTGCTACCGCAATTTTAATAGAATCAACTGTTTTATCAATATTTGCAACCACACCTCTACTAACACCATTAGAAACAGATTTTCCTGTACCAAGTATGTCTAACTTGCCATATTGATCTTTCTTACCAACTAAAACTGATATTTTAGTAGTACCTATATCTAAACCAACTACAATTTCAGATTTGTTTTTTTCTAGTTCCATATTGTTTTCTGTGTTTTCCATATTCTATTTTTTAATGCAAACTATTTGATTTTTATATTCTAAGTTGAGTGTCTTATATTCTTTGTTTTGAGAATTTCCTTTTTCGTAATACAACATTAAATTCTCAAATTTTTCTTTTACATCCTTAATTTTCCCAAACTCTAATTGTTCCCCTAATTTTGTAAGCATCAACAATTTTGACTTCTCTATGTTTATCTGTACAATTTGCTTTTTCCAGAAAGTATTGTTATATATAAATTCTGATAATTCAAATAATTCTGCATTCTTAACAGAGTGTATTTCCCCTGTAACTAACAACATTCTAGAAGTGAAAATATTAGAGAGAGGCATTTTCAATCCGTCCTCATCTAAATAATAACCTTTTTTACCTTCTTGAATTCTAACAATTGGTTTTCGTTGTGTTAATGTTATAAATACATTAGCACTCATATCGGAATACACGTCAGCCGACTTAATAGAAGGATGATTAATCAACATATTCTCCATATTACTAAAAGATACATTATTTAACAAAATAGAATCTGGATACAAGGTATTCTCTTTTAAATATTCAATTACCACTTCATTAGTTACAAATTTATTTTCATCTATCTCAATAGTGATTTCAGATAACTTACAATATTTATCTCCCATACTATCAACAGCAAAATATATCATTGTTATCAATAACAAAATCCCTAGTATAAATCTTATAAGATTAAAAATATTTCTCATAATAATGAAGTTTTAATATCCCCTACTATTGTACCAATATCTCCTGCACCTAAAGTTAACAATAACTCAACTTCCTCTCCTTCCAACAATTTTACCACATCATTTAAACGACAAAGTTGTAGTTTATTTACATTACATTTTTCTGCCAACACTTCTGAACTTACCCCATTAATAGGTTGTTCTCTAGCTGCATAAATATCTAACAAAATCAGATGATTACATAACGAAAGTGCAACAGCAAATTCATTCATAAAATCATTAGTTCTACTATATAAATGAGGTTGAAAAAGTACTGTGATTTTTTTATTAGGATACATTTTTTTAACCGCCTGAATACTTACAGTTATTTCTTTCGGATGATGAGCATAATCATCAATATATATTATTTTTTCAGAAATAATATGAGTTTCGAACCTTCTCTTTATTCCTTTAAAACTATTAATTCCATCAAGCAAACAAACATTACTCACTCCTAATTGTTTTGATACAGCAATAGAAACAAGAGCATTAGAAACATTATACTCTCCTCCCATATTTAACTTAAACTGACTTATTAACTCGTTGTTTATCTCTACATCAAACAACATATTATTAGCAGATGAAGAAATATTTAGGGCGGTACAGTCAGAAGTTAGAGAGCTACTATACTTTAAAATAGTAATATCGTCTCTTACAACAAAAGTGCTATCAATATTTGCTTCTAAATATAAAGTACCACCAGTTTTAATGTTATTTGTAAAATCAGTAAATGCTGAAAGTAAATTTTCTTTTGTTTTGTAAATATCTAAATGATCGGCATCTACAGAAGTAATAATAGCAACATCCGGACTTAAAGTTAGGAACGACCTATCAAATTCATCCGCTTCCACAACAATAATACTTTTTACAGAACCTAAAACAAGGTTAGAATTATAGTTAGAACTAATACCACCTAAAAAAGCAGTACAATCAACATCAGAGTTATGTAATACATGAGCAATCATAGTAGAAGTAGTAGTCTTCCCATGTGTACCAGCAACGGCAATTGAAAAATTGTCTTCTGTTATTTTACCTAAAACTTCTGACCTCTTTAATACTTCAAATCCATTTTCTATAAAATAAGACAACTCTTTATTTTCATAAGGAATCGCGGCAGTATACACTACCAAACTTTCCTGTTTATTTTCCTTAATATTTACTGAAATATTCTCTACACTATCCAAATAATGGATTTCCATACCCTCTTTTTCTAAATCAGAACACAAGGTGGATTTTACTTTGTCATAACCATAAATATTTATTTTTTTTGCATTAAAATATCTAGAAAGAGCACTCATACCAATACCTCCGATTCCAATGAAATAAATATTTTTATATTCTGACAAACCCATTATTCTATTAAATTTAACGATAAATCTGATATTCTGACTGCAGCATTATCTACAGATAATTTTTGAATATTACTACTTAACAATCCTTGTAAATCCTTATTTCTAGATAAAGATATCAACTCACTTACAAGTTTACGCTTTGCATCAACATCTTTTACCATGAGTGCAGAATTCTTATTAACTAACGATTGTGCATTTTGTGTCTGATGGTCTTCTGCAACATTTGGTGAAGGGACTAAAAGGATAGGTTTTCCTACAAAACACAACTCCGAAATTGCTATTGCACCTGCTCTGGAAACAATAATATCTGATGCTGCATAAGCTAAATCCATTTCTCTAATAAACATATGAGAAGATATACCATATATATTTATATCTTCAATAATATTTTTAGCTTCATCACTAAAAGAAGTTCCAGTTTGCCAAATTAAGTTCAATTCATTATTAGCAAACTCTGAGATACTCTCTTTTATAGATTCGTTTATAGTACGAGCACCCAAACTACCCCCCACAACTAAAATAGTAATTTTACCATTATTTACTCCGAATAATTTTTTCCCTTCTTCTCTTTTATCTTTAAAATTTAATATCGCTTTTCTAATTGGGTTTCCAGTAAATATAATTTTATCTTTAGGGAAGAATCTCTCCATATTATCATAAGCAACACATACCTTATTTACATATTTTGATAGTACTTTATTTGTGATTCCAGGGTATGAATTTTGTTCTTGAATAACAGATGGTATTCCCTTTCTGCTGGCAACAAAAAGTAAAGGACCACTTGCAAAACCACCCGTACCGATCACCAAGTCAGGTTTAAATCTCCTCACTATTTTCATTGATTTAATAACACTACTAATTAATTTAAAAGGAAACATTAAATTTCTGCTACTAAAACTTCTTTGAAAACCAGAAATCCATAGACCTTCAATTTTATAACCTGCTTCCGGAACTTTCTGCATCTCCATTCTATCTTTCGCTCCAACAAATAATAATTCAATATCACTTACTTTATTTTCTAAAGATTTTGCAATTGCAATTGCTGGGAATATATGACCCCCAGTACCACCTCCACTCACTATTACTTTAAGCTTTTTCATAATCTCTATCTTCAGGGTTTCTACTAACACTTAGAATAATACCAACCGCAATACATGTAAAAATAATTGAGGTACCACCTTTACTTATTAAAGGTAATGTTTGTCCTGTAACTGGAAACAAACCAACATTAACAGCCATATTAACAGCTGCTTGAAAAATTAACGCAAATGATAGAGAAGCTACCATTAACGAACCAAATACACTCTCTGTTCTATGAGAAATGATAATAGAACGATAAAAAATTATTAGATATAATAACATAGGAAATATACCTCCTAAAATCAAACCATATTGTTCCACAGTTATGGCATAAATAAAATCAGAAGATCCCGCATAAAGAAAATGTCTTTGAACTCCTTTACCAGGTCCTTTACCAAAAAACCCTCCATTTTTAATCGCAATTTTCGATTCATTTAATTGATGACCCTCATTCTTATTATGGTTTACTGAAGGATCTAAAAACCCATCTATTCTACTCACCCAAGTTGCAGATCTTGGCACAATTTCTTTTACAATAGGAAAATATTTCCCACCAAAATAAATAACAGAAATACCAAAAATAGATATAGCTATAATAGATAACAGGAATCTATAATGAATCTTGGCAAATAACATTAACATCAATCCGTTAAAGAAAACTAAAGCGGAAGTAGAAAAATTAGAAGGTAGGATTAAAACACAAATAATAACTAATGGAGATAACAAATACCAAATAAAACCTTTCCATTCTTTCAAAGAACTTCTATACTTACTAATCTGTCGAGACATGAAAATCAACAACATTATTTTAGCAAAATCAGATGGCTGAAAAGAAAGTCCTCCCATAGAAACCCATCTTTTAGCTCCATTAATTTCAGGACCTAAAACCAAAACAAATAATAACAAAAAAATACTTACAACAATTCCAACTATACTCAATTTTGAAAAATATTTGAACTTTAATTTATGAATTACATACATAACTAAAAGACCCATTATTATATTTCTGATATGAGATTTTGTTGCCGATATACCCTCAACAGAAGCTACCACCAAAACAGAAGCAAATAGCAATAATATTACTACAGTCCAGATGGTTTTATCTCCCTCTACTTTTATATATTTTGAAAAAATCGACATTAATAACTATAAACTTCTTACTGATTTTTTAAATTCTAAACCTCTATGCTCAAAATTAAAAAACATGTCAAAACTAGCACATGCAGGAGAAAGTAACACAACATCCCCCTTTGTAGCTAATTGATACGAATAAGCAACCGCTTCCTCCATTGAGTTTGCATTCACGATATTTTCAACATGATTAGAAAAAACGGAGTGAATGTTCTCTGTATTTTGTCCAATACAAATAATAGCCTTAACTTTTTCATCTACTAAACCTAATAGTTCAGAATAATCATTTCCTTTATCTACCCCTCCAACAATCCAAACAGTATCTTTATGCATAGTTTCTAGTGCAAACCAAACAGAATTAATATTAGTTGCTTTAGAGTCGTTAATAAACTCTATTCCATGTATGTTAATTACATGTTCTAATCTATGTTCTACATTCTTAAAATCTAAAAGAGCTTGTCTAGTAATAAAGTCTTTTACTTCTAATACTCTTGATGCTACTGCTGCAGCCATAGAGTTGTAGACATTATGTCTACCTTGTAATGCTAATTGCTGAATTGTCATTTTGTTATTATATATATTAATATTTATTTGTTCGTTTTTATAAAAAGCCGCATTATTTTCAAATTCCTTATGTAAACTAAATGGAATTTTAGTTGCTTTAGTTTCTGCTCTATTCTTTATATTCTCATCATCATAATTAAAAATGAATACATCTTTTTCTGTTTGATTATTAGTAATCTTTAATTTTGATTTTACATAATTCTCAAACTTATCATCATACCTATCTAAATGATCAGGAGTAATATTTAGCAGAATAGCAACATCTGCTTTAAAATCTACAATACCATCTAACTGAAAGCTACTCAACTCTAATACTATATAATCATAATCTCTTTCTACTAATGATTTCGCAAAACCAGTACCCACATTTCCAGCTACTAACACATCATATCCTGCTTTTTCTAAAATATGACCTACTAAAAGCGTTGTAGTAGTTTTTCCATTACTTCCAGTTATTGCTACAATCTTGGCATTTGTATATCTATATGCAAATTCTACCTCCGAAATAATTGGAATTCCACTATCTTTAATATCTGATATCAATTTAATTTTATCAGGAATCCCCGGACTTTTAACTACCTCATCTGCAGAAAGAATTTCAGATAAAGAATGATTTCCTTCCTCCCATTTAATCTCATTATTTGCAAGAACTTCTTTATCTGAAATCGTTCCTATATCAGAAACAAAAACATCATATCCATTTTTTTTTGCTAATAGAGCTGCACCTACTCCACTTTCACCACCTCCAAGTACTATTAGCTTTTTCATTATCTTAATTTTAGAGTTACAATAGTTAAAACTGCTAACATGATTCCTACGATCCAAAATCGAGTAACAATTTTACTCTCATGATAACCTAACTTCTGATAATGATGATGAAGTGGAGACATCTTAAATACCCTCCTACCTTCTCCATATTTTGATTTAGTATACTTAAACCAACCTACTTGAATTACAACTGATAAATTTTCAATTAAAAACACACCACATAAAATTGGTAACAATAATTCTTTTCGGATAAGGACAGCAACCACCGCAATAATTCCACCCAAAGCAAGACTTCCTGTATCTCCCATAAAAACCTGCGCCGGATATGAATTATACCACAAGAAACCAACACAAGCTCCAACAAATGCTGACATAAATATTACAATCTCCCCAACATTAGGTAGGTACATAATATTTAAATAATCTGCTGCAATAATATTACCAGATACATAAGCAAAAATAGCAAGTGTTGCACCAATAATCGCTGAAGTACCAGTAGCTAGACCATCTAATCCATCCGTTAAATTAGCTCCATTCGAAACGGCCGTTATAATAAAAACAACAATTAAAATAAATAATATCCACCAATATTCCCCAGCATAATAACCCATCCATTGGGTTAAATTCTGATAGTCAAATTCATTATCCTTCATGAACGGGATAGTTGTTTTTGCACTTTTAGTTACATCATCTGCCACATTAACTATACTATTTTCAGTATTAATACTTACTTGATCTTTTACTACAATGTCAGAATGAAAAACCATTATTAACCCAACAATAATTGATATGCCTACCTGACCTAAAATTTTAAATCTACCAGCAAGCCCTTTTTTGTCCTTCTTATAAACCTTTATATAATCGTCTATAAAACCAATAGTACCCAACCAAACTGTAGAAATTAACAAGATAATTATATAGATGTTATTTAACTGAGCAAAGAATAAGGTTGGGATGATAATAGCTGAAATAATAATAATCCCTCCCATGGTAGGAGTCCCTTTTTTACTTTCCTCTCCATGTAAGCCTAATTCTCTTACCTGTTCTCCAATTTGTTTATTTCTAATAAAATTAATTATTCTACCTCCAAAAAGCAAAGACACAACCAAGGAAGTGATTAGTGCAATTGCAGCACGAAATGAAATATATTGAAATACACCAGCACCTGGCATATTATAATTTTCATTAAGGTATTCAAATAAGTTATATAGCATTTTCTGTATTTATATTTAAAGATTCAATTAATTCTGAAACATCATCAAAAGGATGTTTCACTCCATTTATATCTTGATATTTTTCATGTCCTTTTCCTGCCAAGAGAACTACATCCCCTTTATTAGCTAGAGCACATGCTGTTTTTATTGCTTGCTTTCTATCATGAATAATTAAAATTTTCTTTTTCTGCACCGGATCTAATGAAGAAATCATATCTTCAATAATAGAGTCTAGATTCTCTGTTCTAGGGTTGTCAGCCGTAACAATAACCTGATCCGACATATTAGTTGCTATAGAAGTCATTTCTGATCTTTTCTCTGTATCTCTATCTCCTCCACATCCGAAAACCATAATTAGTTTCTCGGTATCAGTTCTTATATTATTTATTGTTTTCAGTACATTTTCATAAGCATCTGGAGTGTGCATATAATCTACTATTCCTGTAATACTCTCTGAATTTCTAACCGTATGAAACCTTCCTTCTGCTGGATTCAAATTACTAATTTTCTCTAAAACATCCGTCTCATTTAAACCTAACTGAACAGATGTAGAGTAAATAGCTAAAAGATTATACGCATTAAACTCTCCAATAATTTTAACCCAAATTTCATGATTTTGTATGTTCAAAAACATACCATCAAACCTACTTTCTAAAACCCTACACTTATAATCCGCCATTGTTTTCAAACTATATGTAATCTTAAAAGCAGATGTGTTAGAGGTCATAATTCTACCATTCTTATCATCTTTATTAGTGATAGCAAATGATGTAGATCCTAATTCATCAAAGAATTTTTTCTTTGTAGAAATATACTCTCTAAAGTCTTTATGATAATCTAAATGTTCGTGCGTAATATTGGTAAAGATACCTCCTTCAAATTTCAGATTCGAAACTCTATTTTGATGAATTGCGTGAGAACTCACTTCCATAAAACAATAGTCACATCCCGCATTTACCATATCAGAAAGCATTTGATTTATCTTAAGAGAGTCTCCAGTAGTATGAGTGCTTTTCACAGAGATAGTACCAATCCTATTTTCAATAGTAGAAAGCATACCCGATGGATAACCTAAATCTGTAAATAACTGATGCAATAGAGTAACGATCGTAGTTTTTCCATTCGTTCCGGTAACACCAACTAACTTTAGCTTTTCAGAGGGATTATCGTAGTAATTAGCCGCAATTATAGACATAGATGTAGACGAACATTCCACCACAACATAACAAATACCCTCTTGTTTATTTTCAGGAATATTTACTACAACAACAGATGTAGCACCATTTTTTATTGCAGTATTTATATAATCATGACCATCTACCGTTACTCCTTTAATAGATATGAATAAATCAGAATTCATCACTTTTCTAGAATCAAACTCTATCTTAGAAACCTCTACTAAAGAGATATTTCCGATTACATATTTAATAGAAACACCATATAATAAATCAGATAACTTCATTATGATAATTTTAATTTCACGATTAAATTTTTTTTAATTTCACTTCCCTCCTTAAGGGATTGAGAAACTACCTTACCTACTCCCTCAAATTCTACCTTTATATTATTATTTTCTAGAATATATAACACATCCATAATTTCCATTCCGTATAAATTAGGGAAAGTACCCTTCTCTAATTGGTATATCAATTTCATTCTTTGTTCATAATTGAGAGATTCTTTTTCTAAAAGTTTCTCATCATTAATCCTATCCATATTTAAATCTGATTTAATAACCAAATTAGAAAAATATTCCATCTCAGAATCAAAAGCAAATACCTTATCAGATATTTCTTTAAATACAGGAGCAGAAACCTGTCCTCCGTAATGATTATGATTCGTTGTATCTATAAAATCATGTATAACAACAATGCAAGAATATTTAGGATTATCTGCCGGGAAAAAACCTGCAAAAGAAGCGGTATAACTTCTATTGTATTTTGTCTTTTTACTCCAATTCCAGAACTCATTTTTCACTGTTCCTGTCTTTCCCGCTATGGTGTATTTTTCTGTATAGATGTTACTTGCAGTACCGTTAATCTTGTCTGTAATCCAGTTTTCTCTCTGATTACTCACCACTTGCTCCATATAAGGAATGATGGATTTAATAGTTTTTTCAGAACATATTCTCTCATTAATTATTCTAGTAGGGAAAGACTCAATCACAACTGATTCATCCTTTATAGTAGAAACAAATTTTGGCATAACCATAACACCATTATTAGCTACAGCATTGTAAAAAGTTAGTATTTGTAATGGAGAAATGTGCATTTCATAACCATAGGACATAGATGGTAATGTAGTACCAGACCAAAGTTTATCCGTAGGTTTCCTTACAATCATTGACGACCTGAAAGGAAGTTGTAAATCTAAAGGTTCAGTAAGATTATACTTCTGAAGGTTTGAATAAAATTTCTCTGGTTGTGATTTATAAGAGTCATTAACTACTTTTGAAATAGCTACATTAGAAGAAACTACAAAAGCATCTCCAAAAGAAATTTTACCATAACCACCACGCTTAGTATCTGAAATTCTAGACTCATAAAAATAAGTAAAACCCTTCTCTGTATCTACAGAATCAGTTAAACTAATATATCCATCTTCTAAAACAGAAATAAAGGAAGCTAACTTAAATGTAGATCCAGGGACAATTTCAGAAACAATAGCATGATTTCTAGAATCAAAATAAGAGGAAGAATCTTTACTTCTGTGTAAGTTAGCAATAGCTTTAATGTTTCCCGTTTCCACCTCCATTAACACTACAGTTCCCCACAATGCCTTTGTTTCCATCAACTTATTTCTCAATGACGATTCTGCAGCATCCTGGAATTCAATATTGATTGTTGTTACAACATCTTTTCCAGCTACTGGAAGTATGTTTTCTTCAGACCTTTTTGGAATATAGTATCCTCCAGAAATTTTTTGATTCATCTCCTTTCCAGGTATTCCCTGCAAATACTTGTTAAAGGCTTTTTCAATTCCATTTTCTGGTATTATGGAGTCGCTCTCAATTTTCACCCAACCAATAGTTCTTTTAGCTAAAGTTCCGAAAGGGTAATCTCTAGTACTTCTCATCTCTGACATAAAACCACCACCATAAACTCCAAGATTAAAGATTGGAAAATTTTTCATTTCCTGTAACTGAATATAACTTACTTTTTTCTTCAATAAAAAATATCTATGACCCTCTTTTTTCTTAAATCTTAACAAACTTTCATAGTAAGTAGCAGGTTTATCAGAAGAAAACAATTTACTTAATTTTTCAGAAAGTTCTTTAATATGAAGATTAAAAACTTCATCATCTATAGTTACCAAGTCTAACCTTACATCATAAACCGGCATAGTAACCGATAATATCCTACCATCTTCTGACAATATATTCCCTCTTGGAGCCTCAAGAATCTTAACTTTTGGAGCATGAGTAATAGTAATTACTTCAGTATTCGAATATTGAATAGCTACTAATCTGAAACTAATAAATACAAAAAGGATGAATACTGCTAGGAATGAAGACATCAACCACCAATTTTTATTTGATTTTATTTTAGTCATTAGTTTCTTTCAATTATATATGGAAGTTTTTTGGAGGTTTGCAAACCGGTGCCTTCTACTCTCTTTTCAATTACTGACCTTTTATAAAGGTGCATCATATCTGTTTTTAAAGACATAGACTTCATACCTAAATCAAAAATTTTCTGCTCTGATTTTCTAATTTCCACATTAGTAGTTTCCGATTTAAATGAAATAGATATCATTACTACAACAATAAACACTACAAAAAAAATAAATAACATATTACTAGATATACCTCCTTTATCAAAGAAGTTGATTTTTAATATTTTTGTACTATCTTTTAACATCTACCTTTTCTGCTATTCTTAATTTAGCACTTCTCGATCTATTATTTTGTCTTTGTTCTTCTTCAGAAGCAACAATTACTTTTCTATTAACTTCTTTTAAATCTTTTAAAACATTTCCGAAAAAATCCTTCTCTACTTCTCCAGAAAAACCTCCTCTTTTAAACAAATTCTTCACCAATCTATCTTCCAAAGAATGATAAGACATTACTACAAACCTACCTCCGACATTCAATAATGAAACCGAATCCATTAACATCATTTTTAATGATTCTATTTCATCATTTACTTCAATTCTGATAGATTGAAAAACCTGAGATAAGAACTGACTTCTTCTCTTTTCAGGGACTAAACCACATAAAATATCCACTAAATCGGAGGTGGTTTTTATTTCTTCACTCTCCCTATATTTTACAATTAGATTAGCCGCTTTTCTAGAATGACGGATTTCCCCATAATTAAAAAATACATTAGCCAAATCTTCTCGTGAATACTCATTCAATACTGATCTAGCTGTTAACTCAGAAGAAACATTCATTCTCATATCCAAGTCTGCATCAAAACGAAATGAAAACCCCCTTTCCGGCACATCAAATTGATGAGAAGAAACCCCTAAATCTGCTAGAATACCATCTATCTTCTTCACTCCCTCTAGCCTTAAAAATCTTTTAATATTTTTATAATTAGTCTGAATAAGTTTGAAATTATCATCCTCAATTAAATTTTGCAAAACATCAGAATCCCTATCAAAAGAATATAATTTTCCACAAGTCAGATGTTTTAATATCTCTTTAGAATGACCTCCTCCTCCGAAAGTAACATCTACATAAATTCCTTTAGGGTTAATATTTAAACCCTCAATACATTCTTGTAATAATACCGGTCTATGATAGGTCATCTGAATGAGATTGGTTACCCATCACTTCCTCTGCTAAAGATCCAAAATCAACAAGAGATTCTTTTACTACTCTCTCGTATTCATCTTTATCCCAAATTTCAATCATATTTACTGATGAAGCCAGTACCAAGTTTTTTGAGATATCAGCAAAAGAAATTAAATCTTTCGGAATTAAAATTCTACCTGTAGTGTCAATTTCTAACATTTTCAACCCCGACATATACGACCTAATAAAATCGTTATTCTTTTTCACAAAGCGATTTAATTTATTAACCTGACCAATCATAGATTCCCATTCTTTCATAGGATATAACTCTAAGCAGTTATTAAAAACACTTCTCTTTAAAACAAACCCTTCATTCACCACCGAGTTCAATTGTTTTTTTAATGATACAGGCATCATAAAACGACCCTTGAAGTCTGTCTTACATTCATATGTCCCGATTAAATTCATCATTTTGTGTGTGTGTTTGTAATTTTTGGTAAAGATACAAAATTGCCCCACACTTTACCACTATCTACCACTTTGTTAATAACTTTACCCACTCCACTTTACATCACTAGGTTAAATGAAATGAACAATAGAGTATAAAGGCGTTTAAAATAATTTTGTTTATTTTTGCAATTAATAAAATCATATCAATGATAAAAGAAGAAGGGAAATTCAAATGGATAGAGGAAGGTGAAGAAGGACAGCCAATCATTCTATTGCACGGACTTATGGGAGGTGCCGAAAACTTTGGAGAAATGGTAGATTTTATCTCTAAAAAATACCATGTTTACGGATTAGATTTAAAACTTTTTGAAGGAAACATATTAAAAGTATCAGTTAAAAACTTAAGTGACTATCTATGTGAATTTATGAATCAATTAGGATTAAAAAGTGCTGTACTTATTGGTAATTCTATGGGAGGTCATATTGCATTAATATTTGCAAAAGACTACCCAAAAATGGTAGATGGTTTAATTTTAACTGGAAGTTCTGGTCTATTTGAAAGCTCTATGGGGAATTCATTCCCAAGAAGAGGAGACAAAGATTACATTAGAGTAAAAACAGAAGAGGTTTTCTACGACCCAAAAGTAGCTACAGATGAATTAGTAGATAGAGTATTTGATATAGCAAACAACAGAATGTCTGTTTTAAAATTATTAGGATACGCAAAATCAGCTATCCGACATAATATGGCAAACGATATTACTAACATCAATAAAGAAACTTGCTTAATATGGGGATCAGAGGACAAGGTTACCCCACCTCATGTAGCAGAAGAGTTTCATAAATTAATGCCTAATTCAGAATTGCATTGGATTCCATTATGCGGACATGCTGCAATGTGGGAACATCCTAAGAAATTCAGTGAAATTGTTCTTACATGGATGGAAGAACACAATCTTTAATACCTAAATTTAATGAAAATTAAAAGTGCCGAATTTGTAATCAGTAACACTGACTACAAATTATGTCCAAAAGAATCTTTAGCAGAGTACGCTTTTATTGGAAGATCTAATGTAGGAAAATCTTCTCTAATCAATGGATTAGTAGATAGAAAAAACCTTGCTAAAACTTCTGGAAAACCTGGAAAAACACAACTAATAAATCATTATAAAATTAATAATAATTGGTTTTTAGTTGATTTACCGGGATACGGATACGCATCTACATCAAAAAAAAATAGAGAGATGTTTAAAGGCATGATCAATAAATACCTTATTAATCGTGAAAACTTAATTTGTCTTTTTGTTTTACTGGATATAAGACACAAGCCACAAGACATTGATTTGGAGTTTATGATGAAAATGGGGGAACTAGGAACTCCATTCGTAATTGTTTTCACAAAATCTGATAAAATATCTCAAACTCAAATAAGCAAAAACTTAGATCATTACAAAGAAGAAATGTTAAAGAATTGGGAATATCTTCCTGAGATATTTGTCACCTCTTCTGAAAAAAGAATAGGAATGAAAGAAATTATACAGTTTATAGGAAAACATAATCAAGATTTTGAACCTACTTTGAGTCGATAATTTTTGTTTGTTCAGCAAAAAACTCACAATAATCTTTTAAAGCTCCCGCTAATCTTTCATGACCGGTAGATTTTTCTAATGTATTGGCCATAGATGTGAGTGTTTGATGGTACATGATAAACATTTCATTTACCATCATATCTTTAGTCCAAAGATCTACACATAAAGTCTCCTTAGTACTTGCATCCCACGCTGCAATCATAACTGATTTCAGATTAATATTCTCTGCTTGTTTATCTGTAGAATTCATTACAATTTTTTTTGGAACATTGTTTTCATCTAATTCTAAATCGAAGGAAAGGATTGATTTTTTCATTTTATGGTCTGTATTTTGATTTTAAAAGTATTTCTTGGGGATTATTATTACTCATTAAAGATTGCAAAGAAACATCTGTATTATTCATATAGCTATCTACAATTTGATATCCAACCCAATTACCTATTCTTCCTGGAGATTCCTTAGGCATTCCTCTAGTAAATGGAGCAGAATTAAAAAAGGAATAATATTTCTCTACATCTTCAGAATACATCAATTCTAACTCCATTATTTCGTTCCAAATATTATGTTCGGAAACAGTACACCACATTAAATCTTCCTTCGAAAAACGAAACACAACATCTAATTCTTCTTCAGGAATAAATTGATTGATTAAGTACATTATTTTACCTTTGAAAATTAATTCTTCCTGAAAATTATTTATTTCATTTGAGTTCCAGAAAGAACTAGACAACCAAAATTCTAAAGCATCAGCAATCATGTACTTTCTATCGTACCTTACTTTTTGATACTCGTAGACATCATTTATAAAAGAGTTTTTATCCAACAAATAGAACTCTAATCCTACAACTAAATTATTGTCAAAAGAATTAATTGCAGTAGTGTTATAGGAGTTGAGAAAAACTGTTTTTTCTGGAATAACAGCATCTGGAAAATGAAACAAAAATCTTCCGAAAGCAGGATTTAGTTTATCAGAAATTTCTTTTACATCTGGATAAGATTTGCTTATTTCTTTATTAAAATCTATAACATCTGAATTGTCATTAAATAAAGTAATATTAGATCTCTTAATAGAATCATTTGAGAGAGGAATATACATTACATCAGAAATAAAATAATCTACTAATTGAGGGAATTCAGATTCTAATTCACCTAATATCTCATTATAATTTAGTTCAGTTATAGAATGAAATTGTTTATCAAATCTGAAAACAGGAATATCTATTTCCTTTACCCCTGTATTAAGACAAGAGGATAAAGTGAAAAATAATAATAGTAATTTTATGAATTTCATTAATGCAAATGTATAAATTTGTAAATTATAAAATGAAAGAAAAAGAAGTAATAAAACAGATTGTAAATTGGCTTTCCAATTATCAGAAAAAATCAGGAACTGATGGCTTTGTAATTGGAATTTCAGGAGGAATTGACTCTGCACTTACCTCTATATTAACAGCAAAAACAGGACTACCTACTCTATGTATTGAAATGCCAATTCATCAGAATAATGCACAGGAAGAAAGGGGAAAACAACATATAAATTGGTTAAAAGACAGGTTCCAAAATGTAGAAAGTGTTGGGATTAATTTAACAAATGTATTCCATTCGTTTACAAAGGAGCTTCCAGATTCTCATATAGAGGAAAATCAACTTTCTCTAGTAAATGTAAGAGCACGATTCAGAATGACCTCACTTTATTATTACGCACAATTAAACAACTATTTAGTAGTGGGAACAGGAAATAAAGTAGAAGATTTCGGAATTGGTTTTTTTACAAAATATGGAGATGGTGGTGTAGATATCAGTCCTATTGCAGATTTAATGAAAACAGAGGTTTACACATTATGTAAATACCTTGAAGTAAATCAGGAGATACTTATAGCGCCTCCAACAGATGGACTTTGGGGAGATGAAAAAACAGATGAAGAACAAATTGGGGCTTCCTACCCTGAATTAGAATGGGCTATGTGTTTTAATGGAGATGTAAATTCATTAACAAACAGAGAAAGAGAGGTGTTAGACATTTACACGATTATGAATAAGAAAAATCAACATAAGATGATTCCAATTCCTGTTTGTAAAATCTCTAATTTATTGAAATAAAATAAATTACCTACATTTGCAGACTAACCAACAAACTATTATTATGAAAAATGTATTAAATGCTGTAACCGTTATTCTAGTTATCTTATTTTTCGGATGGCAATTTTACGTAACTAGCTGTAAAGAAGAATGTGTTCCTAATGAATCTGGTAGTGAAGTTACAGAAACAGTAATTGAATGTAGTGAGACAGATGACAGTATAGAATTAGATGTAGACACAACAAAAATAGACTCTGTAACACAGGAAGAACAACTAATAAATCAGATTTTGGATACAATGAATACTGACACGGTAATAATTCAGGGATAAATAAGACTTAATTACAAAACACTAATCTCTTAAGAGGTTGGTGTTTTTTTTGTTCTATTTTTTACAAAAGTAGAAAACAAAAGTAATACTGTAATAAAAGAAAAAATCCTCCCAATATAATCTCCAAACTGATTGTAAAAAGTGATGGTCTCATTTAAAGAAACTGTTACATTTATTGCAATCTCTTCTTCCCAATTTGTTTGACTTAGTACCTCTCCAAAAGAAGAAATAACTCCAGAAATCCCAGTATTGGCCGATCGAACTACAGATCTTCTTTGTTCAATTGCCCGTAATCTGGCATATTGAAAATGTTGCTTATATCCTGAAGTATTCTTCCACCAACCATCATTGGTAATGATGATGATAAGATTTGAATTTTTACCTGTTATCATATCTCCAAAAATACTTTCGTAGCAAATAAGAGGAAGAATATTTACCTCATTATACTTGAAGTTTTCAATGGTATTATCCTTTGATAAACTACCAGAAGTACCTCCTAAATCAACTGTAAAATCTGCAATTACATTTAAAAGGAAAGAGTACGGAATTTGTTCAACACCCGGGACTAATTTTGTTTTATGGTAAATTGAAATAGTAGAATCAACTCCTAAAAAAATAGCAGAATTATAAGCATTGTACCATTCATTTGTTTTGTTTAACCTTCTAGAATTTTCATCTTTATTTTCCCCTAAATACTTAAAGGTAGAGGACCCAATAAGAATATTTAATTTCGGGAATTCATTTTGTAAATTTTGAAGTTTTAAAATACTCTGAGTTTTACTTATTTTACTTTCCCAAATGAATTCTTGCAAAGCAGTTTCTGGTCCAACTAACAAAGTAGTGTTTTGCGTTAACTTCTCTTTTGCCAGATTTATAAAATCATCTAACTGTGTTTGTGCATCTCTATTAAACTTATCTTTATAAGGATCCACATTTGGCTGTACAATTACTATTTCTTCTGTTATATCTGGAAGAGTTCTTATCTTTAGTAGACCAATATAAAAAGAAAATAATATAGGAATAACAATCAAAATAGTTGGAAGAATCCATTTCTTCTTTTTTTTCTTTACAGAAATCCAACATTTAAACAGTAGAATATTCAATCCTAATATCCATAAAGAACCTCCCAACACGCCTGTATATTCGTACCACTGAACTATTTGTGGAACAACAGCAAATACATTTCCTAAAGTAAGCCAAGGCCAAGCCAAATCCCAATGTAAATGCACATATTCCATACTTATCCAAAGGAAGATTAAAGAAAAATACCCCCTCTTATTACCGATTACATTTTTCACTTTATGAAACAACACAAAAGCGAAACTCATAAGTAAAGCATTTATCACAAAAGCAGCAAAGGCCCCCGCAACAGTAGCGTGCCACACCCAATAAGTAGTAATAATATTAAAAATGAAAAACGAAATAAAGGAATATCCGAAAACTTTCCAAGAAGTTTTTTCTCCACTTTCTGAAATCTCCTTGTCCAAAATTAACAGGGGAATAAAAGCAAAAAATATTAGTAGAAATACTCCCGTTTCTGGCCATGAAAAAGCCAATATCAACCCACTTAATACAGAAAGAGATAATTTTCTCATCCTATTTTAAACTATATCTTAAAGAAAAAAGATTAGAATACAATCCTGAAGATTGATCTCCTAAGTTAGTTAAAGCGTAATCAATTCTGATATTATCAAAATGAAAACCAATACCAACATTTGGTTGCACCGAAACATATTTTTTATTGATAAAATTTGTTTCTCTACTAAAATCTCCAACTCCAAAACGGAAATCAATTATATCTCTATATCTTATTTCCGTACCAAAATGAGGATTAATACTTGTAGTATTTGCACTGTACAATGTACTTCTTTCTCCATCAAAATGAATATCTAAATCTAATTCTGAATGAGCAGAGAAGTTTTTATTTATCGTAAAAATTCTTGCAATTCCAGTCTGGAAAGATGGTAATGTAATTTCTGAAGAATTATCTGGGAGTTCATTTCCAGTCTGCAAATACACTTCTTCAAATTTTTCCATATTAAAAATCCAAGAATTAAAGGTAGATGTAACATCTCTACTGATTACGGCTACTTTCCATTTTCCAATCTGTTTCTGTGCAGAAAGGTCAAACCCAAATCCCCACGATTTTGCAAAATGTCCTATCTGTCGATAAATAATTTTCACATTCCCTCCTGCATCTACTCCATTCCAAACATCTTTTTTTGCATATGCAAAGAAAAAAGCATAATCTGCAGCCGAAAAAAGTTCAATTCTATTATAATCTACATTTCCTTCATTGTCAATTAAGTTTGCAGTATTCATAATGTCATCTACTCCAAATCTTAACATCATAAAACCAACAGCATCTGTTTCATTTACCTTTTTAGCATACGAAAACTGATCGAAATTTGCTATTCCGGCGAAATAAGAAGCATGCATTAACTCTATTTCTGTTTGAGTTAAATCCACCAAAGAAGAAGGATTCCAATAAATAGAAGAAGAGTTTGTAGAGGAAGCAACCACCGATTTGGACAAACTTAAAGAACGAGCCCCAGCACCAATCTGAAGAAATTCGTTACTGTATTTTATTTGAGAAACTCCCGTAAAAGAAAGTAAAACAAAAAAGAAAAACAGATATTTAAGGTTGTAATGCATTGTTGTATATTTGTCCATCAAATAAACACAAAATTCAACATAATATTGCAAATAATGGAAAGAATTAAAAAGAATATACCAAACCTAATTACTTTAGGAAATTTGACTTGCGGATTACTATCTATTCTTTTTGCATTTGAAGGAAATTTAGCACTTGCTGGGTCCCTTATTTTTTATGGTGCTATACTCGACTTTTTTGATGGATTTGCTGCCCGATTATTAAAAGTAAACTCAGAGATAGGAAAACAACTAGACAGTATGGCAGATATGGTAACTTTCGGGGTAGCTCCAGGAATTTTGATGTATCAATTAATAGCAATGACTAATGAAAACCCACTGGTTAATCCATCTGATGGTATAGCTCCTTATGATATAGCAGGAATATCACATGAGTTAACAATATCATTAATAGCTTTTTTAATACCTATTTTTTCTGCTATTAGGTTAGCAAAATTTAATATTGACACAAGACAAATCAGCTCTTTTATAGGATTACCAACTCCAGCTGCCGCTATTTTTATTGCATCCTTACCAATTATTGGAGCAAATTACTATACAAATTTTAGCTTAGAATTGTTAATCGTTTCTACAGTAATTTTATCCATACTTTTAGTTGCTGAATTACCACTATTTTCACTTAAGATTAGTAAGGGTGAAACCTTAAAAAATCAACTAAATATTATCCGAATAGCATTCTTAATAAGTTCCGTGATATTATTATTCATTTTTAAGTTTGCGGCAATTCCTTTTATTGTAATTTTGTATATCTTTTTATCAATCATAAATAATCTAATAAAATGAAATTTAGAGCCGAAATAGACATCATGCCATTAAAAGCTTTGTTAGACCCACAAGGAAAAGCAGTAAGTGCAAGCATGGGTAATGTTGGACTTACTGAAATCACTAATGTAAGAATTGGAAAACATATTACCTTAGAGGTAGATGCAGACAACAAAGAGGTAGCAAACACAAAAGTAACTGAGGCCTGTACTAAATTACTTGCTAATCAGATTATGGAAGGATTTGAATTCACTTTAGAAGAAGCATAAATCACCTCAACTCGAAATTTTTTCCGAGATATAACTTTCTTACCATTTCATCAGAAACTAATTCTTCTGATGTTCCTGATTTTAGGATTTTCCCTTCATAGAGAAGGTATGCCCTATCTGTAATTGAAAGTGTTTCGTGCACATTATGGTCGGTAATTAAAATACCAATATTTCTCTTTTTCAAATCAGAAACAATTTTCTGAATATCTTCTACAGCAATAGGATCCACCCCAGCGAAAGGTTCGTCTAATAAAACAAAACTAGGGTTAGTAGCTAAACATCTCGCTATCTCTGTCCTTCTTCTCTCTCCACCAGAAAGTAATCCCCCCATATTCTTTCTTATTTTTTGAAGTCCAAATTCATTTAACAAATCTTCACATTTTTGTTTTTGTTCTTCTTTAGTTAATTTTGTCATCTCTAAAACGGCAAGAAGATTATCTTCTACAGTCATTTTTCGAAATATAGAAGATTCTTGTGACAAATAACCTATTCCCATCTGAGCTCTTTTATACATTGGAAGTGATGAAATATCTTCTCCATCTAAAAACACCTTACCTTCATTTGGTTTTATAAGCCCTACAATCATATAAAAAGAAGTAGTTTTCCCAGCTCCATTCGGACCTAAAAGACCAACAATTTCCCCTTTATTTACTTCTACTGAAACACCTTTCACTACTCTCTTTTCTCCGTATATTTTAACAATATTATCTGATCTTAATTTCATTATTTATTTTGATTTTTAAGAACACGAGCGGATATTCTAATACTTATTTCGTATAAGATAATTAAAGGTAAAGAAACTAAAATTTGACTTGTAATATCAGGTGGGGTAATAATAGCAGACAAAATTAAAGTAAGAACAATAGCATGTTTTCTGTACTTCTTCATGAATTCTGGAGTAAGTAATCCTATTTTAGTAAGAAAATATACTAACATTGGAAGCTCAAAAATCAACCCATTTGCAAAACTAATAGTAGTAATAGTAGAAACAAAAGAACTTAAACCTATAGTATTTGACACTTGACTACTTACCTGATATGAACCTAGAAAATTTACAGAAAGTGGAGCTACTAGATAATAACCAAATAACACTCCCACTGAAAATAAAATAGAGGTAAAAAAAACAACACCTCTTGTTATAGAAGTTTCTTTTGAGTACAAAGCTGGTTTAATAAATCTCCAAATCTCCCAAAAAACATAAGGAAAAGCAATAAAAAACCCTGCAAACAAAGAGGTGATAATATGAGTAGAAAACTGACCTGACATTGTAAAGGAATGTAAATCCCACTTCTGATCGCCAAAACAAAGCAAGTCACCCATTCCTAAAAAATCAGAAAGACTACAAAAGAACCTATAAGTAGGAAAGTCAGGATTTTTTGAAGCTAAAAGCACCTGATCAAATACAAAATCTTTATAAATAAATGCAAGAACAGCAAATACAACAATAGAAGAAACCGCCCTTACTAAGTGCCAACGCAACACCTCCAGATGCTGCAAAAAAGATAGTTCTTTTTCTTCTTTACTCATTATATTCCTTGTTTTATTAAATCATGAATATGTAAAATACCTACATATTCTGACTTATTCATAACTATCAACTGGCTAATATTATTTTGTTCCATTAATTGTAACGCATCTTTAGCCAAAATATCATCTTTTACTATTTTAGGATTCTCATTCATAATATCAGAGGCGGTAATTAATGAAAGATCTGAATTATCTTCCAACATTCTTCTTAAATCACCATCCGTAATGACACCTTTTATTACAGAAGACTTTACCACAACAGTAGCTCCAACTCTTTTTTGAGAGATCTCAACAATTACCTTATTTACACTATCAGATGTTTTCACAATAGCTCTAGAATTATCTGAAACCACATCCGATACTTTTAAATAAAGTTGTTTGCCTAAAGTTCCTCCAGGATGAAAACGAGCAAAATCAGAACCTGAGAAATTTCTCAATTCTAACAAACATACCGCTAACGCATCCCCTAAAACTAACTGAGCAGTTGTAGAAGAAGTAGGAGCTAAATTATTAGGACAAGCTTCCATTTCTACTGTACTATCTAGAAAATAATCAGATTCTTTTGCTAAATATGAATTTACATTACCACAAATAGAAATTATCTTATTTCCAAGACCCTTTACCAAAGGGATTAATGACTTTATCTCTTCTGTGTTACCACTTTTTGAAATACAGATAAGCACATCATTTTTTTGAATATTACCTAAATCTCCATGTAAAGCATCTGCTGCATGCATAAAAACAGAAGGCTGTCCTGTTGAATTAAAAGTGGCAACTATTTTAGTAGCAATGTTAGCGCTTTTACCTACCCCAGCAACAATCAACCTACCTTCAGAACTTAAAATTAATTCTACTGCATCTGAAAAACAAGAAGTCAACCTACTCTTTAGTTGTGAGATAGATGTAGTTTCTGCGTCGATAACAGATTTTGCAATATTTAAAATATTTTTTTTAGTTGGCATTAAATTTATACGTATATTCGTTTTTAAAATCGATACAAAAGTAAACGATTTAGTTTTATTAATATATAAAGATGAGTATTTCTTCAGAAACATTACACAAAAATCTTAAAGAAACCTTTGGATTTAACAGCTTCAAAGGACAACAAGAACAAATAATCCTCAATTTACTAGAGGGGAATGACTCCATGGTGATTATGCCAACGGGTGGTGGAAAATCAATGTGTTATCAATTACCAGCATTAATGTCAGACGGATTAGCTATTGTAATCTCTCCATTAATAGCACTTATGAAAAATCAGGTTGATGCTATTAGAACTTTTAGTGAAAAAGAAAGCATAGCACATGTATTAAATTCTTCACTTTCAAAAACACAAATAAATATTGTTAAGGAAGATATTTTATCTGGAAAAACAAAAATGCTTTATGTAGCACCGGAATCTTTAACTAAAGAAGAGTATATTGAATTTTTTCGTTCTGTAAAAATATCCTTTTTTGCAATTGATGAAGCTCACTGTATATCTGAATGGGGACATGATTTCAGACCAGAATACAGGAGAATTAGAGAAATAATTGAAAATATTGGAAGAAAGCCAATTATTGCACTAACAGCAACTGCAACACCAAAAGTTCGGCACGATATAATGAAGAACTTAAACACTTTAGAAGGTCCTTTATATTTAGATTCTTTTAATAGGAAAAACCTTTTCTACGATATAAGATCAAAACATGATGTAGAAAAAGAAATGATTAAATTTATCAGGCAACATAGTGGTAAATCTGGAATTGTTTATTGTCTAAGTAGAAAAAAGGTGGAAGAAATTGCTGAAACATTACAAGTAAACGGTATTAACGCTTTGCCATATCACGCAGGACTAGATCAAAAAACAAGAGTCAAAAATCAGGATGCATTTATTATGGACGATTGTGATATTATTGTAGCAACTATTGCCTTTGGTATGGGAATAGATAAGCCAGATATTAGATTTGTAATACATCATGATATACCAAAAAGTTTAGAAGGTTTTTATCAAGAAACGGGAAGAGCAGGAAGAGATGATGGAGAAGGTATTTTAGTAACTTTTTATAGTTATAAAGATATTGAAAAACTAGAGAAATTTCTAAGTGGAAAGCCTGTAAGCGAGCAAGAGATAGGCCGACAACTAATAATGGAGACTGTTTCCTTTGCAGAAACGGCAATGTGTCGAAGGAAATATTTATTACATTATTTTGGAGAAGAGTTTGATTCTGAAGATTGTGGAGGAATGTGTGATAATTGTAAAAATCCAAAAGATACTTTTGAAGGAAAAGAATTTGTACAGAAATTATTAAAAGCAATTGAAGTAAGTAATGAAACCTTTAAAGCTAAAGAAGTAGCCAAAATACTTATTGGAGAAGCAAACAGCTTAATAAATCAACACATGAGCAGTATAAAAGAAGTGTTTGGCTCAGGAAAAGATAAAGGAATTGAATTTTGGCATGCGGTAATAAGACAAACCTATGTACAACAAATAATAACAAAAGAAATTGAAACTTACGGAACTATAAAACTTACCGATAAAGGAAGAGAATTTATAAAAAACCCAAAAAACATCACACTTACTGAAGACCATGACTACTCTAAAACATCTGGGATTTCCGATTCTCAGAAAGGAGGATCTATGGATGAAATGTTATTTAGTATGTTGAAAAAACTCAGAAAGAAAATTGCAAACGAACAAACCTTGCCCCCTGCAATTATTTTTCAAGAATCTTCCTTATTAGACATGTCTAACAATTACCCGATCACTACAGAAGAGATGGCGCAAATACAAGGAGTTGGTGTAGGGAAAGCAAAAAAATATGGAGATCAATTTATTTTACTTATTGATAAATATGTAAAAGAAAATAATATTGAAAGACCATCTGATATGGTAATAAAAACTATTGTAAAAAAATCAACAAACAAAGTTTATATCATCCAAAATTTAGATAAAAAACTATCTATTGAAGATATTGCAAGAATGAAGGGACTCTCTTCTGAAGAGTTAATCAAAGAAATAGAAACAATCGTAGAGTCTGGAACAAAGCTAGATCTACAATATATGTTAGACGATATGATGGACGATTACGAACAGGAAGATTTATTTGAATTCTTTAAAGAATCAAATAATTTTTCTCTGGAAGAAGTAAGAAAAGAATTTGATGAAGATGAGTTTTCTGATGAAGAAGTTAGGATTGCTCGTATTCAATTTATTTCTAAAGTAGGAAATTAGATGAAAACACTTATTATTTCTTCATCTATTTCTAAAAAAAGTAGATCGTTTATTTTATGTAAAGAAGTTTACAGCAGACTAAAACAGAATAAAATTGAAGTGGAATTAATAGACGCTAGATCTATGGAACTAAACCTCTGTCATACTGAAAAGTCAGAAAGTATGAATTTACTATCTGAAAAGATAGCAAATTGCGATAATATTATTATTGGAATGGGAGTACACTGCTATAGCATAAATGATAGCTTAAAAATACTTTTAGACAATTGTTTTTCTGAAGCAACTGAAAAATTATTTGGAATTATTTGTGCGGCAGGTGGAGAGAAAAGTTATCTATCTACAATGCATTTAACACAAATTTGTATGAACGAATGGAGAATGATTCAACTACCTAGAATTGTATACGCAACTGGACAAGACTTTACAGAAGACCAACTGAAAAACAAGAATGTAATAGAAAGGTTAGATGTATTCTCTGAAGAATTTATTACAATTGGCAAGAAATTAATATCATAGAGATACATCTATTTATTTCGAAAAAATCATTTTCAAAGAAACTAATAACATAAGTACACCAAAGATTAATCGGAGCGAATTAATTGGAAGACTTAAAGCTAATTTAGACCCAAAATAACCCCCAACTACAAAGGTAGAAGCTATAATAATTGCATAATCTATCTTTAAATTACCACTATTATAATAATTATAAGTTGCCAAAATTCCAATTGGAGGAAGCATCACCGCCAAAGAAGTTCCTTGTGCAGTAAGCTGATCCATTCCTAAAATCATCATCATTAAAGGAATCATAATTAATCCACCTCCAATTCCAATTACTCCAGAAAGAAGACCAGATAGAAGACCAATAATTACTAATATTACAATTGTAGATAAATCCATAATTAAAATTTGATGACAAAGATACATTTCTTTACCTTTGAAAAAAATAACAAATGGAAATAAGTCAAATAACTTTTAATGCCTTTCAGGAAAATACCTACATTTTATGGGACAATACTAATGACTGTATTATAATTGACCCAGGATGTTACGAAAAAGAAGAACAAGAAGAGCTTGTAAATTTTATTGAAGGAAATAACTTGAATCCGGTAAAGTTAATAAATACACATTGTCATATTGATCATATTTTAGGTAATAAATTTGTGAGTAAAAAATGGGAATTAGAACTTTACATGCATCAACTAGACCTACCATTACTAGAAGGAGCAGGGAGGATTGCTAAAAACTATGGATTTGAATTATATGAAGGAAGTCCTTACCCAAAACACTTTTTGAAGGAAGGAGATATTTTAGAATTTGGAAATAGTAAATTAGAAGTTATTTTCACACCAGGACATGCACCGGGACACATATGTTTACTTAGCAAACAAGATAATTTTATTGTATCTGGAGATGTATTATTTAACGGGAGTATTGGAAGAACTGATTTACCAGGAGGAAATTTTGATACCTTAATAAATAGTATAAAAAGTAAACTCTTAATATTAAATGATGATATAAAAGTATATTGCGGACACGGCCCCTTCTCTACAATTGGAAAAGAAAGAGAGAACAATCCCTTCTTATAGACATTAACTTTTCCTATTTCCTTAAGTTTTACTCTAATCATTTCTAATGCCAAAAAGGGAGTTTATATTTGTAATATGATAATAAAGGTAATAATAATGTTAGGGTTTTCAGCAGTAATGTACGCTACTAAAGAAGAAAGAAACGGTTAATATTGGAGATGGAGAAAGAACATCTTTACATGTACATTTAATCATGATAGGTTTTGTTATCTGTCTAGATATTAAACAATACATTTATGTATTAGGAATCGAAAGGAACACTTGTTTTTCGTTTTTTAATAAGTGGGTTTTAAGGGGAGTTGGATTATTACTTGTTTACCAACTTCCCTCTTTTTTACACACTAAATTCTTCTAACTTTTCTAACAATGTACGAAATGCAACTACTTTTTTTCCGTATTTATCCGAATGTTTTTTTTGTAATGATGGTGAGTAATTTACTTGATAATTGTGCAAATCTTTCATAGTTGGGCAAGAATATTGAATCGCAAAGGTCGATCCTTCTTCATGAGAAACTAATACTTTATTCATCTGACATGAAGTAAAAATACCACACTTCATTACTTTTGGAATATGTACTTCTTTCATCCAATTCAACCATTCTTCCGCAATCTGACTCTCAACATTACATGTCACATTATATATTATCATAATTAATTTCCTCTAATTTCTCTATATTTTTTTCGCGATTCAGATGTGTAAATACTTCCAGAGCATTGCATTAACAATGTTTCATAGTAATAAAAAGCCTTTTCTTCATCTTTTTTATCGTTCTCATATATTTTTGCCAAATAAAACAATGCATCATCTTCTAAAATATCAAAATCATAGTCAGAAACAATAGTTTCAAGCATCTCAATAGATTTGTCTAAATTATTCATTTTATAGTATATCTCATATTTTCTAAAATATATTTCATCCATTAAAGTATGTCCTGAATAAATATCAATAATAGAATCTAAAACTACAATAGACTCCTCAAACCTATTCTGAAAATAAAGTAAATCTGCTCGAGCATACATTTCCATTGGTACTGCAGAAGTATCTAAATTTAGATTATCAGTTATTAATAACGATAGATGTAAAGCATCATTAGAAATTAGCTTTGATGTAGAAGATTTTAATATATCCAATTGAGATTGTGCCCACTCAAAGTCTCCTTGGTAGTATGATACTTTTGACCTTCTTAGTTTCGCCTCATGCCCTAATGGACTTTCTTTATGATCTTTTTCAACTTGCGAGTAATACAGCAAAGCAGTCCATATTTTAGAAGAAAGTAACATAATATCAGCATATACTAACTTACATTCTGCCAAATCAGTTTTACTGATATTAAACATCTTCATAGCCTCTTCTAACATAATTTGTGCTGACGGTAAATCATTTAAAGAAAAGGCTTTAAAGTGTGCATAATTATAAATAAGTAAAACGGTAGTATAGTCTACCCCTACCTCCTCTACTATTTTCTGATATAACTCATCAATTTTTATAAGATTAGCCCCCTCTTTTTTGCCTAAAGCGTATAACATATTAACATGAGCATCAATATAATAATAGTTATCATGCCCTTTGTCTATGATATATTGATAACACTTTATTGCTAAATCAAAATAACTATTATCCAAAAAAGTTTCTGCCAAATCATATAATCGTTCACCATCTTCTCTTAATCTTTTATCTAATGATTTAGCTTGCAGGTATGCTAAATTAAAATCATTATTTTGCATAAATAACCAGATTAATATCTCTGAAAAAATATAGGTATCTTTTTCTTTCTGACTGTACTTTAGTAATCCGTTTTTTACAAGAATATAATTCTCTTCATTCTCTATTCCATTATTTTCTAGGTAGCGTTGCAGATAATTAATTACATTAATTTTTTGTGTAGGATTTTTCTCTAGTAAGGAAAGATACTCCTCTACCATCCACTCATCTTTATCCATATACTGATAGAGTTGAGCTTTCTGGATATTATAATCTCTATTATTTGAAGGTATATCCTTTTCTGCAATTAAATACAGATTTAGAGCTTCTTGGTAAAAGGAATACTTAATAAAAGAATTACAAACACTTACTAATTGAGATTGCTTCTTTTTTATTTCATCCTCAATCTTTTTTAATGTTTTAGAAATTGATTTTTTATCTTCTAATTTTGAATCTACAAAGTACAAATCTACTAAATAAATTAGTGAATGTGTATTTATTTTACTCATTCGGAGTACTAATTTCTTAGCATCCTTATAGTTTTCTAGTCCTAAAAGAGATTGAAAATGAGGGTAGTAATAGGAATTAGAATTATTTCCTTTACTTATATCTTTATAAATATCAATTGCTTTTTCATATTCACCTGACTGATAAAATTGATATGCTATTTGAGAATCATTAGTTTGCGAAAAAGAAAACGAAACAAAAAATAGTAATACAATAGTTATTCTCATCTAGTCAATAATATCGAATCGACAATAAGGCTGAAGCACTTTTGGAATTTTAATTCCCTTTTCTGTTTGATTGTTCTCTATAAGAGAAGCAAAAATTCTAGGAAGGGCAAGTGCAGAACCATTTAAGGTATGACATAACTGATTTTTACCATTTTTATCCTTATACCTTAATTTCAATCTATTAGATTGATAACTTTCAAAGTTAGAGATAGAACTGACTTCTAACCATCTATCTTGTCCTGCAGAATAAACTTCAAAATCAAAAGTAAGTGCAGAGGTAAAACTTAAATCACCACCACAAAGTCTTAATATTCTGTATGGTAATTCTAATTCATCTAAAATGGAAGCTACATGACTTACCATTACATCTAAAGTGTCGTATGAATCTTTCGGATGTTGAACTTGTACAATTTCTACTTTATCAAATTGATGCAATCTATTCAACCCTCTAACATCTTTTCCATAAGAACCTGCTTCCCTTCTGAAACAAGGAGTATAAGCAGTGCATTTTATAGGGAACTCACCTTCCTTAACAATTACATCCCGGAAAAAATTAGTAACTGGAACTTCAGCAGTAGGTATTAAATATAAATTATCTTGGGTTACTTGATACATTTGTCCTTCTTTATCTGGAAGTTGACCTGTACCAAAAGCGGAAGCTTCATTTACTAAATATGGAGGTTGATATTCAACATAACCAGCATCTGTATTTTTATCTAAAAAGTAAGCAATAAGTGCCCTTTGTAATTTAGCTCCTTTATTGGTATAAACAGGAAATCCCGCCCCAGTTATTTTATTTCCTAGTTCAAAATCAATTAGTTGATACTGAGAACACAGATCCCAATGAGGTTTTTTATTTTTTGAAAGTTGAGGAATCTCCCCTACTACTTTTATAGTAACATTATCTGCATCTGACTTTCCGTTAGGAACAGAAGGATGCGGAACATTCGGGATTTGAACTAGTAATTTCCAGATATCACTTTCAATATCGGAAAGTGTAGTTTGTAAGGATTTTGTTTCTTCTTTAATTTGAGAAGACTGTTCTTTTAAAATATTTGCTTCGGCACCTTTTTCAGATTTAAAAAGCATTCCTATTTCTTTTGCAATAGAATTTGCTCTTGCAAGCAACTCATCAGATTGCTGTTGAGTAGATTTTCTGTTATCATCTAAAGTAATAAGCTGATCAATAATTATAGAAGCATCAAAGTTTTTCACTTTTAAGCTTTCAATAATATTTTGTTTATTCTCTCTTAAAAAATTAAGTTGCAACATAAGGGTTTTTTATTTTTCGGTACAAATGTAAACAAAAAAACTCTTGATTTCTCAAGAGTTTTATAAGTATATTCTGAGAATTTAATTACTCAGTAATAACAGATACATATGATCTGTTGTTTCTTTTTTTAGTAAACTTCACAACACCATGTTCTAATGCAAATAAAGTATGATCTTTTCCCATACCTACATTATCACCTGCATGGTGTACTGTACCTCTTTGACGAACAATAATGTTACCAGCAATAATATGCTGACCACCAAAAATTTTCACACCTAATCGTTTACTTTGCGATTCTCTTCCGTTTTTCGAACTACCAGCTCCTTTTTTATGTGCCATTGTATTATAGTTTTATAAAAGATTACTCTGCCTTAGCAGCAGTCTTTTTGGTTGTTGTTTTTTTAGCAGCTGGTTTTTTAGCTACTGTTTTACTTTCTTTTTTAGGTTCTGATTTTTTTGCAGGAGCTTTTTTAGCGGCTGCTTTTTCATCAATGTTTAAAATTTCAAGTTTTGTTAAATATTGTCTGTGACCATTTTTTACTTTGTATCCTTTTCTTCTTTTCTTCTTGAATACAATTACTTTATCACCTTTTAGGTGTTCTAGTACTTTGGCCGTCACTTTGGCTCCTTTTACAGCTGGGGCGCCAACATTTATCTTTCCACCGTTATCAATCAAAAGAACATTTTCGAAATCTACTTTCGAACCTTCTTCTGCTTCTAACCTGTGTACAAATATCTGCTGATCTTTTTCAACTTTGAATTGTTGCCCTGCTATCTCAACTATTGCGTACATTATTAATTATTTTTAAATTCGGACTGCAAAACTAACAAAATCTGCAAAAACAGAAGATAAAAGAGTAATTATTTTTGAATGAATATCATTATTAATAGAGGATAGGAAAGCCGACACTGAATTTAAATCAGTTAATTCAAACGACTAAACTAACAAATGGAGAATTTACTACTACTATCTTACAAGTTCTAGAATGTTATCATAGCATACCACTCTGTTACCACAACATCTCAAAACAGTGTGCAAAAAATAGAAATATAAGATATCGTAGCAACAGAATCAACTATTAAATCTAAAAGATCGACAAGAAATGAGTTAACCATAAGAAAATAATTGATGTATTAATTAGAAGAGTAATAGAAAACACGAAAGAAACTCTTTTCTATATTTAGAAAGCGAAACTTGGAGAAAAGAGTTATCTATGTAAGCATTTATCCGTTGTGTTACAATTAAAGAGGTTTAATCCAAATCACTAAAGTTGATTATTCCAAATTACGAAAGTTGAGTATTTCATTTTAAAGGTATAATTATCCTCTATTATGATACCATCACCGCAACTTATTGCTCCAATTATTAAACCACCACTTAACATCACACTATTGTGACTACTAGACCTCTTCCATGAGTATAGTATTTTATCTGCAATTTTATCTATAGAGTCTTCAATACCATTTATTGATACACGGGAAACATTTTCATTACCAACAATAAAACTGTTATCTTGAAATAACATCAATCTATTTGTGAACTTTGGAGTTTCACTATCTTCAGTGTGACTTAACTTACCGTCCTTAACCATATACTCCGTATGTATCTGAGTAGATTTGTAAGTTGCGTCGTCCCATTTTAAATTATGAAGACCATTTTCTACTCTGTACTCATTAATTTTTTGGAATACAGCTAACTCTAAATCTGTCTGTGAATACACATTTAACGTCAGCAATGTAAGTAATATAGTTATTAATTTTCTCTTCATTTTACAAAGATAATGCAGATTTCTTCTTATTTACCAAATAAACCCCCGATAAAATAACGGATACCGCTATAAGATGTAATTCTGTAATTTGTTCTCCATCAAAAACACCCCACAAAATAGCGACAATAGGGATAAGATAAGTAACAGAAGAGGCAAATATAGCAGAGGAATTATTAATCAGATTATTAAAAATAATAACTGCTACAGAAGTACCTACTACAGACAATAAAGCAATATACCCTAAGGCCATATATCCTTTTTCATTAGTATCTGTTATATTTATAAAATCAGTAGAAAACAAATAAACAGCAGCCACAGGACCTATAATAAGGAACGCTAATGATGTAATAGAAGAAGCATTTAAATCGTATAAATATTTTTTTATAATATTAATACTGATGGCATAAAATACAGTGGCCAGAATAACTAAATATATGTAATTATTTATCTCTACACCTCCTTCCATAGTATTAAAAGTAAGAAGTACAGCACCCAAAAGAGCAATCAGCACCCCAAAAATATTTGTTTTTGATGGTCTGGATTTGAAAAAATAAATACCTAATAATAAAGTAAATAAAGGAACTAAAGCATTTAATATTCCTACTACCGAACTACTAAGTTCAGTTTGAGCCTTTGTAAATAAAAAGGCAGGTATTCCGTTTCCGAAAATAGCCATAATAGCAATAGGAAGATAATGTTTTTTACGAACTGACTTAAAAGCCTTTGGTAAAAAAGGAAGTAACGACAAAAAAGCAATACATATTCTTAACGATCCTACCTGTTTGTAATCGAATACCTCCAACCCTCTTTTCATAAGGATAAAAGAACTACCCCAAATTATTGCCAAAAACAATAAAGTTAAATAATTTTTATAAGTAGAATTCATTTGGCAAATATATCCTTATTCGGAAATATTAGTCCATTTAAAAGAATTTATAAAATTTAACACCTCTAACTTCATAATAGTATTTTGAACTTCTATTTCATTATTTATTGAAGTATTAAAGTCTAAACTACCTCTAACAAAATACTTAGACATATCAGTAATATAAAACATAGATGATGTTGCAATATTATAACCATATAAATCATAATTACAAACATACTTATCAAGTTCTGGTAATTCTAAAAAACTAGAATCTACTATTGCTCCAAATTTTCTGTGTTGGTTAACCTTATTCTGGAAAAAAAATTGATTTGCATGAAAATCAGAAGTAAGAGCAACTGAAAAAACTATCTCAGCATTATATAGAGAATACTTTATACTGTAAATATCACCCTTCTTTTCTACAACTGCAGAATTAGAATATTCGAAAATAAAAATATCTGTTTTGTATATAGAAGTAGAAGATAAGGGCAAATCAATTTTTAGTTTTGCCTTTGGTTTAGGAATATAATATTCTGTATCAGTAAAATAATTATAGGCAAAAAAAACAGAGACTATTAAAACTATTATGACAATGTATTTCTTCATCTATCAATAATTACTTTTAACCTTTTAATTTTTCTATCGTCAGCCGATTCTACCACAAATGTATATGGTGCAAATTCAATTCGTTCAGCTATTTTAGGAATTACCGCTATTTTTTCGATTATAAGACCTGCAATAGTTTCGTTATCTCCTTTAACATCATCAAAATAATCTGTTTCTCCATCCGTAATTTTCAGGAAATCATTTAAAGAGGTTTTCGCTTCAAACACATAGGTGTTTTCATCTAACTTTGAATACTGAGGACCATCATCATCAAACTCATCATTTATCTCTCCTACAATTTCTTCTAACACATCCTCTAAAGTGACAATTCCGGAAGTACCACCATATTCATCTACTACAATAGCAAGGTGTATCTTTTTATCTTGAAATTCTTTTAATAAATGATTAATTTTCTTTGTTTCTGGCACAAATAAGGCATCATGACAAAGAGGGAACCAATCGAGACTTTCATCAGAAAGATGAGGAATTAAATCCTTTATATATAGTACTCCTTTTATATCATCAAAAGTATCCTCAAAAACAGGAATCCTGGAAAAAGAAGAAGAAACTATAAGATTTAAAACTTCTTTATAGGGAGTATTTTGATCTACCGCCACCACATCAGTTCTAGCTTTCATTATTTCTTTCACATCAATATTAGAAAACTCTACAATCGATTTTAATATTCTTTTTTCACTATCTAATTCTTTCCCATCAGAAGCTAAATCAATTGCTTGAGATATTTCCTCCATTGAAATATGTGACGATTTTTGTTTTAACCTTTTATCAATAAAGGAAGTAGCGGAAATTAAGATAGAAGATAAAGGAGAAAATATAATCTCAAAAAAGTGAATAAGAGATATCATCTTTTTACTGAAATTTACGGCATTTTGTTTTGCATAAACCTTTGGAGTAATCTCCCCTAAAAGAACTAAAATAAAAGTAATTAAAATCACCTGAACTACAAACTTTAATACAGGAGAAGAATCAAAATCAAAAATCTGAGAAGTAAGATAAGAGGTAAGTACAATAATAGCAACATTTATAAAATTATTAGCTATTAATATTGTAGCCAATAACTTATTCGGATCTCTTAATATTTGTCGTATTTGTTTCTCTTTCTTCTCGTCTATATCCGATAAATCATCTAAATTAGAAGAAGTTAAAGAAAAGAAGGAAACTTCAGATCCGGAAACTAAAGCAGATAAAAATATAAGAATACAAACAAAAATAATTCCTAGAATTAATCCACTAGAAATTTCATTTATCTCAATAGATAGAATTGTATTTAAAAATAAGGGAAGGGGGTCTTCTTTCAAAATTTAAATATTAAAATGGTAAATCATCATTCCCACTACTTTTTGTAGGTGATGATTCTGCTTGAGAAACTGCAGTTGCTGCAGAGCTTGAGTTGTTTGATCTTGATCCTAACATAGTCATTTTATCAGCAATAATATCAGTAGAATATCTAGTAACTCCTTCTTTATCCTCCCATTTTCTGGTGTTTATTTTGCCTTCTACATATATAGAATTTCCTTTTTTCAAATATTTTTCAGCTACATCTGCAAGTCCTCTCCACAATACAATATTATGCCATTCCGTCTGATTTACTCTCTCACCTTGTTTATTCGTGTACGATTCTGTTGTAGCAAGTGAAAAATTTGCCACTGCAATACCATTGTCTAAATGACGAATTTCAGGGTCTTTTCCTAGGTTCCCTACTAAAATAACTTTATTTACTCCTGCCATAATTTATAATTTTTCACAAATATACATATTTTATTATTTGATTTTTACAGATTTAATATATTTATCAATTAGTGTTGGAAAAGGATAATTATCTAGTTCTTCCCAGCTAATTTTCAGGTAGTTTTTATTGTTAAAGTTTCGCATATTAACATGAATAAAGTTAGTATGAATTAATCTATGAGACAACTTATGTCTTATTTCTTTCGAAATATAAGTAATATCGTTTTTCTGATCCAAAAACAGCTCTCTCCACTGATCATTCTTATCCAAATCTTCCACATTAACCTCTCCTTCTATTAATGGAAATTGATATAAGGACTGCCAAATACCCTCCCCTCTTTTCTCTATAAAGGTATTTCCATTAGATGTGATAATTAAATAGTTGAAATATTTATCTACTACATTTAACTTTTTACTTTTAATAGGTAAAATACTTACCAATTCTGTTTCGTACGACTGACATGAGTTATTTAAAGGGCATTCATCACAATTAGGAGATTTTGGAGTACACATTAAAGCACCAAACTCCATAATAGCTTGATTATGAGTGTCTGGATTTTTCTTGTCTAATAAATCCTGAGCTGTCTTTTTAAATAACTTCTTTCCTTCTGTAGAATCAATTGGAGTTTCAATAGATAAATACCTACTTAAAACTCTACTAACGTTACCATCTAAAACAGCATGGGGTAATTTAAAACAAAAAGAAGAAATTGCAGAAGCGGTATAATCCCCAACTCCTTTCAAATCTTTTATACTATTAAAATCAGAAGGAAAAAAAGAGTTGTGATCATCTCTTATTTTTTTTGCCGTGTAATGCAAGTTTCTCGCACGGGAGTAATAACCTAAACCTTGCCATAAATTTAAAACTTCATCTTCAGTTGCATTAGCCAAATCAGTGACAGTAGGAAATTCGGAAATAAAACGATTGTAATACGGAAGACCCTGAACTACTTTTGTCTGTTGTAAAATAATTTCGGAAATCCATATTTTATAGGGATTTACCGTATTTCTCCAAGGTAATTCTCTCTTATTTTTATTGTACCACTTTATTATTGTTTCTGAAAAAATCATAATTAACTGAAAATTAGTTTTATACAATTAAAAAAAAGAATATTTATAAAGCTTTATTTATTGTAAATTTAATATATTTGCGAATTCAAAAATAGAAACAAAATTTAACAAAAATTAATATTTAGTAAGAAATGACAAAAGCGGAGATAATAAGCAAGATATCTGAAAGAACAGGAGTAGAAAAAAGAACAGCTACAGTTGTTGTAGAATCCTTTATGTCAGAAATTAAAGATTCCATCACAAAAGATGAATCTGTATTTTTAAGAGGGTTTGGCACATTTTTGGCTAAGGAAAGAAAAGAAAAGACTGGAAGAAACATCTCCAAGAACACAACAATCATCATTCCAGCACATCACATTCCATCTTTTAAACCAGCAAAGGTTTTTAAAGAGGAAGTAAAGAATAATGTAAAATAATATACTAGAAAATCTAGTACAAAAAATATAATTATGTCAGGAGCAAAGAAGAAAAAAGCAAAAAAGATTTCAACTCATAAACGTAAAAAACGTTTAAGAAAAAACAGACACAAGACTAAGAAATAAACTTTAATTAGTTTATTTAAAGAAATTTCAATCTATGAAATTTGAACTTGTCATTGATTCTCGATCCACTGAAGTTGTTATCGCTCTACTTAAAGAAGGGCGATTAATTGAGTTACATAAAGAAAAACACGATAACAACTATTGTGTAGGAGATATTTACCTTGGAAAAATTAAAAAAATAGTTCCTGGGTTAAATGCTGCTTTCACAGGTGTTGGACATAATAAAGATGGATTTCTACACTATTTAGATTTAGGAGCTCAAGTAAATTCTTTCAAAAAATTTACAGAAAAGACAAGAGACGGAAAACTAAACACTGCTTCCTTAAAGAACTTTAGGAGAGAAAAAGACACCCTAAAAGAAGGGAAGATTACTGAAGTACTTAAGGGTGGAGAACATTTAATGGTACAAGTGTCGAAAGAACCGATATCGTCCAAAGGACCAAGACTTTCAACCGAATTATCTTTTGCAGGTAGATACATGGTTTTAATACCTTTTTCAGATAGAATTTCTATATCCCAGAAGATAAAAAGCAGAGAAGAACGATCAAGATTAAAAAAATTAATTCAGAGTATAAGACCAAAAGGATTTGGGGTTATAATCAGAACAGTAGCGGACGGAAAAAAAGTTGCCGAACTAGATATGGATTTAAAAAATCTATATAAAAAATGGCAATCTATTTATAAAAACCTGAAAACTGCAAATGTATCTGACAGAATTCATTCTGAACTAAACAGATCCTCTGCAATATTAAGGGATTTACTAAATTCTGAATTTAGTCAGATTCATGTTAATAATGTAGAACTACATAAAGAGTTAAAAGAATTTTTATCTAGAATTTCCCCTGATCAAGAAAAAATTGTAAAACTATATAAAGGAGAAACTCCTATATTTCAGCATATGAATATAACACAACAAGTAAAAAGTTCGTTCGGAAAAACTACTAGCATGAAAAACGGTACTTATCTTGTAATTGAACATACTGAAGCACTACATGTAATTGATGTAAATTCAGGGAAAAAAGTAGATTCGAAAAAAAATCAGGAAGCGAATGCACTTGCTGTAAATGAAATTGCAGTAGAGGAAGTAGCAAGACAACTCCGACTTAGAGATATGGGAGGAATTATTGTAGTAGATTTTATAGATTTACATCATGCTAAAAATAGAAAGATAATATATGACAACATGACGGAAGCTATGAAGTTAGACAAAGCAAAACATCATATATTACCTCTTACAAAGTTTGGATTAATGCAAATAACCAGACAAAGAGTACGACCAGAAATGAAGATTGAGACACAAGAAAAATGCCCAATGTGTACTGGAAACGGGAAAATAGATTCTTCTTTACTATTGATAGAAACTATTGAAAATAAAATAAAAAATCTAGCATCAACTCAAAAAGAAGAAATAAAAATTGCTACACACCCATTTATTGCTTCTCATATTAATAAGGGATTATTTTTCTCTTCAATCAGACACAGTTGGGTAAAAAAACATAACAGAAAAATTACTATTCTTTCTGATGAAAGATTACACCTTTTACAATACAGTGTAGTTAATTAAGATTCTTCTTTTCCTTTAAATAATAGTATGTCAGAGAGAAGATGGTTGTCATTACTAAAATCGCCCCAACAAAATAACCCCACCTAATATTATCTTCTTTCAGAAAAAATGGAAGAGTAAATATAATTATCAATAACATACGAACTAGTACATTAATAGAACTAAATACACTGCCAGCTCTACCAATTAAATTATTTGGAATATTTGAAAACAAAAAGGTTGTACGAATAATTCTCACACCAGCATTTGAAATACCTAACAATAAATGAGTTGCAAAAAATAAGAAAATATTATTAGAAAAACTCATTCCGAAAAAAGAAATGCAAACTAAAGACATTAATATTATAATACTTAAATACTCACTAAAGCTACTAAAAAAACGATAAACTAAAAAACCTGACAAAACTGCTCCAATAGAATAATACACTTCAGCAGAAGCATAAACATCAGCATCTGCATTCATGTATCTCTCCACATATAATGGAAGTAAAACATGAACCTCAACTAAGGTAAAAGCAAATAACATATAGGTTAATGTACCGAAAGCAAATATATTTGGATTCTCTATAAGATATTTAAAACCTGCTTTCAATCTAAAAAAGAGGCTACCTTTATGAATATCATGCTTTATAATCGGAGTATATTTAATAAAAATAAATAAAGTAATTCCTATAAAGTAAGTGATCGCATCCATCATAAATACTTTCTGAATAGACCAAGCTTCAATGGTAAAAGGTAAACTAATATTAAAACCAGCTAACGAAAAATCGGTAGAGTTAGTCCCTGACAAGAGAAGAGCAGCAAAAGCCCCTGCAAACATTGAGGTAAACTGACCTTGTACCTCAATATAAGAATTAAGTTTACCATAATTCTTCTTTTCTGTAATCTCCTGACCAAAAGCATACAAATTAGGATAATGGATGTTATAATTAAAAATAGTAAGTCCAAAAACCAATAAGACTAAGAAATCCGGAACAGTACCAACCGAAAATCCATAATAGGAAACAGAAGCAATAACAGTACCACAAACCAAATTAGTATAAATAAATACTTTTTTACGAGAATACCTATCTATAATGGTACCGGCATACAAGCCCCAAAAAAGAGTTAGAAAAGTAACTAGTAAGTAGAAAAAAGCAAATACAGCAGGTCTTTCCACAACATCAACAAAATACCATGGAATAGCCATCATACTAATTCCCTGAGCAAAGCCAGAAATAATATTAGAAATAAATAAAAGTGTAATTGCTTGTTTGTTTTTCATTCCGGCAAAAATATAATAATAAAGGAATAATATGTACTTTTGAAAAGTGCAAAACAACAAAACATACAATATAAAACAAGCTACCGAGAAAATACAACACTATTGTGCCCTACAAGACAGATGCCAATGGGAAGTAAAAAGAAAGCTACAGGAATATGGATTAGATGATTTTGTAGTAGAGAGTATATTAGTAGATTTAATTTTAGAGAAATTTGTTAACGAACAAAGGTTTTCAGAATCATTTTGTAGAGGGAAATTTAGAATAAAAAAGTGGGGAAGAATAAAAATAAAAAACGAACTGAAATTAAAAAATATATCTGAAAACTGTATTAAAAAAGGATTAAAACAAATTGAAGATATAGAGTACACAAAAGTTTTAGAAGAATTATATAGAAAGAAAAGAGACAACCTAAAAGATAAAAATCAATTTATAAGAAAGGGGAAAATTGTAAAATATCTTCAACAAAAAGGATTTGAAAGCAATTTGATTTGGGAGCTAATAAACAAAGATAAATAGCTATTTTTGAAAAATGATTTCCAAAGAACAAATATTAAAAATACAAAATAGACTTTCTGAATTAAATCGTTTTCTATCTATTGAGACAAAAGAAAATGATATTTCATCATTAGAAAAAATATCTCATGATAATAAATTTTGGGATCATCCGAAAGAAGCAGAAAAAACTCTCAAAAAAATAAGCAAAATAAAGATTTGGGTAAACGCTTATAACACAATAAAAAACCTACTTGAAGAATTAATAATTTTAGATGAATTTCTGAAAGAAGGAGAATGTACAGAAGAAGAAATAGAATCTCAACATGAAAAATGTATAAAATCCTTAGAAGATTTAGAGTTTAAAAATATGTTAAGCGCAGAGGAAGATAATATGTCGGCAGTAATGACTATAAATCCAGGAGCAGGAGGGACGGAAAGTCAAGATTGGGCAGAAATGATAATGAGGATGTACCTAATGTGGGGAGAGAAAAATGGGTTCAAAATAAAAGAACTAGACTTTCATAAATCAGATACTGCAGGAATAAAATCAGTTACATTAGAATTTGAAGGAGATTTTGCATTCGGAAATTTAAAAGGAGAAAATGGAGTTCATAGATTAGTCAGAATTTCTCCATTTGATTCCAACGCAAAAAGACATACTTCTTTTGCTTCTGTATTTGTATATCCATTAGCAGATGATTCTATTGAAATTAAAATTGATCCATCTGACATCAGTTGGGATACTTTTAGAGCTAGTGGAGCAGGAGGACAGGGAGTAAATAAAACCGAATCGGCAGTAAGGTTAAAACACAGCCCAACAGGAATTTCAATTGAAAATTCCGAATCCCGTTCTCAATTAGAAAATAAAGCTAAAGCACTACAACTTCTAAAATCTCAACTTTACGAATTAGAAATTAGGAAAATTCAAGATGAAAAAGATAAATTAGAAGGGAATAAAAAGAAAATAGAATGGGGTTCTCAAATACGAAACTATGTTCTTCACCCCTATAAAATGGTGAAAGACTTAAGAACAAATTTTGAATCTACAAATCCTGATGCTGTGTTAGATGGAGAGTTAAACCAATTTATTAAAAGTTACCTAATGGAATTCGGTCAAAAATAGAAAAATGAAAATATACCACAATCCAAGATGTAGTAAAAGTAGACAAACCCTTTCTTTAATAGAAAAAAAAAATAAGGAAATAGAAATTATAGAATACTTAAAAACTCCTGCAACTGTGGAAGAATTAAAATCTATAATAGAAAAACTTGGAATTAAGGCAATTGATTTAGTCAGAAAGAAAGAACAAATCTGGATAGAAGATTATAAAGGGAGAGATTTAACAGACAAAAAAATTTTAGAAGCAATGGTAGAAAATCCGAATATTATGGAAAGACCAATAGTTATAGATGGAAATAAAGCTATTATCAGCAGACCACCAGAAAATGTTTTAACTTTTATGGATTAGTT
This sequence comes from uncultured Flavobacteriales bacterium, assembly GCA_905478555.1. Taxonomy (GTDB): domain Bacteria; phylum Bacteroidota; class Bacteroidia; order Flavobacteriales; family BACL11. The sequence goes on from CAJQIZ010000009.1 coordinate 90,703, forward strand.
TGGGATTTGATCGTCCTCTAATTTTCCTTCTTTAATCCATACAAATATGAAATAAGGAATAACAGAGGCAAGGAATATAACTCCCCAAAATGCCATTAATAAAACAAATACAAATATAAGGAAGCCTAGAAATTTCATAATTATTATTTTTGTACTGCAAATTAACAACAACAATTAAAACTATCAAAATAAAATTGTAATGAATTATAGAATTGAAAAAGATACAATGGGTGAAGTAAAAGTTCCTGTAGAAAAATATTGGGGAGCTCAAACTCAAAGAAGTATAAACAACTTCAAAATAGGGAGTGCAGGAAGTATGCCTCTAGAAATTATTTATGGTTTTGCTTATTTAAAAAAGGCAGCAGCACATACTAATTGTAAACTAGGAGTTTTATCTACTGAAAAGAGAGATTTAATTTCAAAAGTATGTGACGAAATTCTAGAAGGGAAGCATGATAATCAGTTTCCTCTTGTAATTTGGCAGACAGGAAGTGGAACGCAAAGTAATATGAATACAAATGAGGTAATTGCAAACAGAGCGCATTTAATAAACGGAGGAACCTTAGAAGATTCTGAAAAAGTAATTCACCCAAATGATGATGTAAATAAATCACAAAGTTCCAACGATACCTTTCCTACCGGAATGCACATTGCAGCTTACAAAATGATAGTAGAAATAACAATCCCTGGTGTAGAACAATTAAGAAATACTCTAAAAGGTAAATCTGAAGCATTTATGAATGTTGTGAAAATTGGGAGAACACACCTAATGGATGCCACTCCACTTACTTTAGGTCAAGAGTTTTCAGGATATGTTTCTCAGTTAGATCACGGACTAAAATCACTTAATAATACTCTTTCTCACCTTTCGGAAGTTGCATTAGGAGGAACAGCTGTAGGAACAGGAATTAATACTCCAGAAGGATACTCTGAATTAGCAGCAAAATACATTGCAGACTTTACAGGACTTCCATTTATAACTGCAGAAAATAAATTTGAAGCTTTAGCCGCTCATGACGCAATTGTAGAAAGCCATGGAGCATTAAAACAATTAGCGGTTTCCTTAAATAAAATTGCAAACGATATTCGTTTATTAGCCTCCGGACCAAGAAGTGGAATTGGAGAGATTATAATTCCTGCAAACGAACCCGGATCTTCTATTATGCCAGGAAAAGTAAATCCTACTCAAGCAGAAGCAATAACTATGGTATGTGCACAGGTGATAGGAAACGATACCGCTATTACAGTTGGAGGAATGCAAGGTCACTACGAACTAAATGTATTTAAACCTGTAATGGCAGCTAACTTCTTGCAATCTGCCAGATTAATTGGAGATGCTTGTATTTCTTTTGAAGAAAATTGTGCTATTGGAATTGAACCAAATCATGAAAACTTAAAGAAGAATTTAGAAAATTCTTTAATGTTAGTTACCGCACTTAACACTAAGATTGGTTACGAAAAAGCTGCTAAAATTGCAAAAACAGCACACCAAAACGGAACAACACTAAAAGAAGAAAGCGTAAACTTAGGTTACCTTACTGCAGAAGAATTTGATGAGTGGGTAAAACCAGAAGAAATGTGTTAATTAGGATATAAAAAAAACCGAGATGAAAGTCTCGGATTTTTAAACATTAATCTATAACAACATAAACATCTGTAAACTTCATAACAAACTCAGGATTAGACAATGAACCATATTCAGTTAAAGAGGACTCTCTAATTCCTTTTTCTCTATCTCTTATTAGTCTTCCAGAAAAACACACAATATCTCCTTCCTTTAAAGAAGAAAAAGATTCGTAAATATCACTTCCTTTTCTTATCATTGTATTATCATCTGAGTCCGAAAATCTATTACTCCATGTTTTATATTCAATATCAATATTAAATTTTTCTGAGACAAGAGTAACAGAAAGGTAGTCTCCACCCTGTGATGTACTTAAACTATATACTTCAGCAAACCACTTTTTTACCTGTCTGTTGTTTTGCTTTGAGAAGTCAGATGTCCAGTCATTTGTTTCTAACCAAATTCCTGACCTTTGTATATCATTTACAGCATTATCATATAACTCAAAAAAACTACTTCTTTTCTCCTCAAATTCTTTTTGGGTATTGTTTATAGGAACATCTACACCACAGGAAGTCAATACTATTGCAGCAATCATAAGAGAACTAATTATTTCTAATTTTTTCATTTTAAAATTTGTTTTAAAATTCACCTATTCTTTAAGGTTTTCGGCTTTCCCTATTTTTTTTATTACCCTTTTATTTTGTTAAAATATATCTTCTAAAATTTCAGAGAATAATCCACCTATTACTAGATAACTTAAAACTATCCCAATAAATAATATTAAGATCCCATTTTTAGAAATAGAAAATTCAACTAATTTAATGACTAATTTAATCAAATATTGATAAACTTCTTTAAAAATATAAGTACCCACTAATACAAATGCTGAAACAGCCATGATTCCTAATGATCCTAATCCACCAGATTTAAGAAATTCAAAATACGTACTATATTCATTATAACCTTGTATCCAAATACCACTACCATCTCTCAGATCATTAACATCTCCCATTTCTCCTAATAACTGAAACATATCTGCTAATGGAAAATATACTAATGAACTTAATATTGCAGCAACTAGACTAAGTATTCCAACTAAAAATAATAGTAAAGCTAATACTTCACCAAAAATCATAATCATTGTTGGAAATACTGATTTATACATGTAATGTATTAATCCTTCATATGCTGAGTCCTCTAACTGATTAGTTCGTTTCTTAACAAATAAAAATAAAACATAAATAGTTGCTAGACATAGTACTAAACCAATTAAGAATCCGATTACTGATGTAAATTGTTGCATCCCTTCTAGATTTTCAAACTTTGAGAAATATCCATAACGATAAGAATCATCATCTGAAAACATATTTATTATACACGCCCATAATCCTGAGGCAATAATTCCCCATCCAATTAATCTGAAGAAGAGAACAATAATAAATTTAAAAATATTACCATTATCGATTCTATCTAATAAGTTTTTTACTTCTGATTCTACCATATCTCCAAATCCTAGATTTGTAGACATAGCAGGAGTCGATTCCTGTGCTACATTTTCATTTTCCATAATTTTTAATTTTTTAAGGTAATTAATATTACAATATTACCAATAATATATTGCTGATAAGATTCTAATCGGCAAACTACATGAAAATTAGACGAACTACTAGTTAGAATCTAACTGCATGGATTCACACACTTCCAACATGTCTTCTAGTTTAAGCTTACCTGAGGAGCTGTTAGAAGTTACAATTACGTTCCTACCACTAGGAAAACTAACTTCAGTTGGATATGTTCCTTTAAAAGTAATTCCAGTTTTACCCTTTACATTTATCTCAAATGAACTACTACTAGAAGATTGAGCATCAATATATAATGTTTTATATATATAATCTACTTGACTTTCATATAACAAATCAAAGAATGAAACAACATAGTCTCTTTTCTCTTCTGAATAAAAATAGGCTGTTGACTGCCAATGACCAACCATCTTTCTTGCCCATTTAGCATTATTTCTTTGTCTAGCATATTTTGATGTTAGTTGTTCTGTTGTAAAACAAACAAAATGATCTTTTATATTACTAGGAAGTGTATAAAAAGCATTGTAAAATTCATCATATGAATTTAAACCATCACCTTTTCCTAAATTCTTTATTATTTCCAGTATTTGATCCTCTGACTTCTCTGTAGACTGAGAGAAAACAACATGATTTAGGTCTTTGGAAACAAGTACTATATACGTTCTGTATTCATCCTTTCTCTTACTTGGTTTAATAGTCACTTTATATCCAGTAAAATTCTGATAAGATGAGACAGAAATTTTTACTTTATCTTCAAATGGGTATTTGCCAGTAGACAGAATAAGTTCTGCAAAATAATTAGCAATATCTATCTGTTTATCATCACTATCTATAGAAATAACAGATGATGTCTGAATATCATTTACGTCAATCCCATGATCTTTTTTTAATTTTATAATATCTATTGTTACCCTATCATCAAATAAATTATCTTCATAAATAACCTCAGCTATACATTCAGATTTCTTCATTAACGATTTCATAGAAATTCCTCTAGGTAAATCATGATTAACATTATATCCATCTCTAAACTTCCTAATATCCTTAACAGAATCAGGGCAATTTACTATGAAGAAATTCTTAATAATAAAATTATCATCATCTGGGAACTTATCAATAATATCATATATTTTTCCAGGAATATCAGGTTTCAGAGTCTTAATCCTTTCTGTTTCTTTTTTCGTCTCCTTATAATCTATTACAAGGTTCTCTTTAATGTTTTGATAATTAATAATTTCTAAACTATTAAAATTACCTTTCTTTTCAATTTCCAGTTTATGATTCTGTATACCATCTAGAGTCTTCTCTGATCCGCTAATAACTCTGTACCAAGTACCATCACCGCCTTCTTGTTCCTCAGCAATAATATAAGCATTTACCCCTATATTATTTAATCTACGCATAATATCTTCTGCTTTGTACACACTTCTAACCTCCTTTATTTGTATTGCATAAGGAGACTCATCATTTATAGGTTTATTAGAAGAAGAGCAAGAAGAAATAAGAATTATTAAGAATAGTATTAAGTGATTTTTCATGTTTATTAAATTTATTAAAAGGCCAAATATAAAAGATTTAACTCTTACAAACAAAAAAACTAGTTAAAGATACGTTAATTATCGATAAAAAACAAGAGAACTTGGAAATATAAAATAATAGTAGTTACTTTGACCTTATGATAAATGTAGTTACAATTGATGACAACAAAGTAGATTTAGACAGAATAAACCTGATTCTTTATCAGATGAAGGAGGTTAATTTAGTACGAACTTTCTTAAACGCATACAAAGCTAAAGATTATCTAATAAAAAACAGAGTAGACTTAATATTTTCTGACATTGAAATAAAGAATATTAATGGAATTAACTTATTGACTGAAATAAAAGGAAAATCAGAAGTTGTATTCATGAGTAATTATTCAGAGTATGCTGCAAAGAGCTTTAAAGCATCACCTCTAAACTATCTATTAAAACCAGTATTGAAAGAAGGAGTTCTTACTTCAATTGAACGGTATAAAGAAAGAAATCTAAATCAAAGGGAAGTTTTTAAGTTTTTCTTCATTAAAGAAAAAAGATCTGAATACATTAAAATATACTTTGATGAAATAAATTATATTGAAGCTAATGGAGATTACTTGAAAATATTTTATTCAGATATAGAATACGAAACATTATTAACTTTAAAAAAAGTTATGAAATTATTACCGAAAAATTTCAGCAGAACTCATAGATCTTATATTATAAATAGAAGTAAGATTGAAAATTTCAATACTGAATCTACTTATATTAATAACAAACAAATCCCAATCTCAAGAGCCTATAGATCCCAACTACGAGATACTCTTCTTAAATCTAAGAACACGGAATAACAATCATAATAGAAGACCCACTTTCACTAGATGAAATTATCAACTCTCCATTATTTATCTCTATAAATTCTTTACACAACTCTAAGCCTAGTCCCATTCCATGTGAATTGTGATTAGTACTAAATCCACATCCACAATCAACAATATTTATCTTTGTTGTTTCATTTTCCTCACCAATCACTATTATTACTTCAGAATTATCAGGAGAGAATTTAATAGCATTATGTAAAATATTTCTCAGAACTATCCTTATCGTATTTTTATCTACAAAGGCTATGTAATCATCCTCATATTGATTAATTATATTTATATTCTTTTGAAGAATTTGATTTACTAAAAGTTTAACTTCCTCTTCTACAATTTCATTAACATCAATAATTTCAGGGTATAATATAATTTTATCTTGATTATCCAAGGACCAGTTTAACAGATTATCAAACTCGAAAAGTAAGCTTTCTGAACCTTTTCTTATTTTAGAAAAATTCTCCTCTTTTTCGTCTTGAGACAATAAAAGAATAGAGGCAATTGCCCCCCTAAAATCATGTGATATAATAGAAAATAAACGATCTTTAGTTTTATTTGACTTAGTTAATTGAAGGTTTAACCTATTTTCCTTTCTAATAAAATAATAAATAATAATGAATATTAAAAAAAATAGTAAAATTGCTAGATTACTAATTCTTTTCTCGGACTCTAATTGTAAAATTTTATTTTCTTTTTCAAAGAAAACTCTTTGTTTATCTATCTCTTCTAACACAGCTAAATTCTTTGGTGAATTATAAAAAGATGAAATAGAATCTGCTTTTCTCTTATAATCCCAAGCCTTTTTATATTCCCCCATTTTTAAATAAACATTAGCATAACAACTTAAAAAATGATTATTTACCTCATCATCATTTAATAAAGGAGCTATATATTCCGCCTTTTTACAATGATATAATGCACTATCTAGTCTATTATTATTTATAAAATACTGAACAACATAAGCATGATATTGAAAGTTTTGAAGTTTTGAATCTGGAAGTTTCGGAAGTACTATTCTAGCAGAGTCAAAGTAAAACTTAGACATAGAATCTTTAGAATTGCCTAATAAATAATAATAATTTGCTAAATATTGATTGTTCTGTATGTATTTAGAGAATTTCACTCCTTCTTCTAATCTATCAGTTACCTTATACAGAATAAATAAAACAGGACTATAACCTTCCTTTAATGCAATCTCTTCAGCAAAATTTAAATAATAATTAGCAGAAGGATTAGCTACCTTCAAATACAATAACCCTAAATTAAGATAGACCTGTGACTTCAATTCATCATAATCATCAGAATCCTTAAGTAACTCAATTGACTTAATATATGCAAATGCGGATTCATCCCACTCCCCATATGTTTGATACCTAAGTCCTAAATAATTATAAACTGAAGATAACTTGAAAACACTCTGACTCTCTACTTTATTTAAAAATTCAATATTTTCTAATAGAACATTTATAGACGACTCTCTATCTCCTATTAAATTATAATTCTCTGAACTTTCCCAAAGCTCATCAATATTGATTATTTGATTAGAAGAAACAGAAAAGGAAATACAACAGAAAAAAAGAATTCTAAATAAACTCATTTCCTAAGTTAAATTTCACATCCGAAACAAATTGTTTTATTTTTTGTTCTTCCTCTTTTTTGCAAATCAGTAAAGCATGTTTGGTATCTACAACAATATAACCATCTAATCCCTGCAGTACCGCTATTTTATCCTTTTGTATTCTTACAATATTATTTTCCGAATCGTACAACAATACTTGTTTAGATATAAGAGCATTATTATCTTTATCTTCTTCAACATGATTAGAAAGTGAACCCCAAGTCCCTAAATCAGACCAAGCAAAATCAGAGGGATAAACAAATACATTTTTACTTTGTTCCATAATACCATAATCAATACTAATATTTTTACATGTAGAGAAAATTTTATTTATATAGTCTGTTTCTTTATCTGTATTATACAAGTCATCTCCTTCCGAAAATATTTCATACATATCTGGAAGTAATTGTTTAAAAGAATTAATTATTGAATCTACAGACCAAATAAACATTCCAGAATTCCATAAAAAATCACCACTTGATAAAAACTGATTTGCTAATTCTAAATTTGGTTTTTCAGTAAATGTTTTTACTTTTCGGAGTTCGTTATTCGAACCCAATAATTCATCAGAATATTGTATATACCCATAACCTGTCTCTGCTCTACTTGGTTTTATTCCAAGAGTGATTAAATTATTTTCCTTAGAGCTAACCAGCATACACTCCTTTACAATTCTAACAAATTCTTCTTCATTAACTATTAAATGATCAGATGGAGCAACAATTATATTTGCATCTGAATTTAAAGATTTTATTTTAAAACTCGCGTAAGCAATACAAGGAGCCGTATTTCTTCTAGCTGGTTCACAAAGAATATTCTCTTCCAGCATATCCGTTAGTTGACTTAAACATAAGTCCTTATAGTCTGTGTTAGTTACAATTAATATCTGTTTAGCAGGGCAAATTCTACTCAATCTCCTGAAAGTTTGTTGTAATAAGGTTTCTCCAATTCCTAATACATCTAAGAATTGTTTTGGCATGGATGAGGTACTCATTGGCCAAAACCTGCTACCTATACCCCCCGCCATTATTACTGCATAATTATTATCTCTCATCTTTTAATAATTTCATCATTTATTAGCAAATATACTAAATTGTTTACAAAGGAATAACCTCAGCAAGTGGAGAAAACCGATATAATTTACCACTTTTAATTTCCTTACATTTATAGTTTTTTCTGAGTTTACAAATCTTCTGAAATTGAGTACCATTAGCAATCTCAAAATAATCTCCATCTTTTATTCTATCAATAGTAAAAGAAGGAAGGACATCATATTTTCTTAATATTGTACTTAAATCAACATCTCTCACTGTAGATGCTTTCGGAAGAATCATATGTTTAGCAAGTGCACTTAAGATATCTTTTGGGAAATAATTTGGATGGAGAAAAGGAAGAATCATTCTTTTAAATTCCATCTTCCATTCTAGTCCGTGAGGAGTCACCTTACTTCCATATTTAATCCAGATACTAGCATGAGCCATTTCATGTATCAAGGTAATTAAAAAGGAATATCTATTTAAATTATTATTAATTCGGATATTATTTTCAGAAAATCTCTTTGAAATAAAAACACCTAATCTACTTTTAGAAGGATTTGTAACAATTACTTTTACATTAAATTCTTTTTCCCAATTACTAATTTTTAATTCAGTCTCTTTATTTAAAAAGTGGGATAACATTAACTTAAAATACTATAAGCGATAAAAGAAGACATATAAGCTAAAACACTCATATAAAGCAACTGAATTAATGGCCATTTCCAACCTTTCGTTTCTCTATATACTACCGCAATAGTACTCATACATTGCATGGAAAAAGCATAAAACAACATTAATGAAATTCCAACAGCAGTAGTAAAAAACACCTCTCCAGTTTCTAAATTTTTAGCTGATTTTAACTTTTGTTTTATTGAATAAATATCTGTACCACCAACACTATAAATAGTAGACATTGTACCAACAAATACCTCACGAGCAGCAAAAGAGGTAATTAATGAGATTCCAATTCTCCAATCAAAACCTAATGGTTTTATTGCAGGCTCTATCGATTTTCCAATCATACCAGCATAGGAAACCTCTAGTTTTTTTGATGGTACTACTACTTCTGCATTTTCAACATTAGCATATTCTTGTTCTATTCTATCAAATGCACCTGAAGGAGCATAAGATGATAATACCCATAACACAATAGAAATGGCTATAATAATCTTACCCGCATCAAATAAAAAAACTTTTACTTTCTCAATAATAGTATATATAACTGTTTTATAATCTGGTATTTTATAAGACGGCATTTCCATTACATAATAACCTTTTTCCTTTTGATTTATAATAAACTTCAATACAAAAGCAGTTAATAATGCTGCAATAAAACCTAATAAATAAAACGCCATCATTACTAAACCTTGCACATTAAACATTCCCCAACTTGCAGTTTCAGGTATCATCATAGAGATGATTAAAGTATAAACAGGCAACCTAGCGGAACAACTCATTAATGGAACTACAAAAATAGTAATTAACCTTTCTTTAGAAGAAGAGATGGTTCTGGCCGACATAATAGCTGGTACCGCACATGCCGCACCACTTAAAAGAGGAATTATAGACCTACCATTCAAACCGAAACCTCTTAATATTTTATCTGTTATAAAAGACACTCTCGCCATATACCCTGTATCCTCCAAAAAGGCAATAAAGGCAAAAAGAAATGCAATCTGGGGAACAAAAATCATAATCCCTCCTAATCCTGCCAGAATACCATTTACAATTAAATCGTTTAACATACCCTGAGGCAAGTTAGTTGCTACCCAATTAGAAAAGAAACTAAAACCGTTATCAATCCATTCCATAGGCAATTGGGACCATGAAAATATAGCTTGAAAAACAAAGAACAGAACTAATAGAAAAAACAAATATCCTAAAACAGGATGTAATAATAAATCATCTATTCGTTTTGTAAAATTCCTTTTTATTAAAGCGATATTCTCTCCAATACATTTTGCAAGTATTTTATCAATTTCCTTATACCTTCTTACTGTTTCAGTAGCTAAAGATCTTGTAGGGTTAAAACCTTCATCTTTAGATAGAACTTCTAATTTTATTTTTACTGCAGAATTATTATTTAGTTTCTGTTTACACAAAGATAAAAAAGTTGCATAATCATTTTCTTTTCCTCTTATGTTGTTTCCTTCAGCAATCAATACTGGAAATAAAGTAGAAACTGAAAAAATAGTTTTCTTAGGAGTACTTACATCTAATATAATGTCTTTTAAATTTTGTAACCCTTCATGTTTTCTGGCATTTATAGAAACTACTGGGATACCTAACTCCTCTGACAAAACATCTTTATCAATTACTATCCCTAAATCTCTAGATACATCTAGCATGTTTAAAGCTAATACTACTTTCATCTTCAAATCAATTATCTGAGTTAAAAGTAAAAGTGATTTTCTTAAGTTAGAAGAGTCTGCAATAATAACGGTTACTTCAGGATAATCTAAATTAGTAATGTCACACAAAATATCCTGACTTACTTTTTCATCTAATGATTTAGGATACAAACTATAAGTACCTGGCAAATCAATTATTTCTGCTTTTATTTCAGAAGATAAGTTACAAGTCCCTGTTTTTTTGTCTACTGTAATACCAGGATAATTACCTACTTGCTGATTCAATCCTGTAAGAGAATTAAACAAAGTAGATTTCCCAGAATTAGGGTTTCCCGCAAGTGCAATTTTCATTGTTTTACTACTCATTTTCTATGTTGATTATTATCTTATCAGCATCCGAAAGACGAACACTTAAAAGAAGATTAGAAACCAAAATTGATATCGGATCTTTAAATGGAGATTTTCTCTCCAATTCAATTACTTGACCAGGAGTAACTCCCATTTCTAGAAGTTGCTGCTCTAAGAAATCATCTTCAACAGAAGATAAAATTCCTTTCTCACCAATTTGTAATTCCGATAATTTTTTCATCCCGCAAATCTAACTATTTAGAATCAATCTAAAAGAAAATTTATGAATTACTTTTATGAGTATTTGAAATTTCTGATCCGAAATTAGGACAATCACAATTATCACCCTTAAGGATTTTGCAAGAAGAAAAAAGAGTGATACCAAATACGATAATAATATAAATAAAAGTCTTTTCCATAATAAGTTCAAAAATATATAAATATAGAACAGTAATAGGCATAATATATTGCAAAATATATTTACTTTTACAATGATGATTAAGGGACTAAAAAATATTGGTAATTACTTCATAATGATGAAGAAAGTGATGAGTAGACCTGAAAAATATTCTGTTTTTTTAAAGCAATTAAAACTAGAAATTGGAAAGATAGGATTAGACTCTATAGGAATCGTTATTATTATATCATTTTTTATTGGTGCGGTAGTAACAATTCAACAATCCATAAATTTAGAGAACCCTTTATTACCTAAATACTTAATTGGATTAGTTAGTAGAGATGCTTTAATATTGGAGTTTGCACCTACAATGATTGGACTAATATTAGCAGGGAAAATCGGATCAAGTATTGCTTCAGAAATAGGGATGATGAAGGTAACCGAACAAATTGACGCATTAGAAATAATGGGAATTAACTCTGCATCTTTTTTAATATTACCAAAAATAATAGCAGCAATGTTCTTTTTCCCTATTCTAATTATTTTAAGTATTACTATTGGAATTATTGGAGGTTGGTTAGGAGGTCTTTCTATGGATATACCTACAGCAGATTTCGTATACGGACTTCAGTATCAATTTATACCTTTTTATGTTACCTACTCTTTAATTAAAACAGTAGTGTTTGCTTTTCTTATTACTTCTATTTCTGCATTTTATGGATACACTACAAAAGGTGGTGCTATCAATGTCGGGAAATCTAGTACCCTTGCGGTAGTTTACAGTAGTATTTTACTTCTTATTTTTAACTTTATTTTAACAGACTTAATTTTATCATGATTAAAGTAGAAAACATACGAAAAGAATTTGGTGATAATTTAGTTCTAAATGATGTATCCTTCTCTTTTGAAAAACGAAAAACTAATTTAATTATTGGAGAAAGTGGATCTGGAAAAACAACTTTATTAAAACTACTTATAGGACTTCATACTTTAGATAGTGGAAACATTATTTATGACGGAAGAGTATTTAATGAAATGAAATTAAAGCAGAAACGATTAATTCGACAAGAAATAGGAATGTTATTTCAGGGAGGAGCTCTATTTGATTATATGTCAGTAGAAGAAAACATAATGTTTCCACTAACTATGTTTACTGAACAATCTGAAGAGGAAAAATTAGATAGAGTAAACTTTTGTCTGCAAAGAGTAAATTTAGAAAACACTAACACTTTACTTCCTTCTGAATTAAGTGGAGGAATGCTAAAAAGAGTTGCAATTGCTAGAGCTATTTCTATGAATCCTAAATATTTACTTTGTGACGAACCAAATTCAGGTTTAGATCCGAAAACCGCAATAGTTATTGATAACTTAATACAAGAAATAACAGAAGAGTTTGATATGACCACTATTGTAAATACTCATGATATGAACTCAGTAATGCAAATTGGGGAAAATATTGTTTTTATACATAAAGGTGTTATTTGGTGGGAAGGAAATAAAGAAGAATTAATACACACCAACAATAAGGAATTAAATGATTTTGTATTTGCTTCCGAACTTTTTAAAAGATTAAAAAACAAATAATGAGGAGGGTAAAGGCTAAAAAACACTTAGGACAACACTTCCTTAATGACTATAGTATTGCAGAAGATATTGTAAGTCAATTAGAATACAAGAATAAAATAACACTAGAGATTGGTCCTGGAATGGGAGTGCTTACTCAATTTTTAACAAATAGAGATACTAACTTAGAAGTAGTAGAATTAGACAGGGAATCTGTTTTTTATTTACGATTAAATTATCCCAAATTAAAAATAATTGAAGGAGATTTTCTACAATTAGAAATTGATAAATTATACCAAGAGCCAATATCATTAATTGGTAATTTTCCTTACAATATTTCTTCACAGATACTTTTTAAGGCTTTTGAAAATAGAGATAAAATAACAGAAGTAGTAGGTATGTTTCAGAAGGAAGTAGCGGAAAGGATTGCATCAGTAAAAGGAAAAAAGAAAGGAATTCTATCTGTATTATTACAGACATTTTATAATATAGAGTATTGCTTCACAGTAGAACCACATGTTTTCACTCCACCACCAAAAGTAAAATCAGGAGTAGTTAAATTAGTGAGAAACGATAGAGAAAAACTGGATTGTGATGAAAAACTATTTATACAGATTGTAAAAGCAGGATACAATCAGAGAAGAAAAACTTTGAGGAATGCCTTAAAAGCCTTTAATTTGGAATCAGATACAGAAATTGACTTACTTTTAAATAGAAGAGCAGAAGAATTAGATGTGGAAGACTTCATAATACTGACAAACAATGCAGAAAAAGGAAGAGATAAATAATAAATTTTTAGAAGATATATCTATTTTAATTAGCAATAACTCCTCTAATAAAATTAAAGAATTAATATCCGATCTGCACACTGCAGACATTGCAGAAGTAATAGAGAAACTACCTATTCATCAATCTAATTACTTATTCCAATTATTAGACGAAGAAATATCGGCAGTAGTACTTATTGAATTAGAAGAAGATATGAGAGAACATCTTTTATCTTTACTTTCATCAAAGGAAATTGCAACTGAAATAATAGAGAACTTAGAATCAGATGATGCAACGGATGTTATATCCGAATTACCAGAACAGCAGATAGAAGAAGTGCTTTCCTTAATTGAAGACAATGAACATGCTGCTGACATATCTGACTTATTAAATTATGAAGAAGATACTGCTGGAGGATTAATGGCAAAAGAACTTATTAAAGTAAGGGAAAACTGGAGTAATCTGCAGTGCTTAAAAGAAATGAGAAAGCAAGCTGCTGATGTTAAAAAAGTACATACCATATATGTAGTAGATGAGGAAGATAAATTGTTAGGAACACTATCTTTAAAAAGGTTATTATTATCAGATAGCAAAACAGAAATTAGAGAGATTACTAATTATGAAATAATATCTGTTCTAGCAACAGAAGATGATGAGTCTGTTGCAAACATCATGAATAAATACGATTTAATTGTAATTCCGGTAGTAGACAAAAACAATGTACTTATTGGAAGAATTACTATTGATGACGCAATGGATGTAGTGAAGGAAGAAGCAGAAAAAGATTATCAAATGGCATCTGGTATTTCAGAGGATGTAGAAAGTAGTGATAATATTTGGCAGCTTACCAGAGCAAGATTACCTTGGTTATTAATTGGTTTATTTGGAGGTTTATTGGGAGCCAAAGTAATTGGGATATTTGATTTGGAAAACAATATTGAACTTGCATTTTTCATTCCACTTATTGCAGCAATGGGAGGAAATGTTGGAGTACAATCGGCAGCTATTGTAGTGCAAGGACTAGCAAATGACTCCTTGAAAATGGATAATATATTTAGAAAATTAGTAAAAGAATTAGGATTAGGTATGTTAAACGGAATGATCTGTTCTCTTATAATTTTAGGAGCTGCTTTTTCATTAGGATATAGTATGGAACTGAGCCTAACTGTAAGTATTTCTTTATTGGCGGTTATTATTTTTGCAGCTGTATTTGGCACTTTTATTCCTCTTACTTTAGAAAAATACAAGATTGACCCTGCAGTCGCTACTGGACCCTTCATTACTACTGTAAATGATGTACTAGGGTTATTTATCTATTTCTATATTGGGCAATTATTAATGTCATGAAAATTCTTTTTATTGATAGCACTCATACTCTTTTAAAAAAAAATCTAGAAAAACAAAAGCATAGTTGTGACACAGCATATCACAAAAGTAAAGAAGAAATAGAGAAAACAATCTCTAATTATGAAGGGATAATTATTAGAAGCAGATTTGAAATTGATCAAACATTTATAGATAAAGCAAAAAACTTAAAGTTTATTGCTCGTGCTGGATCTGGACTAGAAAATATTGATGTAGAATATGCTAGCAGTAAGAACATAAAATGCTACAATGCTGCTGAAGGGAACCGACAAGCAGTTGCAGAGTACGCTATTGCAATGATACTTTCGTTATTTAATAATTTAAATATTTCAGATAAAGAAGTTAGAGAAGGAAAATGGAATAGAGAAAAAAATAGAGGATTAGAACTACAAGGAAAAACAGTAGCAATAATTGGATTTGGAAATAATGGATCGGCATTTTCAAATGTGTTAAAAGGATTTGGAGTCACTATATTGGCTTACGACAAATACCTACAAAACTACGCGCATAAAAGTAGTATGAAGGATATCTTTAAACAAGCAGATATTATCAGTTTACACATCCCGCTAACAGAAGAAACAACTTATTTAATAGATGAACATTTCTTAAATAATTTTGAAAAAGACATCTATTTAATAAATACTGCAAGAGGAAAATGTGCAAATACTAAAAGTATTGTTACCGCACTTAAAAGTGGTAAATTGAAAGGAGCTTGTTTGGATGTATTAGAATATGAAAAAACATCTTTTGAAAACTTAAGTGAAAATGGTTTTACAACAGAAATGCAATACTTAATAGATAGTGAAAAAACTATCCTATCCCCTCATATTGCAGGATGGACTAAAGAAAGTAATATTAAAATTGTTGAATTATTACTCGGAAAAATTACTTCTGATTTTCCTCAACAATAGAGTTAATCTCTAATTCCATTTTTTGCATTCTTTCCATTGCGTCATTTAAAGAATTTAAAGCACTCTTTTTAACACTACTAAAAGTAGTTCCAACCGAATTAAACATCTTTTGGTAATATGCAATTCCCTCATTCATATTTGTAGTAAAAGCATTTAAATATCTTGGAGATTTTCTACTCCAATCTTTTTTATGTTCTTCAATTTTTTCTGAAAGATATTTCAAATACATTCCTAATTCATTCACAAACATATTTGGTCTGTCAACACGAACTACACCTTCATCCGCATTATAAATATGATGAGACATATCTTGCAAAGAAAGTTCCTGATTAAAGTAAGCCATATTTGGTCCCGGACAAATTGAAACTCCAAAACTTTCACGAGTATTTAAACCATAATTAATCACTGCAGTTGCCGCTAATCCCATACACAGACAAGTTTTATCAGTAATAGAATCTGAAATTCCTTGTTCATCAATTTTATTTTTCTGAAATAAACGAGAAGCGGTACAAACACCTTCTGTTCCATATTCATTACTTAAGGCTAAAAACTTTCTAGGACACGGACTCCCTGGTTTTCCATCTTTAATTTTCTGTTCCTTCTCTACATCTTTTGACGAATCTCTTAAATTATTAAAAGGAACACCAAGAGGAGAAACATTACTTAAATATAAATCTTTTTCTTTTGCATCTTGCAATTGCTTTCTAGTTGCAGCATCTACAGTTGTTGCTTCAGGAACTAATAAAAATGGAGTTCCCCAACCAACCGTATCTAACTTATAATGATTAATTAAGAAGTTATGTTCTTCAGAAGTTGCTACACCACCTTGTGCAGTAATCGTAATTTTTAAAGTTTCATTAGGAACTACCCTTCCGTTTGCTTCTAAAGCAGGTTTACATACTGCATAAATATCATCAATTAATTCTTTTCTTCTATCTCTGAATTCTGCTAAGATAGGACCCATTAAATAACCATCTGTTGCAAAGGCATGTCCACCGCAATTTAATCCAGACTCAATTCTATATTCCGAAATCCAAAGTCCTTTTTTTGCTAAAAACTTACCTTGTATAATTGCAGATCTATAATCGGATACTTTTAAAACTATTTTCTTTTTTATATTTCCATTTACATCTGGAAAAAAATCATCAAAATGAGCAATATAACCATACAGTCTAGGATTCATTCCTGCAGAAAATATAACTGAAGACTCTAAATCTGAATTAGCATATCCTCTAAGTCCCGCGTGAGCATCATTATATTCTGAAGGTAACTCCTCTTTCTTAAAATAATTAGTTTTATCTACTTTAGTCATTATATTAACATCTACACTACCAAAAGATAAATTATCTTTTAACCATGTGGATAAATCTTCAAACTTAAAAGTATCAGAAATTATTTTATTAAACTCTTTCTTCACAGAAGCGGTATCAGGAAGCATCTCAAAATATTTCTTTACCTCATCAAATTTATCAGAAGTAGAAGTGGTAAAGTCGTCAAATTTATTAGACACTAAAACATGTACCATATTTAGATAAGCTGTAATCCTATCAGCACGATAATCTTTAGAATTATTCTTAATTTCTTCATAGCTAATATTATTTAAATCAGAATAGTACTTTCTTAATCTTTCTAAAAGAACATCATCCGCTAAAGCTATTACAGTACTAATTCCATAATGGGCTACTTTTAAAGGAGAATCAGCTGTAAAAGCAGTTCCCATAACAGGAATATGAAAAGTATGATGTGAACTCATATAATTAATTTAAGGTGTGCAAATATACGCCTTGAGCACTTACAAATTACATTAGAATAAAGTATTTAACTTTTTACCATAAAAAATACGATATTTGCCATCACAAAACAAATGCAATGAAAATAGCACTTTTAACTTCAGGAGGTATCGCTCCTTGTCTATCTACTTCATTAGGAAAATTAACAGAAAATTATTTAAATAATTATCCAGAAGCAGAAATTATTGGTTATTTAAATGGTTATAAAGGTCTATTATTAGGAAACTCCATATCCTTCCCTAAATCTTTAAAAAACAACATACAAAATATCTATAATTTTGGAGGTAGCCCAATAGGAAATAGTAGAGTAAAACTAACCAATGTAGAGGATTGTATAAAAAAAGGATACATAAAAGAAGGGGAAATACCACTAGAATTAGCCGCAAAACAATTAGTGAAGGACGGGGTGACTATTTTACATACTATCGGAGGGGACGATACTAACACTACAGCTGCCGACCTATCTAATTATTTAAAAGATAATAACTATAACTTAACCGTTGTTGGCTTACCAAAAACAATTGACAATGATGTATTTCCTATAACACAAACTCTTGGAGCTTGGACTGCTGCGGAACAAGGAGCTATATTTTTTGAAAATATTGTAAATGAGAATACCACTTCCGACAGACAACTGATAATTCATGAAGTAATGGGCAGACATTGTGGATGGCTAACTGCAGCCACTGCTTTAGAATATAGAAAAAGATTAAATGAAAGAAAATTCATTCCACAAATAGGAATTACTAAAGAAAAATGGGACATACATTGTATATTATTACCAGAAGAAGAAATTGATTTTGACAAAGAATGTAAACGATTAAATAGAATTATGGACACACACGATTGTGTAAATATATTTTTAAGTGAAGGATCGGGAATGAGAACTATAATCTCAGAAACCGAGAAAAGTGGAGAAACGGTATTAAGAGATGCATTTGGTCATGTAAGATTAGATGAATTAAATCCAGGACAGTGGTTTGCAAAACAATTTTCAATACGATTAAAAGCAAATAAAGTGCTAGTACAAAAAAGCGGATATTTTTCTAGATCTGCAAAGTCAAACTCTGCAGATTTGGAATTAATATCGGAGTGTGCTAACTATGCTGTTACCTCTGCAACTAATGGAATCAGTGGAGTTGTAGGATGGGATGAGGATAATAATAATCAATTAAGTTGTATTGACTTTAATAGGATTAAAGGGGGAAAATTATTCGACACTTCCTTAGATTGGTACCAAAATATGATGAAAGAGATAAACGAAATTGAAAAATAAATCTCTACTAAAAATATTCCCACAATCGGTTTTCAACCATCAGATTTCGGAGCGACTTAAAGAAGGGAATTGTAAAATACAGTTAAATAACTTCATAGGTTCTAGTAAAGCAATATTAGCGGCAAGTATCATTAAAAAATCTAAATCTCCACAACTTTTTATTCTAAATGACAAAGAGTCTGCTACTTATTTTATAAATGATTTAGAGAACCTCTTAGATCATGAAGTTTTCTTTTATCCGGCTTCATACAGAAGAGCCTACCAAATTGAAGAAACAGACAACTCTAACATCCTTTTACGAGCAGAAGTATTAAACAAACTGAATAATAAAAGGAATTCTATTATTGTAAGTTACCCTCAAGCAATTTTTGAAAAGGTAGTAAGTAGAAGAGCATTAAAGAAACAAACTATTACACTTTCTGTATCTGATATACATCACCCAGATTTATTGGAAGAAATTTTTATAAAGAATAACTTTACAAGAACTGACTTTGTTATCGATCCTGGTCAATTCTCAATTAGAGGAGGTATAGTAGATGTATTTTCTTTTGCAGATGAATACCCCTTCCGAATAGAGTTTTTTGATGATGAAATAGAAAGTATACGAACCTTCAATATTAACACTCAACTTTCGGTAGAGAAAAGAAAGAAGATTTCTATAATACCTAATACTGAAGCAAAAAAAATTGAAGAGAGACAAGTAAGTATTTTAGAATATTTACCACAAAGTAGTACTATTTGGATGGAAGATTCCTTACATACTATTGGGATTCTAGAACAAAATTTTGACAAAGCAATACAAGAATTCAGAAGGAAAGATGAAGATAACACAATAACACACCTTTCTCCAGAAAAAATATTCACAAATGGTAGTGAGTTCTCCAATCAGTTAGATGAATTTAGAGTAATTGAATTTGGAAACAACTCTGTTTTCAACCCTGAAACAAAAATAAAATCTGATTCAGAACCCTTAACGGTCATCAATAAGAAATTTGATCTACTATTTTCAGATCTCTTAAAGAACCAAAAAAAGAATTACAAAAATATTATTCTTTGTTCTTCCGATCAGCAAGAAGAGCGATTTAATCAGATATTAGAAAACTCGAAGGATGAGATAATTTACAGCATTTTAGTAACTAGCATAAGAGAAGGTTTTATTGATCACGACAATAAAATTGCAGTTTACACTGACCATCAAATTTTCAATAGACACCATAGGTTCAAATCTAAAACTAAATTTACTAACAAAAAATCTATTACCCTAAAACAACTTACTAATTTACAAATTGGTGATTTTATAACACATATTGACCATGGTGTAGGTGAGTTTGCTGGACTACATAAAATTGATAATAATGGGAAAAAACAAGAGAGTATAAAACTGATTTATAAAGGAGGAGATTTACTGTACCTCAGTGTTCATTCTTTACATAAAATATCAAAATTTTCAGGAAAAGAAGGTCATAAACCTAATATAAATAAGTTAGGAGGAACAAAATGGCAAACTACAAAGAGTAAAACAAAAAGCAGGATAAAAACCATAGCTTTTAATCTAATCAAACTATACGCAAAACGAAAAACGGTAAAAGGCTTTTCCTATTCTCCTGATTCCTATTTACAACATGAATTAGAAGCATCTTTCATGTGGGAAGATACACCGGATCAAAATACTGCAACTATATCTATAAAAGAAGATATGGAAAAAGAAACTCCAATGGATAGATTGATTTGTGGAGATGTAGGATTTGGAAAAACAGAACTTGCAGTAAGAGCAGCATTTAAGGCGGTAGCAGACAATAAACAAGTAGCAATATTGGTTCCTACAACAATTTTAGCACTTCAACATTATAAAACTTTTAAAAGCAGATTAAAAGATTTTCCATGTCAAGTAGACTACATTAATCGATTTAAAACTCCAAAACAACAAAAAGAAACTCTTAGTACATTAGAGGAGGGGAAAATTGATATACTTATTGGTACTCACCGAATAGTTGGGAAAGATATAAATTTTAAAGATTTAGGATTATTAATAGTTGATGAGGAACAGAAATTTGGTGTAAACATAAAAGATAAGCTAAAAAACTTTAAAGAAAATGTAGATATTTTAACCTTATCTGCTACTCCTATACCACGAACTTTACAATTTTCATTACTAGGAGCAAGAGATTTGTCAGTAATTAACACACCTCCACCAAACAGAATTGCTATTGACACAGAAATAATACAGTTTAATGAAGAAATAATTAGAGACGCAATACAGTACGAAATATCAAGAAACGGACAAGTGTTTTTCATCCATAACAGAATAGATAACATAAAAGAAGTAGCCGGAATGATACAACGACTAGTGCCAAATGCAAAAGTAAGAATTGGACATGGTCAACTAGGAGGAAAATTATTAGAAGAATTAATGTTAGGATTTATTGAAGGCGATTATGATGTATTAGTATCTACTACTATTGTAGAAAATGGTGTAGATGTACCAAATGCAAATACTATATTAATCAACAATGCAAATAATTTCGGACTTTCTGACCTTCATCAAATGAGAGGAAGAGTAGGAAGGTCAAATAAGCAAGCGTTTTGCTACTTAATTAGTCCTCCATCCCACCAACTTTCGGACGATTCTAGAAAGAGATTAAAAGCCTTAGAACAATTTTCTAATTTAGGAAGTGGATTTAGTATCGCTATGCGAGATTTAGACATAAGAGGTGCAGGGGACTTACTTGGTGCCGACCAAAGTGGATTTATAAATGAGATAGGATTTGAGATGTATCAAAAAATACTAAATGAAGCAGTAGAGGAGTTAAAACAAGAGAAATTTAAAGAATTATTTAATGAAGAAAAGGAACAATACTTTATTAAAGATTGTCAAATTGATACCGATTTAGAAATACTAATTCCTGATACTTATATTTCGAATATTGAAGAAAGATTAAATATTTATAAAGAATTAAACTCCCTAAAGAATGAGGAAGCATTAACCCTATTTCAGAATAACCTAGAAGATAGATTCGGTACAATACCCGCTTCTGTATCAGATTTAATATCGAGCATGAAACTGAAATGGATTGCAAAAAAAATAGGGTTTGAAAGATTGTTATTAAAAAATGGACAGATGAGAGCTTATTTTACAACAAAATCCGCTTCTTTATACTTCGAGTCAGATGTTTTTGGAAAAATATTAGAATACTTAAAACACAACTTTACTACATGTAGTATGAAAGAAAAAAACAATAAACTTTCTTTAGTAATCTCAGAAGTAAATTCAGCAACTAAAGCAATTGAAATCTGTAAAAAAATACTTTACTAAGTAAGTCCTTTTTATAGTTTTAAAAGTTATTAACACATTATATATTCTCTTTCTAATCACTTTCAAATCCTATAGGATTTAAGTAAAATTGCAATACTAACTCATATTTTAAATGTCAGAAAAAAGAATCATTAAAAACGCACTAATTTCCGTATTCCATAAAGATGGACTCGGGCCAATTGTACAACAATTAAATCAACTAGGAATAGAAATATATTCTACAGGTGGCACACAAAGATTTATAGAAGAAGAGGGAATAAAGGTAAATAGAGTAGAAGATCTAACTTGTTACCCATCTATTTTGGGAGGAAGAGTAAAAACTTTACACCCAAATGTATTCGGAGGTATATTATCAAGAAGAGAATTAGAGTCTGATAAAGAACAGTTAAATCAATATAATATTCCAGAATTTGATTTAGTAATTGTAGACTTATACCCTTTTGAAAAAACAGTTTTATCAGGAGCTTCTGAACAAAATATTATTGAAAAAATAGATATAGGAGGAATTTCATTAATAAGAGCAGCAGCTAAAAACTTTAAAGATGTTTTAATTGTATCTGAAAGGAGTCAATACTCAGAAGTACTTTCTATTTTAGAAAATGGAAAGAGAGATACAGACTTAAATACAAGAAAGAAATTTGCTGGAAAAGCATTTAATATTTCATCTCATTACGACACAGCTATCTTCAATTATTTTAATGAAGAAGAGATTGTTTTCAAACAATCTGTAGTAGAAAATAAAACCTTAAGATATGGTGAAAACCCTCATCAGAAAGGAGTGTTTTTCGGGAACCTATCTGAAATTTTTGATCAATTACATGGTAAAGAATTATCCTATAATAATTTATTAGATGTTGACGCAGCAGTAAGTCTACTTTCCGAATTTGAAGAAACTACATTTATTGTAATGAAACACAATAATGCATGTGGAATTGCCAGTAGAAATACTTTAGTAGATAGTTGGAAAGATGCTCTAGAAGCAGATCCTGTATCTGCTTTTGGTGGAGTACTTATCACTAATCAAGAGGTAGACCGTACTACTGCTGAAGAAATAAATAAAATATTTTTTGAAGTCATTATCGCTCCTTCATACAGTAAAGATGCTTTAGAAATTTTAAAATCGAAAAAGAATAGAGTTATCTTAATACAAAAGGAAGTTATATTACCTAAATCTCAATTCAGAACGGTATTAAACGGAGTATTATCTCAAGATAAAGATCTACAAACAGATCAAATTTCTGACATGAAAACGGTCACTACTCTTTCTCCAACAGAAAAAGAACTTTTAGATTTAAAATTTGCTTCTAAAGTTTGTAAACATACAAAATCAAATACTATTGTTTTTGTTAAAAATAAACAACTATTATCTAGTGGAGTAGGACAAACCTCAAGAGTAGACGCATTAAAACAAGCAATAACAAAAGCAAAAAACTTTAATTTTGATTTAAATGGGGCGGTTATGGCATCAGATGCATTTTTTCCTTTTCCTGATTGTGTAGAGATAGCCGACAACGAAGGAGTGAAATGTGTAATTCAACCTGGAGGGTCAATAAAAGATAATTTATCGATTGATTACTGCAATAATAATGAAATGAAAATGGTTATAACTGGATATAGACACTTTAAACACTAAAAAAGAAAATATGGGATTTTTTGACTTCATGGTAGAATCTATTGCTATTGATTTAGGAACAGCAAACACACTAATTATTCATAACGATAAGGTTGTAGTAGACGAACCATCAATTGTCGCCAAAGATGTTAAGACTGGTGAAGTTATTGCATTTGGAAAGAGAGCTCGACAAATGCATGGAAGAGCACATAGAGGGATTAGAACTATCCGTCCTTTAAAAGATGGAGTAATTGCTGATTTCCATTCTGCAGAACAGATGATTAGAGGCTTTATCAACATGATTAATAGACCAAAAACTATTTTCCCTGTACAATTAAAGATGGTAATCTGTATCCCTTCTGGGATAACTGAAGTAGAAAAAAGAGCTGTAATGGATTCTGCAGAACACGCAGGAGCAAAGGAAGTATGGTTAATACATGAACCAATGGCAGCTGCCATTGGTATTGGTATTGATGTGATGGAACCAGAAGGAAATATGGTTATTGATATTGGAGGTGGAACAACTGAAATTGCTGTAATATCACTTGGAGGAATTGTAACAGATAAATCTATTAAGGTAGCAGGAGATGAGTTCACGAATAACATCCAGAACTACATGAAGACTAGATACAATATTGCAATTGGAGATAATATGGCTGAGAAAATAAAAATCCAAGTTGGTTCTGCATTAACAGAACTAGAAGACCCACCACCCAACTTTGCAGTACACGGTAGAGATCTAATGAATGGAATACCAAAAGAAGTAGTAGTAACTTACAAAGAAATCGCAAACGCTCTAAATAATTCTATTGAACAAATTGAGGCTGCAATTATGAATGCATTATTCACTACACCCCCAGCTTTATCTGCAGACATCTACAACACAGGACTGTTCCTTACAGGAGGGGGAGGAATGTTGAGAGGGCTAGATAAGAGAATTTCATTAAAAACAAAACTACCTGTTTATGTTGCTGAAGACCCTT
This sequence comes from uncultured Flavobacteriales bacterium, assembly GCA_905478555.1. GTDB lineage: Bacteria > Bacteroidota > Bacteroidia > Flavobacteriales > BACL11. The sequence goes on from CAJQIZ010000009.1 coordinate 115,574, forward strand.
TAAGAGCCGTAGCTAGAGGAACAGGAATTGCATTAAAAAATACATCTGGATATTCATTTCTTATTCAGTAACATAAATAATGAGAAATTTATTTCGATTTATTAAAGTATATCATTTTATTCTATTATTTATTTTGATAGAAAGTCTCTCATTGTATATTTATATGTCTAATCATAAATTTCAAGAAAGTAGATTCTTATCGTTCACACAAGAATATACGGGAGCTATTTACTCTCATTATTCTAATGCAAATCAATATATAAACCTGAAGGATGAAAACAACTACTTAAAAAGAGAAAATGCAAAACTATACACTCTATTAAGTAAAGAAGAATATAACGCTAATACAGAATTACAATCCTATATTACTTCCAGAATAATTAAAAACTCTATCTTTAAAAGTGATAATTTTATTATCATTAATAAAGGAGAAAAAGATGGAATACAAATCGGAATGGGAGTCACAGTACATCAGGGAGTTATAGGTAGAGTACATAGTACTTCTGAAAACTACTCTAAGGTTATTTCTATATTAAATCAAAAATCATCAGTAAGTATTTCTCATGTGAAAAGTGGACAGAATGGATCATTAAAATGGGATGGAATTAATTATATGTATGCAAAAATTAAAGATATACCTAACCATGCTGAAATAAGTATTGGAGACACTATTTGCACGAATGGATTTAGCGATACTTATCCTAATGGAATTAGTATAGGGACCGTTTCATCTTTCCAAAAAGGGAACGAAAATGGACTATACAATATAACTGTGAAGTTTATAAATGACATGAATTCTGTTTCTGATATTTACATCATTAAAAACTTACATATACAAGAAATAGAATCATTATAAATGAAAGATATCTATACATATATTTGGGTAGCTCCACTTTTTATACTTCTGCAGGTATTATTCTTAAATAATATTTATTTTTTAAGTTATATCAATCCATTAGTATATGTAATATTAATAATTACCTTTCCTCAAAATACCGAAAAATGGTTTCTGTTGATTTACGCCTTTATTTTAGGATTTAGTTTAGATATATTTGAAGGAAACCTTGGTTTAAACTCATCAGCATTAGTCTTCTTATCCTTTATAAAGCCTTACATTAATAAAGTACTTATTCCTAAAAATTTAATTGATGAAAAAGAAAAACTAAATCTTAAAATTTTAGGAATAAAGACCTTTAGTGTATACGCTTTATCCCTTATTTTTATTCATAATAGTTTCATCTTTTTACTAGAAAATTTTTCAACTATTAATTTATTTTATTTAATACCAAAAATAATATTAAGCTCTGTTGTTACTTATATAATCATTTTAATATTTCAGTTATTTACATTTAAAACTAAGGAATAATAATGAGTCAATTACAAGGAAGACAACAAATAGTAAAAGGTATTTTCCTTTCTGTAATTCTTATTTTACTTATCAAGTTATTCTACATTCAAATTATAGATTCTCAATATAAAAAGTCAGCAAAAAACAATGCTATCCGATTTGAAGTACAACAAGCTGCAAGAGGTTTAATTTATGATAGAAATAAGAAGTTAATTGTATCGAACATAGCTTCTTATGATTTAATGGTAATACCTAGAGAAGTGAAAAGTATGGACACTCTTTCACTCTGTAATCTTGCAGAAATAACAAAAGAAGAATTCATAAGGAAACTAAAAGAAACAAAAAGTTATTCTGACTATAAAGAAAGTGTATTTTCAAAACAATTAAATACTGAGAATGCACATAAAATTCAGGAGCTTTTAAATACATTTAATGGGTTTTATATTCGAGTAAATACAACAAGAGATTATCCAGTAGACATAGCTGCACATGTAATAGGTTACTTAGGTGAAGTAGGTAAGGAAAAGGCAAAAGAAAAATATTATACTAAAGGAGATTTAGCAGGAAGAACTGGCATTGAATCCTCTTATGAAACCTCATTAAGAGGACATAAAGGAATGAAGTTAATTCTGGTAGACTCTAAAAACAGACCACAAGGGAGTTTAAATAATGGAAAACACGATTCCTTAGCAATTCATGGAGCAAACATCACCACTACCCTAGATATTGACTTACAAGAGTACGGAGAGTTATTAATGCAAAATAAAATTGGAGCCATAGTAGCTATTCAGCCAAATAGCGGGGAAATATTAACATTAATTACCGCACCCAATTACAATCCTAATGATATGAAGGGAAGATCTAGATCAGCAAACTATACAGCTATGTCATTAGATAAAAACAAACCCCTTTTTAATAGAGCTTTAAAAGGAACATATCCTCCAGCATCTCCTCTAAAATTAGTAAATAGTTTAATTGCTCTACAAGAAGAAAGTTTAAATAAAAACAATATTTACTTATGTAATATGGGTTTCGAGTTTGGAAATAATAGAAAAATGGGATGTCATGAACATCCTTCTGCAGTAAATTTAAAAACTGCAATCGCTATGTCTTGCAACTCTTATTTTTGTAATGTTTGGGAAAATTTTTACTCCGATTACAATACAGTACAAGAAGGATATGCAGTTTGGAAAGAACATATTGAAAGTTTTGGTTTTGGAAATTATTTAAATAATGATTTCAAATTAGGAACTAAAGGATTTGTCCCAAATGCAGATTATTTCGATAAATATTACAAAAGATGGAAATCAAGTACAATATTATCTATGTCAATTGGGCAGGGAGAATTATTAGTTAGTCCTATACAAATGGCAAACTTAAGTGTAATACTTGCAAACAGAGGGTACTATTACATTCCTCACATAATAAAGGAGATAGAAAATGACACTATTCCTTTTAAATTCAAACAGAAACACTATAGTTCTATCGCAGCAAAACATTTTACAACTGTAATTGATGGAATGGAACTGGTTTTTAATCTAAAAGATGGTACAGCTATAGAATCAAAAGTAGAAGGGATTACCATTTGCGGAAAAACAGGTACTGCTGAAAATCCTCACGGAGAGGATCATTCTATATTTATAGCATTTGCTCCAAAAGAAAACCCAGAAATTGCAATTGCAGTATATGTAGAAAATGGAGGATGGGGTTCTACATGGGCCGCACCTATAGCTACATTAATGATAGAAAAGTATCTGAAAGGAGATACTGATTACCCAAATAGAGAAAGAAGAATGATTAATGGAAACCTACTAAGATTACAATGAGAGGAACTAGCGAAATATTCGGAAAGATAGATGGGATAACTATCCTATTATATCTAATTTTAGTATTCTTTGGATGGATTAACATTTATGCTTCCATGTATAATGATGATGTAGTTAATACTATTTTTGATTTAAATACAAAACACGGAAGACAGCTATTATTTATCGGATTATCTATATTTGTTGGTTTTACAATTCTAATAATCGATTGGAGATTTTTTGATAGTTTATCTTTTATCTTTTACGGAATTATAATTATTGCATTAATAGCAGTACTATTTAAAACTGACTCTACAGGAGGAGCTACCTCTTGGTTTTCTTTTGGGAAATTTAAAATACAACCATCTGAATTTTCAAAATTTACTACTGCTTTAGCATTAGCTAAGATGTTTAGCATCAATAAGCAACATCAATTTTCCTTACAATCTATGGTGAAAAGTTATGCAATAATACTAGTTCCTTTCCTACTAATTGTATTACAAAATGATTTGGGTACCGCGCTTGTATTTACTTCTTTTGTTCTAGTATTCTATAGAGAAGGATTATCAGGTAATGTATTAATAGTAGCTATTGTAGCTTTCTCATTATCTCTAGCTTCCTTACTAATGACAGCATGGCAAGTATCTATAATAGCTACAAGTATCATTATTATAATCTTCATTATTAGCTCCAAAAGGATTAGGAGTATTAAGATATCTTCTATTTTAACATTATTTGCAAATGGTATTATTTTCAGTGTAGACTATGTAGTTAATTACATTCTTGCCCCACATCAGACAGAAAGGATTTTAGTACTATTAGGGAAGTTAGATCGACCACATGGAGCGGGGTACAATTTAATTCAATCAAAAATTGCTATTGGCTCAGGGGGAATCTTTGGGAAAGGATTTTTAGAGGGAACACAAACACGATTTGATTTTGTTCCCGAACAAAGTACAGATTTCATATTCTGTACTGTTGGTGAGGAATGGGGATTTCTAGGAAGTCTATTTTTCTTAGTTGTATTTACATCTTTACTTTTAAGAATAATTTACCTTTCTGAAAAACAGAAGTCACAATTTTGCAGGGTATACGGATATAGTGTTGCTTGCATCTTGTTCATGCATCTTCTTATTAATTTAGGGATGACAATAGGATTAGCTCCAACAATTGGTATTCCTTTGCCATTTATGAGCTACGGAGGGTCCTCTTTATTATCCTTTACAATACTTCTCTTTATATTCTTAAACCTCAATTCATATAGAATGAATATATTGAGATAAAAAAACTCCTATCTTTCGACAGAAGTTTCTTACTTAAAATGTATTTCTTAGTTTAATAGAATCTAATTCTACTATCTACAACATTAGCATTCTCTTTAAGAAGAGTCATTACTGCATTATAAAAGACACCATTCACATTAGATGTATTAATTTCTTTCTTCTGACTATCGTTAGCTTCAGTGATTGTATTTTCTGATTTAGAAACTACCGAGATAATAAAAGCAGAATTACTTCCTTTAAAAACTGAGGAAGTAGAAGCTATACTAGTAGAATTTACTACACCAACGAAAGCGGATTCATTTCCTAGTTCGTTTACATTTGGGTTAGCAAAATTAACAGCAGAAACTGTTTTAACATCAATTCCAAAAGAAGTAGCAACTGACTCTAAGCTAGAGTCCTGTATCTTTGAAGAGATAAGGTTGTACTGTTTATCTTTAGTTACTAATAAAGAAACAAAGTCTCTTACTTCCTCTAAACTCTTTGGCCCTTGTTCATGTATTGCAGATAAACAAACTACTACATAGTTATTTCCACATGTATAAATAGAGTTTGAAACATCAGCTACATTAGTATTTTCATTATACATCCATTTAATAATTTCTCTAGAATTTTCTAAAGCGGAAACATTAAATTTCATATTATTTATATTAATATCCTCTCTGACTAACTGATTATTTATTTCAGCAAAAGCTTTAAATGTAGTATCTTCAGACTTCTTATTTACAGAGTTAATAAAATTATCTGCTTGAGTATAATAAGCATCTTTAGTTTCAGATGAAGCAACCACTTCTTTATCTAAAAAAACAATTTTATATTTAGGTGATAATTTACTTACATCATTAATCTGAATTAAATGAACACCAAACTGTGTGGTAACTATTTTTAAATTTCCATTTTCGGAAGAAAAGCATACTTCATTAAATTCAGGGACCATAGATCCGTCTAAAAACCAACCTAAATCACCACCTTTAATTGCAGAAGGACCCTCAGAAAACTGTACCGCTAATTGACCAAAATCTGCTCCTGCTTTTACTTGTTTTTTAATATCTCTCAAAATTGTTTTAGCAGAATCTGCAGTAAAATTTTCTTTTGTAAGTAATATATGACTAGCCTTAACGGAATCTGCTCTTTCAACAATTTCAGACAATTTTGACAATCTATATCTACCATTAGTTAACTTATAGGGACCGTCAACAGTACCTACTTCCTGAGACATCAATTCCAAAAATTTAGGATCAGTAATATTTGCTGGACTTAAGTATGGGAATGACGTTGCAACATCTGTTGAATGTCTTTTTGAAAAAGATTCATCATTATCAGAATCCTTAAATCTAACAGATAATTCTGTTAATTCATTTCTTACATTAATATCATCTTCAGAAGAAGGTACTACTGTGAAAGTTACATATTCAATATCTCTTGTTTCAGAATCATTTGTAAAATCTGAGATGTTATTATTGTAATATTCTATAATTTCCTCCTCAGATACTTCTACTGCTTCAGTAGAAAAAGGAACAGAAACATATTGTACAGTTGCATTCTGAATTCTAGAATTAAGTGTATTTACCATTTCTGAATTTGTAGTATACATACCTTTTTCTACTAAAGATTGGTATTTCTGAGTGTATCTCTCCTTAGTAACTCCAGATTCCATTTGCATGAAGTAAGATTTATAATCTTCTCTTTGGTTTGCAAAATCACTAATAAAATTATCTGATAAACTGATATCAAAAGCTTGTGTTTCTTGGTTTGTAAAAAATGAAGTAAACACAGAATGTCTATTTATTTCATTAATACTTCCTGTTTCTAACTCATAAATTTCTTTTTCAGTTACATTTAATCCAATATTTTTTGAAACTGAGGCAATAATTCTTTCTTGAATTATTCTGTTCCAAGCTGAATTATTTTGTTGGTTTTGATTTGCATCAGGATTTTGTTGAGAAACCTGATCTAATACATCTCTAAATTCATTAGGAGTTACTTCCTCACCATAAATTGATCCCACATTGTTTTCATCAGAAGAAGGTAAAACAGAAGCTTGATCAGATCCCGTAAAAAGGAAAGCAAACATACCTATACCTATGATAAATAAAACTAAAACTGTCTTTTCTCTTATTTGTTGTAAAACTGCCATTTTCTTTAAATTAAATTAGTTTGCGAATATACAATTGTTATTCGATTTATGAAAACAGATAATTATCTATTTATTTTATTAAAATTCTGATAATTTTAATACTCTTCTCATCTACTGAATCTATAATAAATAATTTATTTTCAAAAATTATTTCTTGCCCTTTTACAGGAATATCTTCATGTAGAGATAAAAATAAACCTGCAATTGTCTCATATTCTTCTGACTCAGGTAACTCTAAATCATATTTACTATTTATTTGATCTACTTCCATTCTGGCTGAAAATAAAAATTCAACATTTGATATTTTTTCATCAATAATGTCGTCACAATCATGTTCGTCCTCAATTTCTCCAACAATTTCTTCTGTAATATCCTCAATAGTAAGCAAACCAGAAGTGCCTCCAAACTCATCTACTACTAAAGCTATACTCTTATTTTTATTAATAAAAACATTTAACATATCTTTAGCAGAAAGACTTTCAGTAACAATAGGAATAGGTAACATAATAGAACGAATATTAAACGGTTTTTTAAATAAATCAGAAGAATGTACATATCCAATAATATTATCAATATCATCTTTAAAAACGGGTATTTTAGTAAACTTAGTCGCTACAAATAAGTCCGTTAATTCCTTAATCGATGATTTTATATTTAATGCTGAAACATCAGTACGGGGAACCATACACTCTTTCACCTTAATGTTAGATAAGTCTAATGCGTTCTGCAACATTTCTACCTCTGTTTTATTACTTGACTCTTTATCAATATTATGAGTTAAACTATCAAAATATTCATCTAAATCTATCTTACTAAAAACCTGTTTCACTTGTTCCATCTTTAATCTAAAAATATATTTTAAAACAAACTCAGAAATAAAAATTAACACTAAAACAATAGGATATAAAATAATATAAAAAAACAGTAATGGAATAGAAAATAATTTTAACATATAGTTTGGGCTTATTCTGAATATAGTTTTCGGAATAAACTCAGCAGATATCAATATAATAATAGTAGTAATAATAGTTTGAATCAACAATTCTAAAATATCAGAATTAATAAATTCTAAAAATGGCATCATTAAGTCAGTCATTGAGATACTAAATATCACTAAAGCTATATTATTACCAATTAATAAGGTTGCAATAAGATTCGATTCATATTTTGAAAAAATAGAAATAGTTTTGGACACAAACGAGCCTGTTGATTTATCTAACTCTAGTTTTAATCGATTAGAAGAGATAAAAGCAATTTCTATTCCTGAGAAGAATGCTGAAAGTAAAAGGGTAATTATTACAATTGAGAATTCCATATTTTAATTTTCTAGACTAAAAATACCACTCGCTTTTTTTATCTTATATTCCTCAAAATCAGGAGTAGATTGAAATCCAACCCCCTTAATAAGTTCGTCTCTAGTTTTAATAGTAATCTCCAAATCAGTATAAATTATATTTTTCTTTTTATCCCAAATTAACTCCTCAGTAATTAACTCTTTTCCTTCGGAACTTTTTAAAACTACAGACTTAGATGCTGTCATAATATCTGTTGTGTTATTAATAACAGCTTTGTTACAGGTTAAAACAGATTTACTGTTGGTACTATCTAGCTTGTAAAAATCGAAATGCACATTTCCTGAAAGTTCAATTCTTTCTTCTTCAGCTGAAAACCTCTCCATTTTTTGTGAAATAACTTTTACTTTCACCGACCCGTTTTCAGTATATAATATCTCTGAATTAGTTAATTCTTCTACGGATAGAGTTTCAAATTCAATAAAATTAACAAAGTTTTCTTCTGAGTTTTCACAAGAAGAAAACAGAAGAATAAAACCAAAGAATGAAATGAGGTATTTCAAATTTCTAATCTCTCGTTCTCACTCTAGTTGATTGCCCAATCCAACATCCAACTTTATAGGAATCACCAGAGGAAAGATCTTCAAAAAACAAATCTTCTTTTGAAGGAAAATATTTTGAATAAGTAGAGATTCTTTTATTTGCTTTTTCAGCAAGAACATCATCAATACTTTTTGCTTTTCTAAAGGCATCAACAGCTGCCCAATACACAGATCCTCTCTCTAAGTTAGTGCTACCACAACTAGAAGCAGAAGAAACATAAATATCACCAATCATTAAATAAGGTTCTCCCCATTCTGGCTTTAAACTTGCAGCAGAATTTGCAGCAGACCTAGCGTTAGAGTAAGACTTATTCATTTGATATGCATATGCTAATTTCAAATAGTAGGACGCTTTATAATCTGTATCTATTTGTAACTCTATAGCCTGATTAAAATAATCTGTCGCTGCAGAATAATTTTTCTTTTCTAAACTCATACTCCCCATATTATAAGCAGATTTTGCAGTTGGTTCTAACTCATGAAGTTTCGATGCTGCAATATTGAAAACTTCATTATCAGTACATTTCTTTTTTTCTAATAAAGTAGTAATCTTCTTCATTAGATTTAAATTATCCGATCCTGACTCTAATCTATCTGAAAATACTAATATTAAATCATCACAAGAAGCATAAGGAGCGAACATATTTTCTACATTAGTCTGTGCAATCTCATAATACTTAGCGTACTTAATATTATTCTCTAAATTATAATCAATAATATCTGAAATAACAATATAAACATCTAATACATCTTGTTTTGTAATTTTTTCTGAGGATCGTTGCATTTTATCTAAAACTTTAAAATACGAAACAATCACTGTAGGACTCGTAGAATTACCAATCGCATCTACTGACTCTTTTAACAGACTGTACGCTATCTCGAACTGAGAGGGGTCATACTTCAGTAAATCAACTCCTTTTGAACCTATATGTTTTTCTCTATTACCAAAAATTTCAATTCTTGTATCGTAAATAAGCATAATAGTATCTAAGTAAGCAGCTGTATTTAATTTATCTTTCTTTATCCTATTCTGATAAAGTTTAGGTCCATTTACAAAGGTATTCTGATTAAAATCAGGACAGTTAAAAAACACTTTTCTCCAAGTTTTTAAAGCACCTTCATAGTTTTTTTGCTTATACTCATTTCTATAAATTGCATAATCAGACTCACAATCTGTTTGTGCAGACAATGTTAATGTAAGCCCTAAAAGGGTAATAATAATTCCAAATTTTTTGATCATTTTTATTTTATTTTAATCGTATTTTCTTTTCACAAACCAAAGACCCTTAAATGTTACTCCAAAAGTAAATCTAACAAATCGTTCTTGAATTAATTTATCTTGAGTTGTACCCTGTTTTCCAACTTCCATTCCAATATTATAAAAGGAATTACTTCTTTTTACAGGAAGTCCTAAACCAAACGAAAGAGATTTTTCCGTAAGTTGAAGATCATTTAAACTAAGGTAAGTTTTGTCATATCTAGCACCCATTCTATAATTAATTCTTTTCCAATATTTTGTTACAGAATTAAATTCAGGAGTATATTGTAAACCAGAAGAAACACAAACGCTATTTTCTAAATTATCATCTTCTCTTTCCTCTCCAAAAGTAAGATTATAGTCTGACCAGTTTTGAAAAGAATAATTAGATAAAAGTAACCATTTTTGAGAAGTGTACATAATACCAGCAGAAAGTTTTGATGGCAAAACAATAGTTCCGTTTTCAACTTCATTCTGGAAAGTATCCTTTATTATTAAGAGAGAATTATTTAACTCGTAAGTGGTTCCTAATAGAGTTCTTCTTGCATTTAAGTTTGCGTTATGATTATAAGTTAAACCAAAAGAAATATTATTATCTTCAGATAAATCTGTGTTAAAAAATAAACCTGTCTCAAAAGAGACTCCAGTAATATTTGTTCTGTCTACCGAACTAACATTAAAGATAGAGGAATTGTTAAAATCAGCTGTTTTATTCCTACTTAACCCGCCAAATAAATAAGAAGCGTTTACCCCAACAGAAAGGGTTTTATGTAATTTTACAGAGGCACCTAAATAGTATTTACTCAACCCTCCTTTACCAATGGAAGAAATAGACACTGTGTCTTCTAAAAAGTTTTCTGTATCATTATAATCTAACTGATATCCAACGTTACTAAATGGTAACAATCCACTACTCACCGAAATGTACTGATTAACTGGAAATCCTAAAGCGATTTTACTAAAAGAGGTATTGTTCTCATATTGTATATTATTAGAAGTAGTAAATCTGCTAGCAGAAGAATTTAATGAAGTAGTAAATAAAAATGATTTTGCTTTAAAAGACGAATAAGTTGCTGGATTATTAAAGTTTATAACATCCGGACTGTTATAAACTACTGAAGAACCTCCCATCCCAAACTGATCTGCAGATGACGAATTGTTCAAATTACCTATTCCGAAACGGGAATACGGAGAATTAGTTGAAATCTGAGAGAAAATTATTCCACTTGAAAAAGTGAAAAAAAGTAGGAAAGTATATTTTAATTTATTCATTATATTTTAATATTTCATTTAATCCTTTCAAAACTAAATTTTGGTCTGCAAATATGCTGTTTTTTAAGGTGTTTTCAAAGAAAAAGGTATCTCCACCTGTCACAATAACGAATAAATCTTCATTTTCGTTTTTAAAATCATCTATTATTCTCTCAATTTCTGCAACAACTCCTTTTTCTACTCCTGAAACTATGGAAGAATTAGTATCTTTTCCAATTTGCTGAGCGGTATTACTTATTGTAAGTTTTGGTAGATTAGAAGTGTATTTATGTAACGATTTATACCTCATTTCAATTCCTGGAGAGATTCTACCTCCCTGATATTCTTTATTTTGATCAATAAAATCAATTGTAATACAAGTTCCTGCATCAATAATTAATATATTTTTATTTGGGTATAGAATAGATGCAGCTACTACATTGGCTATCCTATCATTACCTAAGGTTTCAGGGGTTTCATAATTTATTGTAATAGGTAAAGGTGTTAAAGGATTTAAGTAAAGAGTTTTTATCCCAAAATCTCCATCCACTTTATCACGAACAGAAGAAATAATCACATCATTTAAATTGTGTTTTTGTATTAGCTCCTGCATAAATGATAATTCTATATCATTTTTCTTATAAATTATCACTATTTCATCAGAAGAGAAAATAGCGTATTTCACTAGAGTATTGCCTATGTCTATTATTAATTTCATTACTTAAAATAAAGCTGCAAATTTACGAATGTTTTATTTCTTATATAAAACTTAGAAAAAATTTCTCTAAATAAAAAAATAATCTAAATTTGCAATCCAATTTAAAGTTGGTGCTATAGCTCAGTTGGTAGAGCAATGGACTGAAAATCCATGTGTCCCTAGTTCGAATCTTGGTAGCACCACTTTCAAAAACCTCTTGAGAGATCAAGAGGTTTTTTTTATTTATATTATCTAAAAATTAATTGTAAGTTTGCTTCAAGAAAATCTTATGATGATGAAAAAAATATTCTTCTCTTTACTATTTACTCTCTTTTCAACATTCTCTTTCTCTCAATGCGTACCTAATCCTATTTATCAAGATTCCCTACCAAATGTATGGCCAGTTAGTGGATTTCCAGACGGAACAGTAGGAGTAAGTTATTCTCAGATTTGGACTATGAAAATTCCAGAAACATTAATTGAAGCAGCTTTAGGAGATACCGCTTTTGTAACTGTAGATACTTTAGGTCAATCTATTTACATTGGAGACTGGCTAGTAGATAGCGTTAAGATAATGGAAGTTTTAAATACTCCAGCAGGAATGAGTGTCGATTGCAATACATCTGACTGTGTATTCCTAGGAGGAACAGTAGCCTGTTCAGATATAAATGGCATCCCAACTACTTCAGATTGGTACAACTTAAAGGTAGTTACAAATTTATACTCTCACGGAGTGGTAAACGTAATTGTAGGAGGGGTACCTTTAACTCTTCCAGTAAGTTTAGACTATTATGATATTACTGGTGCATATGACACAGTAAGTAGATATATGATAACAGTTAATAACGCTACATCAATAGATCATCCTACTTCAATTTTAAAAATTACTAACCTAAGTTGTAATAACAACAACTTTTCTTTCGGATTAAACTCCAATAAATCCGAAAAATTCCAACTTAGTATTACAGATGTTTCAGGAAGAAACATACACACAGATAATATCACTACATCTGTTGGTAGAAATGAATTTCAGATAAACTCCCCCATATCACAAGGTATTTATATCATTAGCTTACAAAACAAAAATAGTTACATTTCTAAAAAAGTAAACGCAATCAATAAATAGGAAATGCAAAACTTGATTGTTTTATTTTTTTCCATTCTAATCAGTTCTTCTTTATTCTCTCAGAATATAAAAGGGACGGTTAGTGACAAAAATGGAACTCCAATATCTGGAGTAACTATTAGTTGGGGAAAGAATAAGGGATGTGTAACAAATGAGAAAGGGAAATTCAACATTAAAATCAAGAAAGGAGAGAACCTTATTGAATTTCAACATATTAGCTTTAAAGACAAGTTAGTACATATTAATGAGATACAAGTACAAAAGTTTAATATTATACTAGAAGAAAATATCAATATGTTAGAGGATATAGAAGTTACAAGAACAAAAAAAGAAAGATTAATTACAGATGTATTAACTATTAAAGTAATAAAACAAGACAAATTTGAAGAAGAAAACAACACCGACCTTTCTGATATAATACAACGATTTTCTGGGTTAACACTTACAGGAAACCAAATTAGTATTAGAGGAGGAAGTGGTTGGAACGCAATGGCAGGAAGTAGAGTATTAATTTTAATTGACGACATACCTCTCTTATCAGGAGACATGGGACAGATTCCATGGGATTTAATCCCAATTGAAAATATTGAACAGATTGAAGTTATAAAAGGAGCAGCATCAGCCATGTACGGATCTGCAGCAATGAATGGTGTAATTAATGTAAAAACAAAATATGCTAATAAAAATCTAATTGACAATCATCCATTTATAGGATACACACAGATAAATTCTACTTTTGGAATGTACGATAATCCAAATAATAAATCACTAAAATGGTGGGCTGGGAACAGGTATTTCTACAAAACTAATATTTTACATTCCGAATTAATCGGAAACAGCTCTCTCTTTCTAGGAATTAATTATTTTAAAGATGAAGGTTATAGATATTTAGAAGAGAACAACAGAAAACAACTGGCGTTAAATTTATTACATAAATCGAAATCCATAAAAGGATTGAGTTATGGTGTAAACGGTAGTCTGATGCAGCAAAATATTGGAAATTTTTTACTCTGGGAAAGTTATGAACAAGCTTTAATCCCAATCGACAGTAATTTATATCAAACTAACTCTTTACTATTTCATATTGACCCCCAACTAATATATGAAGCAAATAATGGCAAACATATCATTAAAAGTAGATTCATGAAGATAGGGTTAGATAATAATACAAATGGAGAAGAAACAGGCAAAGATTTATTTTCTGAAACCTACTATCTAGATTACAAATATAAGGGATGGTCTAATTTACTATCCTCCAACATAATAATAGGAAGTTCAACAAGTAATGTGTTTTCAAAATCAGAAATATTTAATGGAGACAATAGAAGTAATACTAGTTCTGTTTATAGTTTTATAGAAAGAGAAGAAGGAAGTACTACCGTTTCTTTGGGAGGAAGATATGAATTTGTACAGATAAAATCTGAAGGAAAGTTTCTATTTGAAGGAGAAGAAGCAACAAATAATTTCAGCATTGGGTACCCTCTATTTTATTTAGGATTAAAACATCAAATAAACTACAAAAGTAGTTTTAGGAGTTATTTCGGACAAGGAGTAAGATTTCCTTCTATTGCTGAAATGGCAAGTTCCACAAATGTACATGGAGGAACTTATATTTATCCGAATTTAAGTTTAAAAGCAGAAAGTGGTTGGAGTTATGAAATGGCCTATCATCTAAATCAGAACATAAAAAACATCAATTTTGATATTGACATAGCCTATTTCATGATGAGGTATAATAACATGATGGAGTTTAGCTTTGCACAATGGGGAACAGAATACGACTTAGCTCATGCTTTCGGACTAGGGTTTAAAACAGTAAATATAGGAAAAACTCAAATTGACGGAATAGAAACAGAATTAAATACTAATCTTAAAATAAATCAATTCTGTAAAAGTAGCCTTTCTTTAGGGTACACCTATATGAGGCCTATATCCTTAACTCCAGATTCTATCTATGCACAAACAGATCATTTTGGAATTATTGAACCTATTACATTTAATAATAGCAGTTCAGATACTAGTATTTTAAAATACCGATATCAACATATTTTAAAAATGGATGCAAAATTACAATACAAGAACATATATAGCTCTATACGACTTCAATACAATGATTATATGAGAAATATCGATAATATATTTACAAGTCAACTTGTAAATGATGGAGTCCCTGAAGCTAATTATCCGGCAATTATTCCTGGAATAAATGATTCGAGAGAAAACAATAAGAAAGGTGATATTATTATTGACTTGAACATAGGATTCCAACTCAACAAAATCTATAAAATTAATTTTATTATTAATAATGCTACAAATGCCGAAATACTTACAAGGCCTTCAGACATGCAATCCCCTAGGAGGTATTCTGTAAAATTAAATGTTACAATATAGATATTTAATGTTTTATTTTATATCTTTATCCTTATTAAATAAAAGTATGAAAACAAAAAAATACACCGTCCTATTCTTCTTTACAGTATTACTACTATCTATTTCATGCACCTCACATGAGAAAGAGATGCCTGAGACAAATCGTGACATTAAATCAATTGATTCAATCCCTGTAAATAAACCAGAAAATATTAAAATAACCAATAATGTAAAAGCAGGTGAGTCGTTAAGTTCTATATTAACTAATCTTAGTGTTGAACAAAAAACTATATTATTAATCTCAGAACAGAAAGATATTGATTTTAACTTTAGTAATCTGCAAGCTGGTAAGCAATATGTGGTAATAATGAACCCTGATAGTTCTATTATATCTTTCAACTATAAGAAAAATAATGAAGAGAGATGCAAAATTATATTTGGTGAACCATTACAATATACCCTATCTAACAACACGGTTCATGAGTTGAAAGAAATTAATATAGATATAAAAGAAAATACTGAAATAATGAAAGATAATTCACTTGATATAAAAAGTTTTCTAATAGGAAAATTTCAACCTAAGGATCATTCTGATTTTATTTTAGTAGACAAGAAGTACCATACAAAATCTGAAATGTATTTACAGAAAAAAACATTGGAGGCTTTTATTAAAATGAAGGAGTCAGCTGAGGAAAATGAAATCTATTTAACTATTGTTTCTGGAACGAGAAATTATTATTCTCAAAAAAGTATCTGGGAAAGAAAATATAACAAATACAAAAAAGAAAATCTGACAGATATTGAGATAATTCAGAAAATAATGATTTGGAGTTCTATGCCATCTACTTCTCGTCATCATTGGGGGACTGATATAGATATAAATGGTTTTGACACATATTTTGATGGGACTAATGAGAAGGCAAATAAAGAATATGAGTGGTTAAAAAACAATGCTCCTAAATTTGGATTCTGCCAAGTATATTCTAAAAAAATGGAAGGAGGAAGATTAACTGGATATAATGAAGAAAAATGGCATTGGTCGTACATGCCAATTGCTAATAAACTGTTAGAAGATTACAGAAAACTAATTACTTATTCAGATATTACAGATTTCTCTGCCTCTGAATTTGCAGAAGATCTACAAATTATTGAGGAATATGTTTTTGGGATAGAGTGTAATTAAGAAATAAATTAAAAAAATCGTTTTCTGAATTATTTGTTCTTTTAACAACTTCTTGTTCTGACAAATACTCAGAAAAGGAATTATTAATAATATAAATATTAGTTTTTTCATTAATAATTAATGTCCTTCTTTTTGTCTTACATAAATAAACTCTTCTTTACCTCTGTACTTTATATGAAGTACACCCTCACTTTAACTTCCTTCATATCCATAAAAAGTATCTGAAGAATAATAATTTATTTCAATATTACTATTATTATAAGATAATCTTAAACTATCTTTCATATAATCTGATTCCAATCTAATCATTTTTCCATTAATCTTAATAAACCCTGCTTGAGAAATCATCCCTTCAGAACTGAAAATAGCATCATACCATAAAGAATCAATGTATTCAAACGGATCTATCTGATGTAAGTAGGGGAACACTAACATACGCACTACTTACCCATCCCTCTTTAATATCACCTAATAACTCGTCATTTTCAGATGGAAAATACTGTTTCACTTTTATAAAACCATCTCTCCATTCACCCGCATAAGTAACAACAGAAGTATCAACTAACTTACCAATTACTCTACAACTTGTATTCGGTTCCTCTCTTAAATTTAAATAACTATCTACATTTATTTCTACTTGAGATATCCCCAAAAATGGAATTAATAAAAAAAGTAATAATAGTTTTTTCATTTTCATTTATTTAATTCTCTCTCTGCAATATTTAACCATCTTAAGTTGAAGTTTGTTACTCTATCTAACTCTTTATGGTCTGTTACTTTCGAATTACCATCTCCATAATCAACAAGTATTTTTTCTATCTCTCCATTTTCCTTGAAATAAATCCTAGTTTTATTTTTTTCATCATATCCTTCATCAACCTCATACACAAAAAATAATTTATCATTTACAAAATAATATTCAGAGGTTAAATAAGATTCCCATAAAGCAAAGGCAAGTGTTATTCTTTTATATCCATCAGGATAAATACATTCTGTAACCTCTCTATCAAAAGGTCTAAACTCATCTGTTTCCTCCCAATTTATTGTTTTGCATTTACCATCTTTAGAATAAGACTTTACTTCCTTATACATCTCTTTAATCTGTCTTACTCTATCAGTATATTTACTTTTTATTTTTTCTTCATTAGAATGAGTTTTCTGCTTTATAGCGAAATCTTTTATATCTATTTTAACAATTTTACCATCACAAGTTATCTGCATCCACTGTTTTTGTGTGTCCGATTCTTTTCTATCTTCCTTTTTAATATATTTCACATATTGTAAATCAAATGTAATGATGGAAAAATTATTATTTTCAGAAATAATTTCTAGGTTAAAAATATTTGTTTCTAAAAAATCCTCTTTATTAAATTTACTAAAGTGTCTCTCAATCACCTCATCATTTGTTAAAGGATCATTTTTTCCAAACCATTCAATATTATCCTCAATAAAATACTTTCTTAAAAAATCTATATCTTCTTTTTCGTATGCTTTATAATAGTTTTCTACAAACTGTTGGTGGTCAAATTGTTTAGTTTTTGAAGTGAAAAAATCACAGGACGCAAAGATTAATATACTTAATAATAGTAATATGTTTTTCATAATTTTTGTTTTGATATTATTTACTCCAGGATTTTACATCAAGATCACATCCTATAGTAATAATACCTCCATTATTACTATATTCTCCATATGAACTATCCTGATACTGAAGAACAATTATAACTCTATTATCAAATGGAGATTTATAATATCCAAGATAATCAACATTATGAGCAGTAATCCTATCATTACTAATTGTTTTAGAGTCTCCATCAAAATATACTTTCAGTTTATATTTCGTGCTATTTTCTCTTCCAGTTTCATCTGAAAACTCTTCTAACAAATTTTGTGACAACTTAATTTTAAACTCTCCATCAGATGTTCTAATCTTAGTAGAAGTATTTATTAGTCCAAAAGAGTTGTCTTCTATCTCATATCTGTTTAAATATTTTGAAATAATCCTTCTCTCTCTGTTCCATGTTTGATCTAAATCACAATGATTATCCCAATCCTCTGATTCATCAGGATTGAACTCATCTAATTTTATAGTTTTAAGTATTTTATCTGAAATCGTACTTTGAATGATAATCTCATCTAAACAACCTCCACTACCTTCTAAAGAAGTAAATTGTCTGAAAGCAATTTTACCATCTCTGCTCCATCCAATAGGATAATAGTTTGATCCATTCCAATAAAACTCATATTCTATCTGATTGTCAGGAATTGAGTATCTATTATTTTCCTTAAACTTATTTTGTGTATGTATGTTTGATTGTTCTGGATCGATATTAGAACCATCTGTATAATTCTCTCCTTTAGAGTAGTCATAGCTATTATTTTGATAAGATGGACCCCCTTCTTCTGAAGCGCAATAAGAAAAGAAAAGAATTATAAATGTAAATAAGGTTAATTTTTTCATAGTTTTTTTTAATTAGTATTTATAAAAATGTTGATAATCTTTTGAGTATTTCCAATCTCCACCCCACTGCCACCCTCTACTTTTAAATTCTTGCACAACACAATCATTTTTTTGTATCATCCCTTCTACATGATTTTCTCTATCCCTATATTTTCTTCCATTTTCTGGTTGAACCTTACTTCTTCTGATATATGGATTTAATAAAGGATTGATATCGATAGCTCTTCCGAAAGAATGATCAGATAATTTTCTGCTACCACTTACTGTCCTATAATTAAATGCAGATGTATTATTATCTTCCATAGATTTATCATCATTACAGTCATATACATTAATAGGTATCATTTTTTCAATAGGGAATCTACACTTAAATATATCTCTAAAAATATCAACGACTTCTTCTGCAAGTTCATGATGAACAATAAGTTCTCCCATTTGAGTTTCTCCATCCAAATTAATATATGCAACTTTCACAGATTGTAAAAGCACTAAATCTTTTACCTTTTTATCGCAACAATATTGAGATAACTCATATTCACTTATTTCATTGATTTCGTAAATGAAATTATATTCAATTACCTTCTCTTTTATTATTGAGAGTTCAACTAAATTAGATTCTTTTGTATTACAAGAAAAGAGAATTACAAATAGAAAAAAAAAACATCTAATTATCATCAATCATACATTCCATCCTCTTCTTCAAAAAATAAATAACATTCATTACCATAATAATCTGGAATAAAAGTGCAAAGAACCTTATCTCCCATATTCGTTGAATAGTCAACATATTTCTGACTTCTTCCTTTTTCCACACAGACAACTCCAATCTGGTATTCCTTCACCATTCTACTAATATTCTCAGTTCCAATAATATCTCCTCTGTCATTCCTAATCTCTATCTCATCAAAATTATCTTCAACAAAGATTGATTCTATTCCATTTACAAATAATTTATTCATTGATTCAGATGCGTAATATCCGAAATCACCCCCTTCATCTGTATTATTAAAGAAAATTGCAACTCTATAATGTTCTACATCAATAGGGAAGGAACTTAAAGCACCAGCAAAAATCCAACCTATCTCTCCTTTTTTAGTTCTTACCTTATAAAAGGGAGCATTCATTGTTCTGCCTCTTAACTTCACTTCAAAGGTTTCTGAAGATTTCTCACCTAAGAAAAACACCCTTTCACCTTCATCAAGTACATCAACAAATTTAGCTCCTTGTCTTTTAGAGTCTAAACCAGGAACTGCTCGCACCCTTAATTTATCTACCCAAGAATAATACTCTTTTATTTCTACCTTAGTTCTAATTTCCTCTTGTTTCTGATCTATTGAATTCTCATTGAAATTAATAGATTCCTTAATATCGCTGCAAGCAAAAAATAAACTTGTAACAATAAAAAATGTAAATATTTTCTTCATAATTTTATTTCTGTATTCTAATTTTAATATTCTTTCACTAAAGTCAGATACGTACCACTAAAATTTTCATTGGTATAGCCTGAATTATTATATATAATATATCGTTCTCTACCTTTTTGAGGACGTATTCTCATAGCGTCATAACTTAATTCTAATCTTGTTTTATATCCGTAATAATCTTCTACATAAACTTTACTTTTAGAAGTTTTTCTATCAATAGATTTAATATTAGAACTTAATGAATTACTAAAGTTAAACTCTTTCACAAAACTACCCCTCTTATTATTATCATCTTGTCGGAAAAAGTGAATATTTCTAGGAGATTGATTGAAGATTACCGCATATAATGCAGTCTCCTCTCTATCAATACTTGCGGTAGTAATTCTACTTCTACAATATTGTTTATATGTGTTTTCAGAGGTAAAATCAACAGAATGTGATGGAGACTCCACCTCATACTGATCTCTTGGATCATTACTCTCAGACTTAGGACCTCTTAATTCAAATTCATATCCAATATCACGCATATAATCATTATATACATAATCATAAATAGCTTGAGTAACCCAAGTTTTAGCTCCTGTTAATATTTCATTAACTTCCTTCTCATATTCCATTTCATACATTCTTTGTATCTTATTCCAAGTAGCTTCACTAACAACAAAAGGAAGTCCCTTTACCTTATAAGCAACCCATGCATATTTTAATTCTTTACCATCATAACGCTCTGGAAAATTTAATCTTATCTGACACCAAGATATACCTTCCCTATCATATCCTTCTTTAAACTGTACTATTTTTACAATGTCTCCTGGATCTAATTCATCTACAACATTATCACTAGAAACATCCGGACTAGCTCTTACATTCAACTCTACAAAAGTAACACCTTCAATTAAAACTCTTTTATCAGAATCGCAAGATGAAAGTATTGCAAAACTAAATAGCATTATGATAATTTTTTTCATGATATTATATTAATTATTAATACAAACTTAATAAATATTTTATTAAAAATTCTAGAAGCAAGACACTTTCTACCGATAAAAAGAGAATGTTTATCGATATATTTAGTAGAATGACAATAATAATAGGTAATATTGCGAGTAAAATTTAGGGAAAGCTGAAAACCTTATAGAGTAAGCAAATTATTAAAAAAATATTCATGAAAAAATTAATGTCAATTTTTGGAGCTACTTTATTTGTATCTGCCTTAATGTTTACGTCTTGCACATCTGAAGAAGCAACAGCTCCTGAGGAAACAGTTATTGAAGAAGTTATAACGGAAGAAGAATTGATGGACTCAACTACACAAGTTATTGTGATTAATTCAGAAGAAGTAGATGCTGTAGTAGAAACAGTTACTGAATAAATAACTAAATATCATTTAGTAATATAAAAAAACAACACTTATAAAAGTGTTGTTTTTTTTAATAAAATCTAGAAAAAATAGAGACTACCTAATAACTATTCTATCAGTGAATATAGATTCTTTATTTTTAATCTGAATGACATAAGTACCTTTACTAAAACTACTTAAATCAATTACATCATTATTTATTCCACTAATATTTTCGGAAGAAACATAAATTATTTCTCCAAGAATATTTGAGATTTTTATTTGATATTCTGATGGAGTAACTCCCATCATATCTAAATTTAAAATTCCATTTGTTGGATTTGGATATACAGAAATTTTACCTTCAAATATATTTTCTTCTATTGAGGAAACAACAGCAAAATTCATTCTAATCATAGGTGCTCTTGACAGCCAATACCACGAACCAAAAGATTGAGTTCCTGTTAAACAACCATTCTTCTGAATATAACATGTAGTAGGGTAAGTATACTGAGCCATAGCAATTACAGAAGTATCAATAGGACTAGCATAAGAACCAATAGCAGCCATATATGTACCTGGAACTAAACTAAAGTCATCATCAAAACTAATAGTAGTCCAATTATTTAAATCATTTGCAGTAATGGCATAATCATCCGATTGAGCTAGATATATTTTATCATTAGAATCATCAATTTCGTAAATCATAGCATAAATTAAAGCTCCAGGAACCGAATTATCTTTCATATAAACTGAGAGTGAAGCCAAATCATCCGTATCGTACACATCAAAATAAGAACCTACAATCATCCCACCGCACGATCTTCCTAATTCGTAACTAGAACTCATTGTTCCATTATCTCTACCATATACATTATCTGTAACTGCCGAAAAAGAAGACATAGTATCTGATATTGTATCAACTGATGAAGCCCAAGTATCAAAGGTGTATAAACCTGTAGAGTTAGGAGTAAATTTATTCTGACCAACAAAAATCATGGTATCTTGAGGAAATAAGATACTATCTGCAGAAATCGTAGTAAATACAGAACTAGAAGATTCGTCTAAAACATTTACATTAATATGTGCAGTTTGATTTAAAGCTCCTAAATTAGTTACTTCCCCTTCAAAAGTATAAGGGTTTGCAATAATTTGTTTCATTGGTATAAGCGTATATTCCAATCCAAAACCATTTGTAGTAGGAGTAGTATACCAACCACCAAAACTTGTTTCTGATAAATCAATCTTATTATCTGGTGTTTCTACAATTTTCATATCGTCTAACATCCAAAAATAAACTCTAGCATTCCACCCTACTTTTACATATGCAGTTGCAGAATTTCCTGCTACAGAAGAAATATTTAAACTTAAATATTCAGGATCGGCAGAGGCTTGATTATTAGTAGCGTTTCCCTGTATATTATAAGTCGTCCAATTAATACTATCTGTACTTATCGAGACCGTTAAATCAATACTATTATTTAACCTAAAAGAATGTTCAAATTCTAAACTTACATTTGCATATCCACTTAAATCAATAGAAGAAGTGGTAAAGTACGATTCGATAAAATGATAAGAAGAACCTGAAGAAGCTCCTGAATTACCATTCCAATGATTAGCAGAATCTATATCTGAAATAAGAAATCCGTTTGCAGATGTAGTAGAATTAATTGCAGCAGCAGGCCCAGTCGGATTCCCACCACTAGTACCCACAGAATTCCAATACCCCCAACTACCAACCATAGAATGTTTCCAAGGAGCAGTTGCAGTATTACCAGCAGAAGCTCCACTATTACCGGCACCTGTATTTACAGTATAACTATTCCATCCTGAAGGAAATCCACCTCCAAAATCTTCTGACCAAATTACTACTGCACTTTTATCTGAGCGAATATCATTCTTTATAATTTTTGATGAATTATTAGCATCTAAACAATCTTCTTGAGCAAATACTGAAAAGGAAAAAACAGCAAATAATAATAGTAGATTTTTTTTCATAATTTTATTTTTTTTAATTAAAGTACAAACTTAAGTAAAAAATAGATATAAAAAAAAACCCAACTTTCGTCAGGCTTTTAATTTATTATATTAATCTATTATTCAATAATTAACTTTTTATTAATATTCGAATTTTCATTCTGAACATTAAGCATGTAAATACCATTATTTAAATTTGATAAATCTAGTTTTGTAGATGAAGTATTATTCACATTTCTAGTATCAAAATAAACAACTTCTCCTAAAATATTGGTTACAGAAATAACATATTCTCCAGAATTAACTTCTACTAAATCTAAATTAAAAATTCCTTTTGAAGGATTAGGGTGGACTGATAATCTTCCATCAAAAATATTATCTTCTAAAGAAGATACTATTTCATATCCTAGATTCAATCTTATCATCAAAGGCCTAGAATTACTATACCAATAACCAAATCCACCTGAACCAATATTACAACCATTATCCTGAACAAAGCTTAATGTATTATCATTATCAGATGAGCTAATTAATGAGGTGTCAATTGGATTTGCTACTCCTGCTACCGCAGCAATATAAGTAATAGAAGCATAAAGATCTATTGGATCTGGCAACGAAATTGTTACCCAATTCCCAATATCTGATTGTGTTAAAGTATAGGGGTCTGACTCTCCTAAATATATTGGAGCATAAGGAGTAACCATTGCATCAATCTCATATAGTTCAATATTAACTTCAGCTCCAGCAACTGATTTGTCATTTACATGAAAAGAAATAGACGTTGCTTGATCATCTTCATAAATATCAAACGCATTCCCTAGAACCTGCCCTCCACAACTTCTACCTAAAAAATAACCATTACCAGCATTAGCTCCATCTGAATCCCAATCAACATCAACAGCATAAATAGTATCAGTAACTACAGTTCCTCTTCCAATTGTATCTGTAGAAGGGAAAGAGTCTGATTCAACCCAATAATTTATTTGATGATAACCAGTATTTAAAGGTGTAAAAGTAGATGTAGTTAATGTGTCAGTAGACATAACATCAACAATCATTGGATTTGAATAAGTTGAGAAAACATTAGACCCAAAATTATCAACCTCTACATGCATTGTTACATTACTTTGTGAAGATGCTCCATTATTTGAAACAACAGCTTCAAATCTATAAGGATTTGCATTTGCCTGATTAATTGGATTAAATGTATAATCAACACCTAAATCACCAGTAGATTGATAACCAACCCACCAACCACCAAATGTTTCATCAGAAAGCTTAAGAAGGTGATCAGGTGTTTCAACTAATTCAATATCATCAATCATCCAAAAATAATAACCATTATATGAAGTATTATACAGAACCGTTCCATCATAAATAAACTGAATTCTCACATCTGAATTACCAGCAATATTTATTGGCATTCTAATCATTACTTGATAATCATTTTCCGTTCTCTCATTTACTTCTATTTCTGGATGAACTTCTATAGTATCAGTAAATGTAAGACCACCATCAAGACTAAACGCAATCTTAGCAATCCCAGTATATTCTCTGTAGAAAGAATTAAATAAAATTGAAACATCAGAATACATTGAACAATCAATTGAGTCAGTTGTTAAAGTACCAACATGACCCGTTGGAGCTGCTCCTGTAATGCTATTACAAGGATACGTTCCAGCTCCAAAATTACCAGCAGTTCCTCCGTTATCATAATAATCAGAATCAAATAACATAAATCCATTAGCTGCTGTTGGAGAAGCTATTGGACCATTTGTACCTGCATAAGCTCCTTGAGAACCCGTATTAACACCAGGATTGGTAGAAGGACCTCTGTAAACCCATGGTGCAGAAATTACTGGAGGGGTTGGCGTAGTTCCATTAGTCCATGTTACAGGAATTCCAGCACTAAAATCTTCCGACCAAAATGGGGTAGCTTTATCTGAATAAGAAGTTAAAAACGGGTTTGATTTTAAAATTTTTGTACTTACATCTGAAGGGTCAGGCATTTCTACATTTGAAAGTTGCGCAAATGAAATTGCTGAAATCATCAAAAATGAAGCAATTGTGTAAAGTTTTTTCATTATATTAATTTTATATTATTTAGATTGCTAACTTACAAAAAATAAATCATAAAAAAACCCACTTAAAAAGTAGGCTTTTAAAATATTATTTATTTATAAATTATTCTATAATAATTTTCTCAGAGATAGTAACTTCTGAATTAGAAATTTCTAAAATATAAATTCCTTTATCTAAATCAGATAAATCAATTCTTTGAGAAGAAATAATGTTAAGTGAAGAGGCCGAAGTGTAAACTTCCTGACCTAAAACATTAGTCACAGAAATTTTGTAATCATCTGCTTTTATATTATTTAATTCAACAGTAAACACTCCAGTATTTGGATTAGGATATACATTGAAATCACCTTCAATTAAATTATCAACAGATAAAGTCGCAGGATCAAAACTCATTCTAATCATAGGGATGTTAGACAACCAGTACCAGTCACCAAAAGCACCAGAACCAAGAGTACATCCGTTATCTTGTATCCAACATGTAGCTCCTTGAGATTCTCCAGAAAGATTTACTTGAAATGTATCTACTGGACTTGCATAACCACCAACTGCTGCTAAATAAGAAGTTCCAGCAAACAAATCTTGTCCTCCATCCATAGGGACAGTTACCCAATTGTCTAAATCAGCAGGAGTCAAAACATAATCATCTGATTGAGAAATAAAAATCGGATCACTATTAGGAGTAGGGTCATTTTCATATAATGCTACATATATAGATGTACCAACAACTGACTCATCATCAATATGTACCTGAATAGCATAAAGTGATTCGTCTGCATAAATATCTAGAGTTGTACCTACAACCATACCACCACAAGGTCTTGCAACGCCCCTATATCCTGAAGCTTGATTCCAATCTCTACCATAAGTATAATCATTTACAACTGACATTAAAATAGCAGTATCAGTACCTATAGAATCACCAGTACCCCAAATTCTCGTTTCGTAAGTTCCATTTGAGGAAGGAGAAAATGTATTGTTACATGCAAATGTATCTACATTATAAGACATATCTAACAACATAGAGTTAGAAGTAGTAGTGAAAACAGATGTACCTTGGTCATTGAATACCTCTGCATTTAAAACCATATTTTGTGGTGCAACACCATCATTATGTAAAACTGCTTCAAAAGAATAAGGATTTGCAGATAGTTGAGATGGGGTTTGAAAAGTAAAATCAAATCCTGCAAGTGCACCTCCAGCAACATTAGCGTAGTTTACCCACCATCCACCAAGTACAGCTTCAGATATAGAAGCGGCATTATTTGGAGTTTCAGCAATAGATACATCATCTAACATCCAAGCGTAATCCCACTGGCCTTCATATCTAAATCTAATCCAAACATTAGCTTGATTACCTGCAGTAGCAGAGATATTTAAAGAAACTAACTCAAAGTTGTCAGAAGCATCATTAACATCTAAATCAACATGAGCTTCATATCTATCCCAGTTTATATTATCGTTACTTACCTCTAAAAAAACAGAATCCTGAAATTTTCTGTGGTAAGATTCGAAAGATAAGTTTACATATTGGTATGCAGAACAATCAATTGAATTGTTAAATGCTAAAGTAGCATCTTGAACATTAGCAGCAGTGGTTGCTAAAGCATCAGAATCGTACATTGCATAACCATTAGCAGCTGTAGTAGAAGCAATAGCTCCCATTGGAGCAGAATAACTACCTGCAGGAACAGCAGTACCAATTACCCAGTTTTGTGTTCCACTATTTGCAATGTCTGTCATAGTCCATAAAGAAGCATCCGACAAGTCATTTGTCCAAAAAGGGACTGCTTTATTTACATCATCAGTAGATGTGTAGTGGTGAAACTTAGATGTTTGATCACTGAAATCAGTATTTTTTACATCATTTTGTTGAGCAAAAGAAGTAGAACTACTACTAAAGCACAAATAGATAAATAAATTTTCTTCATA
>CAJQIZ010000010.1 GCA_905478555.1 uncultured Flavobacteriales bacterium
TGTGTAAACATTTTAGATGTAGTAGGTAAACCAAAGTTACATAAACCTGCATCTGAAGCTAATTTATTAGTCCAAGAAGTAGTTCCTAACTCTCTAACTTGAATAAAATACTTAAGAGCCATACAAACAGCATCACTCATATTATCCCAATGAACTTGAGCTTGACTATGAATAATGTTATCAACATACAAACCTGTTGGAACTGGCTTAGTACAAGTTGTAGGATATGTACAAGTTCCGTCATCTACTGTTGCTAATGGGTCATAGTTATTAGCTAATGGGTCAGTACAACCAGAAATTGAAGTTGAAGAAGCACTAAGGGTTACAGAAGCTGTAGAGACATTACCATCAGCATCAGAAACAAATACTGTATAAGTTCCAACACTTAAACTAAAATTAAATGACCCTGAAACTCCATTAGACCACATGTAAGTATAAGGATTTGTTCCATTGGTTGCTGTAGCAACAGCAAAACCATCTGTAGCTGATGCATTTGAAGGATTCTGCGAACTGATACTAACTGTTAATGTATTAGTTCCAGTATTAGTATGATCAATAACATTGGACTCTAAAGTATCTGGAAGTGTAAATGCATTTGGAATAGAGGCACAATTCTGTGCAAAAGCACGTATCTGATATTGAAGTACACCAGTTGGTGGAGTAAGATCGGTAAATGAACTATTGGTACCTGAAATAGACCCAATCATATTCATATTAGAATAACTATTTCCTCTGTAAATTAGATAATCGGTTACTTGGTATCCTTCATAAGAATTCCAAATAAGATTTACTTCACCACTTACACCTAAACTCATAGTAAGATGAACTGTTTTATGATAGCCAGATGTATCTGTACTATTACCACAGGCATCAATAGCGGTTACTTTATAACGCTCGGCTTGTGCTGCAGGGTTGGATGTTGAATCAATATAAGATAAAGTATTCCCATCAAGTGTATCTAGTGGAGAATAAAGATTTGCACTATATTCTCTTAATATTATATATCCTGCAGTAAGGGGGTTTTCAAGTGGTCGTAGAACTACTCTATTAAAACCAGTATTATCAACCGATACATAACAGATTTCTGGATGCATACTATCAGCTGCTGCTACATCTAGCTGTACTACAATAGAATCAGTAAGCACACAACCAGAATCAGTAACTGAAACCACATAAGTACCCATTCCTAATTGATCTACTTGAGCTGTATTATCACCTGTACTCCAACTGTAATAAAATGGAGGTATACCCCCTGTTGTACTTACAGCAACTGAACCATCCGTCCAATTACTACAAGAGGCTGATGTTTGAGCCATAGCAATGGATAAATCAGAAACATGAAGCACAGTAGTTATAATACTATCGCACTTATTATGTGCAATTAATACATCAGTATAAGTACCTGAAACAGTATAGGTGCTATTACCAATTGCAAGAGATTCGCCTTGGCAAATGTAATGGGTATTTGCAACCGACACATCATATCTACAAGTACCGTTTTCGATACTAGCTGCTGGGTCGTAATTACAAGCAAAAGGATCCATACAACCTAAATATTGTGGCTGCTCAAAACCTTGCCTTAATACAGTAGAATCGTTAGCTATAGTACCCACCACTGAGTTTTGCCCCATAGTGGTATGCAAATAAAAAGTAGAAGATTGATAACTATTAGTCCAAGAGCTAATGGTGCTTCTTTGTACTTTTTGTGCAAATACAGTATTTGCAAGCACAACTAATGCAATTAGAAATATTCTTTTTGCCATGATTTTTAAATTTATTTTTTTCATAATTTTATTTAATCTTTTATGCATCTACATGTGGAAAAATACTGGGATGGGAATCCAGAATGCGCTAAAAAATTTGCATTTTTTGTATTGTTTTCTGCTTTTAAAACATAATGAGAACCACCGCCATTTGGAGATATAGTCCAATTCTCAGCATAATCCTGAGAATATACAGTATTTGAACTACAATACATCATACCTGTTGGATACATATTTAAATGACTTGCATTAGTAGAATTAAGAGGATTGTCCCAGCTATTTTGATCTGTTGATTTTAAAGCTGCTCCTGATTCAATCCAACTATATTGAGATGCATCATAATCGCCAAAAACATCAAGCAATACCTCATAGTCCGATTTACTAGGAACACGCCAACCTGTTGGGCAAATATTTCTAGTATCAACAGCAGCTATACCATTATAATAAATTACTCCATTACCTGGATCTCGGTAAGAAGCAATAGCACATTGAGAA
Source organism: uncultured Flavobacteriales bacterium (assembly GCA_905478555.1). Taxonomy (GTDB): domain Bacteria; phylum Bacteroidota; class Bacteroidia; order Flavobacteriales; family BACL11. Next base: position 2,259 of record CAJQIZ010000010.1, read on the forward strand.
TTACTTGTTTGTAATGTTATGCTATTTCCATTTGAGAAATTTGTTACTCTTAGATCTTCCGTCATCCATTCTTGATTACCTATTGTAACTGTTTGATAAGTATTTAAATTTATATCTGTCACAGTTCCAAATATTGATGATGGTGTGTTCTGATAACTAATTCCAGCTATAATAATACTTTGCCCATTTAATGTTAATGTATCACCAAAGGTTGATACAGACATAGCTCCGGAAGAAAATGATGTATTTATTGAATCATACACTGCCCCTAAAATAGAGTCCATATTTAAGTTGTGTACATTCTCAGCATAAAGTGCGTAAGGTACAGACATCATTTGGCTGGTACCTACGTGTACATAGTTGCTTCCTCCATTTACATCAATCTCAACTTTCATAAAGTGTGAGGCTGCTCCCCAATCAATTTCTTGGAAAGTAGTACTACTTCCACCATTAGTAGATATTCCCTCTCCTATTACTACATTAAATAGACCAAAGGTATCTGTAGAAGTTGTGTGGGTTTCTTGCCATACAGTAGTTCCTGTAGCGGAGCTAGAAAGTATACTCGCTTGTATACTTATAGTTTGGTTCTGCAGTTCAAAACCATTATTGTCTGTTGCTACACCTTGGTAAGTAAAACCTTGTGGAGCTTGCGCCATTATTAGTAATGGTAAGCAAAGTAATATAGTTAGTAATTTTTTCATTTTATTATTTTTTATTAATCAACAATTACAATACCATTAATATTTTGTGAATTTGTAGATGTAGAAATTGATCTTAAATTATTTCCGTTATCATCTAATGATAATAAAGCTGTTTTTGATGAGAAATAAATTATTCCATCACTAATTGACATAGGGTTTTCAAAATAAGTACCTGTGGTTTGTAAAAGTCCATTTGAATTGTATACTGTAGAGTAACTATTACTTCCTACAGTAGATGCATATATATTTAACCCATTAGCGTTATCTCTAATATATATTATGTTTCCTGTTGGAGAATATTCCATATTATATGCATAAGGAATTTGAGCGCCATTAGCTATATAATACTGATTTGATCCAGCATAATAGATGTAATACAGTGTAGGAGAGATAGTTGAAAAAGTCTTAATATCACCTGGCAACGAAGATGGTGTAACATTACTGATAATACCACCTGAAAATTCTAACATTTCATCACTACTTAAAATATAGAATTTTCCATTATAGTATTTAAATGTGTGTATGTCGTTTATTGGAAATGGTAATGCCCCTATTACAACTGGGTTAAGATTATTAGTTGTAAACATCATAATAGAAGGTGAAGTATTAGCAGATTCGGAAGATTGTAAAAAATACAATGTATCTGCTGAAATATTAGATGTGAGTGAATATATTAAATCACTTTGTGTTGAATAAATTAAGCTTGTAAAAGAACCTATACTATCAGTCAAGTAAATACCTTTTTTTGTTGAATAAAAAATATTTTTTTGATTCGTTGATGAAAGATAGCTTAATGGATCAGTAATTCCAATATGAATATTATTAGTATTAGCCGTTGTTGAATCATAATTAAATTGACAAGTTACTATTCCATTAATATTTTGTGAATTTGTAGATGTAGAAATTGATCTTAAATTATTTCCGTTATCATCTAATGATAATAAAGCTGTTTTTGATGAGAAATAAATTATTCCATCACTAATTGACATAGGGTTTTCAAAATAAGTACCTGTGGTTTGTAAAAGTCCATTTGAATTGTATACTGTAGAGTAACTATTACTTCCTACAGTAGATGCATATATATTTAACCCATTAGCGTTATCTCTAATATATATTATGTTTCCTGTTGGAGAATATTCCATATTATATGCATAAGGAATTTGAGCGCCATTAGCTATATAATACTGATTTGATCCAGCATAATAGATGTAATACAGTGTAGGAGAGATAGTTGAAAAAGTCTTAATATCACCTGGCAACGAAGATGGTGTAACATTACTGATAATACCACCTGAAAATTCTAACATTTCATCACTACTTAAAATATAGAATTTTCCATTATAGTATTTAAATGTGTGTATGTCGTTTATTGGAAATGGTAATGCCCCTATTACAACTGGGTTAAGATTATTAGTTGTAAACATCATAATAGAAGGTGAAGTATTAGCAGATTCGGAAGATTGTAAAAAATACAATGTATCTGCTGAAATATTAGATGTGAGTGAATATATTAAATCACTTTGTGTTGAATAAATTAAGCTTGTAAAAGAACCTATACTATCAGTCAAGTAAATACCTTTTTTTGTTGAATAAAAAATTAATTTATGGCCATCAAGACTTTGAGGGATTTCACTTATTAGACTAGAAGTCAAATCATTGGGGTCTATATTTGCACTTAAATCACCGTTATTAGTACTATTGTAATTTGAAGAATAACCTACATTAGCCATAAAGGAAGAATCGTTAGTTAAATAATCACTAACAGAATCCATATTTATATTTTCAGCATATAAAGCATAAGGAACAGACATCATTTGGCTGGTACCAACATGTACATAGTTGCTTCCGCCATTTACATCAATCTCCACTTTCATAAAATGTGAAGCTGCTCCCCAATCAATCTCTTGGAAAGTAGCACTACTACCACTATTAGTGGATGTTCCCTCTCCTATTGTTACATTAAATAGTCCAAAGGTATCTGTAGAAGTTGTGTGGGTTTCTTGCCAAACAGCTGTTCCTGTAGCTGAGCTACTTAGTATACTCGCTTGTATACTTATAGTTTGGTTCTGAAGTTCAAAACCATTATTATCAGTGGCTACACCTTGGTAAGTAAAACCTTGTGGGGCTTGTGCCATTATTAATAATGGTAAGCAAAATAGTATGAGTATTAGTTTTTTCATTTTATTTTTTATTAATCAACAATTACTACGCCAGTAATATTATATGCATCATTTGATGAAGATATTATTCTTGAATTACTACCATCATTTTGGACAGAGAAAAGACTTTTTCCTTGATTGAAATAAACAAAACCATCATGATAGCGAACAACTTGCTCTCCTTCAGTAGTTGAAGACTCATAAGATCCATCTGCAGTAAAAAGTATAGTTGCACTATTACTATTAAGATCCCAATAACCAATGTCACCTCCACTAGCCGATCTCCAAAAATATATTCTATTCTCAGATTCTGAGACATCAATATCAAATAAATATTCATATTGAGGCCCACTATAACTTGTGCCATTTAAGAAGAAGCCATTAGAAGAAAATGCTCTATAAATAGTACCTAAACTATCAACAGTAAAACAATAATTATTTTGGGTGCTATTTAATACAGATGGACTTCCATTAGAAATTTCTAATAAATCGGTAGTTTTTAAATAATAAAAGTTACCATTAAAATATTTAAATTGTTTTAATTGTTGTTGTGTACAAGGAAGTGAGCCAACAACAACAGGATTAATATTATTTATTGATGTCATCATAATATTAGGAGCGGCATAACCATTATTAGCTGATTGTAAGAAGTAAAGTGTATCACCACTAGCATTAGAAGTTAAGTTACCAATAGTATTACTAGAAACCGAATATAAAACACTTGTAAATGAGCCAACTGAATCCGTTAAATAAATAGACTTATCAGTGGAGTAAATAATCACTTTTTTTCCATCTAAAGCTTGAGGAATCTGAGTAGTAATATTGTTGTTGAAATCGCTATTAGAGGTTTGATTTGCAAAATCACTACTCTCTACTTGATTTTCACCACCACCAACATTAGCCATAAAAGAAGAATCGTTAGTTAAATAATCACTAACAGAATCCATATTTATATTTTCAGCATAAAGCGCATAAGGTACAGACATCATTTGGCTGGTACCTACGTGTACATAGTTTGTTCCGCCATTTACATCAATCTCCACTTTCATAAAGTGTGAAGCTGCTCCCCAATCAATTTCTTGGAAAGTAGCACTACTACCACCATTAGTAGATGTTCCCTCTCCTATAACAACACTAAATAGCCCAAAAGTATCTGTAGAAGTTGTGTGGGTTTCTTGCCAAACAGTTGTTCCTGTAGCAGAGCTAGAAAGTATACTCGCTTGTATACTTATAGTTTGGTTCTGCAGTTCAAAACCATTATTATCTGTTGCTACACCTTGGTAAGTAAAACCTTGTGGGGCTTGTGCCATTATTAATAATGGTAAGCAAAATAGTATGAGTATTAGTTTTTTCATTTTATTGTAAAATAAGTTTTTTGTTGACTATTCCATTATCGGTATCTAATTCTAATAAGTAAACTCCTTTTGAATATTCTGATAAGTTAAACGAATGTTTATATTCTCCCTCAAAATTTTCTAAGTTTTCCGTAAAGATTACCTCTCCTATTAAATTCATAACTCTTACTTCTATAGATTGTTTACTCTGGGAAGTGAAACTTAAATTAAAAATATCTCTTGATGGATTAGGAAAAATACTCAGATCTAAAATAGTAGAGTTTTCCTCTAATCTGATAGTAGTTGGTTGAGTCCAGAATACTAATGGAGTCCAAGATGCAGATCTGTAAAGACCAGCAGTAGGATTACACCAGGTTCTGGCTTGACCTCTATAAGTCTCTCCTGGAACAACACCCCACTTATTAACTGAAAGTGCAGGATAGTTAACTCCAAAGCCTCCTGCAGAGAACCAATCAGATCCTGTAGGAGCAGAGATACTATCTACTCTCATCTTAACACGAACAAAACTATAAGATGCTGTAGTATCCCATGAGAATACAACCTTATTTGTTTGTGGACCTGGAGTAGCAGTAAAGTTAGTTACATTAGGACAATCATCTGCTGTAGTAAACGTATAT
>CAJQIZ010000011.1 GCA_905478555.1 uncultured Flavobacteriales bacterium
ATACTATTTTAATACATTTGCGAGATGGAAGATATAGAAAAAAAATGGGATGAATTAGTGTTTAGATTAGAAAAAGAGATGGATGATGAATTAACCCTAAAAACTATCTTATTTTTAATTGGAGTACTAAAATAGTAATAATAATATCAATATAATTCATCGTGTAAAGATACTATTTTAATACATTTGCGAGATGGAAGATATAGAAAAAAAATGGGATGAATTAGTGTTTAGATTAGAAAAAGAGATGGATGATGAATTAACCCTAAAAACTATCTTATTTTTAATTGGAGTACAAGAACTAGGACAGGGAATAAAAGATTTTGATAAAGAAGAGAAAACTTGGTTATTTCATATAGCAATTTGTAAAGTGTTAGCTCCCTTAGGTTATTATCAATTCGAGTCGATAGATGAAGATGGGTGGCCTCATTATAAAGAATTAAAAAACATTGAGGAACTAGGAGCAAAATCTCAGAAAAATCTAATGCAAAAAGCGATAATTAAGTATTTTGAATAGTTACTGTTTTATCGCTTCTACTGTAATTTTTTCTGTTTTACCTCTTAAAAGTCTGATTACACCACTACCAGAATAAGTGTCATTATTTGATATTTTAGATACATTTACATCTAAAATAGATTCATACCTATATGTAAAAGAAGCTTTTCCATTAGCGTCTGTTGTTTTTGTTTGTTTTAAGTTTTCAATAGGATCAGTTCCTGGTGTAGTGTTTTGTTGATTTAAAACTACAGTAACTGCACTCATAGCTTGTCCGTTAGAGTTAACGACCTTAATAATACCTATTGTATCTGAATCTTTAGAACACGAACTAAATGTAGTAGCAATAATAATTAATGAGAATAAAAATGCTGTTATTTTAAGAGTAGTAGTTTTCATTGATTTGTATAAAAATTTGTTTTACTTTGTAGTTGAAAATATAAGCAAATATAAGTAAATATTTAAGATGTTAGAAAAAGTAGAACAACTAGTTGAGAAAGTAAAAGGATTTACTCCAAAATCTGAAGAAGAATTAAATAATTTCAGAATTGAGTATTTAGGGAAAAAGGGTTTTTTAAATAATTTGTTTACTTCATTTAAAGAGGTTCCTAACGAACAAAAAAAAGATTTTGGGGCTACTATAAATAAACTAAAACAATTAGTACAAGATAAAATTGAGGAACATAAAAGTAGTTTTGAAACCGCAACACAAAGTTCCAAAATTGATTTAACAAAAAATATTCCTTCTGATAACTTAGGAAGTAGACATCCTCTTTCCCTCATCCGAAATGAAATTGTAGAGATTTTTAATCGTATTGGTTTTACTGTAAGTGAAGGTCCGGAAATTGAAGATGATTGGCATAATTTTTCTGCTTTAAATTTACCTGAAGAACATCCTGCGAGAGACATGCAGGACACTTTTTTTATACAAACTAATCCTGATGTTTTATTAAGAACACACACTTCATCCGTACAAGTAAGACACATGGAGGGAAACCAACCTCCGATCAGAACACTTTCTCCTGGCAGAGTATATAGAAATGAAGCAATTTCGGCAAGAGCTCATTGTATTTTTCATCAAGTAGAAGGATTGTATATTGACGAAAATGTAAGTTTTGCTGATTTAAAACAAGCCCTCCTTTATTTTGCAAAAGAAATGTTTGGAGAAAAAACAAAAATAAGATTACGACCCTCTTACTTTCCGTTTACCGAACCATCTGCTGAGGTAGATGTAAGTTGTAATATCTGTGACAGTAAGGGGTGTAATGTATGTAAATATACCGGCTATTTGGAAATTTTAGGATGTGGTATGGTTGATCCAAATGTTTTGGAGAACTGTGGAATTGACTCTAAAAAATATACAGGATACGCCTTTGGTATGGGAATTGAAAGAATTGCTATGTTAAAATATGGAGTAAAAGATTTACGACTATTTTTTGAAAATGATGTTAGGTTTTTAAAGCAGTTTGACAAAAGCATCTAAACTTATATAGAAATAAGATTAAGACCTTCTTATTTTCCATTTACAAAACCGAGCACCCTAATTAGGTAGATGCAAGTTGTAATATTTACAATAACGAAGGGCTTAGTGTATGTAAAGACACGGGTTATTTAGAAATTTTGGTCTTCCACAAAATTCTTTTAAGAAATCATTAAATAATTTCTGATATTCATCAATAAAAATACACGGATCTTTTACTTTTGAAATTTGTTATAAATTCATTGAAGACTCTGTTTGGTATCCACATGAAAACATTAAAGTGATGAATAGTATATGTGTATTTTTCATTTTTATAAATATTAAGTTATTTTTTTCTATCTAAAACTCCAATCGTAAGCATGTAAGTTCTCAATCGAATAACGCAACAAATCTATCGCTCCTCTTACATCCTCTTTATGTACCATCTCTATAGATTGATGAATGTGTCTTGTTGGAATAGAAACTGCCCCAGCAATACAACCTCCCGGGTTCATTCTTTGTATCCCCGCTGTATCTGTTCCTCCTGCAGGTAATATCTCCAATTGTGTTTTTAATTTTTTCTTTTTTGATAATTCCCTCATGTATTTTACCATTCTGTAATCACATACAGTAGAAGAATCCATTACCTTAATACAAGCTCCATCACCCAAAGCAGAAACTTGTTCTTGCTTTGTACTTCCTGGAGTATCCCAAGCAATAGTAGTGTCTAATCCAAAACCAAAATCAGGATTTATATCCATAGATGATACATTTGCTCCTCTAATTCCTATTTCTTCTTGCACCGTAAATACACCATAAACATCATAAGGAGGAGTTTCTTTCATCTCACGGAACATCTCAATAAGGATAAACACTGAAACTCTATTGTCTAATGATTTACAGTTTATACAATCTCCCATTTCAATCAATTCACTATTTCTAGTAATAGTATCACCAACAGAAATGATTTTATCCAACTCTTTTTTTGGTCTTCCTGTATCAATAAAATAATCTTTAATTGTAGGTACTTTTGCTCTGTCGGCCGCATTCATTAAATGAATAGGCTTACCTCCCATTACGCCAATTATATCTTCCGTTCCGTGTATAATTACTCTTTGTGCGGTTAGTGTTTTAGGATCAAAACCACCTAAAGTATGAAAATACACAAATCCCTTATCATCAATATGAGTAACAATAAATCCAATCTCATCCATATGAGCGCCAATCATTACTTTTTTACTTTCTTTTCCTTTTTTTATTGCTACAACATTTCCCATGTTGTCAATTCTTATTTCATCTACTAAGGACTCTAACTCTCTTAGCACAATTTCTCTTACTCTTTGTTCGTGTCCTGGAGCTCCAGCTACCTTACAAATTTCTGCTAATAATACTATATTTATCATTTTTGGTGTTATTTTATTTTACTTAATTTCATCATGTTTGTCATTCCCATTTCTACTGCTGGCATACTAGATATATTTATTACCATATCTCCTTTTTTAACAAATTTATATTTTTTAAGGATATTTTTAGTGTCTAATACGGTTTGATCTGTAGTTTTTCCACCAGCATAATAAAAAGCTTTTACTCCCCAAACCAAACTAAGTGTATTTAAAATAGTATGGTTGTTGGTAAAGGCATAAATATAAGCGTTAGGTCTATAGCTAGATGTTTTTACAGTGTTGTAACCAGAATAAGTAGCTGTTATAATTGCATTTGCATTTACCTGATCAGATATCTGACAAGCGTTTGCACAAATTGCATTTGATATGTACCTATCGCTTATTAGTAACTCTCTTTCTTCTGTGTTTTTGGATATATTATGTTTACTTCTCTCTACATCTTTTATCACCTTCCTCATAGTGTCAATTACCCTTAAGGGATGTTTCCCTACCGAAGTTTCTCCACTAAGCATCATAGCATCTGCACCATCAATAACCGAGTTAGCTACATCGTTTACCTCTGCTCTTGTTGCGGAAATATTATCCGTCATACTCTCCAACATTTGTGTAGCAATAACTACTGGTTTCGATTGTTTAAGACATTTCTGTACTATCATTTTCTGAAAAACAGGAACCTTATGTAAAGGAATTTCTACTCCTAAATCTCCCCTAGCTACCATAATAGCATCTGTTTCTAAAATAATATTATCTATATCTTCAATAGCTTCTGGTTTTTCAATTTTAGCTATTACTAAAGCTTTCGATTTTTTATGTCGTTTTATTATATTTTTAAGTTTTTTTACATCTATAGCTTTCCTAACAAAAGAAAGTCCAATCCATTCTATTTCCTGCTCCAAGATAAAAGATAAATCTTCTTTGTCTTTTAAAGTTAAACAAGGAAGTGAAATAGTTGAGTTGGGTAAATTCACCCCTTTATTAGATTTTAATTCTCCACCAAAAACAACCTTTAATTTTACTCTGTTTTTATTATTTGTTTCTTCTATTAATAAAGAAATTTTCCCATCATCTAAAAGTACTCTATCCCCTTTTTTTACATCTTTCGGGAAGTTAGTATAGTTTATGTAAATATCTTCTGTGGTTTTTTTGTTGGTGTTAAAATAAATGAAAGAACCTTTAATTAGTTGTATCGGTTTTTCAAAAGAACCTACTCTAATTTTAGGACCTTGTAAATCCGCTAAAATAGCGGTGTGTGTTTGTAGTTCTTTATTAATAGATTTAATGTTATCTATAATCTCTTTAGCTTCTTGATGGTTAGAGTGAGAAAAATTAATTCTACACACATTAACTCCTCTTATAACTATTCTCCTCAACATCTGCTTTGAGCATGTAGAAGGACCAATTGTAGCTACTATTTTTGTTTTATTAATCATTTAATATAAATGGTGTTATTGATTTTATGTTAGATAAATTTAACTCAAACACCAATAACACATCTTCAATTTGGTTTAAACTTTCTATTATTATTTTTTTACTATATACCCCTCCCTGAACCACCATAAAATAATTTACACTTTTGTTACTTTCTTCTAAATAACCAGATGGGGACCTGTTTGAAAGTATATTGTATTGAGATTCTGTTCCTTCATCTATATGTGTAAACCTTTCAAAGTTTAGTTTTGGATTATTAGGATGTGGGTGATTCTTGTTTTTTACAAACCTAGTATGAAGTTTATTATTAATCTCCCAACAAAGTTTGTAAGACTTTATGTGACTATTTATTCCTAAAATAAGGAAATCAATCTCGAAATTATTTTCTAATCTTTTAATATTCATACACCGCTAACTTACAATTTTTATTGCAATTTCAGCAGATTTTTGCTCAGCAGATTTAATTGTGTTTCCCCAAGATTCGGAAATTTTACTTCCATCAATAAAAAGCTCAATCAGATATTCTTTTTTATGGTCGGGTCCTTTTTGTGTAGAGTTGATGAATTTTATTTCTTTCTTTTTAGTTTGTGACCATTCTAAAATTTTACTTTTATAATTTTGGTCCATACTCTTAGTATTTGTTTTTTCTATTACATATTTCATTACAAATTCTTTCGACTTGTTATAACCCAAATCTAAATATACAGCTCCTATTATTGACTCTAGAATGTTTCCGAAAATATTATCTGAAAGTTGTCTTAATTTGTGTTGTATTTTATTGGTAGGTAAAATTTCTTTTCCAATCCGATTTAAATTTTTTCTACCAACAATATTTGACCTTGTTTTTGAATAAAAACCCTCATCTTTATTTCTAAATTCTGTAAATAAATATTCACTTACAATAGAATTAAGTATAGCGTCTCCCAAAAACTCTAATCGTTCGTAGTTGTTTTTTTTATTAAATGTGCTATGGGTAAAAGCGGAGTGGTATAACTTACTATCTATTATTTCTATTTCAAATTTGTTTTGAAAGAAAATAAAAATCCCCTCTTTGTTTTTATTAAAAGAAGGGAAATATTTTATGATTTTATTAAAAAAAATTATTCTGTGTATTTTTTGACTAATATAGACGCGTTATGACCACCAAAACCAAATGTATTACTTAAAGCGTAGTTTACTGTTCTCTTCTGAGCATTGTTAAGGGTTAAATTAAGATTCTCATCAATATCCGGATCGTTTGTTTCATGGTTAATTGTAGGTGGAACAATATCATTTTTAACCGACATTATACAAGCAATGGTTTCAATAACACCTGCAGCTCCTAACAAGTGACCTGTCATTGATTTTGTAGAACTTATATTTAGGTTATACGCGTGATCACCAAATAATGATTTAATAGCTTTTGTTTCAGCAATATCACCTAATGGAGTAGAAGTACCATGAACATTGATATAATCAATATCCGTTACATCAATATCCGCATCTTCAATTGCAAGTTTCATTACATTTTTAGCTCCTAATCCTTCAGGGTGTGGAGCTGTAATATGATGAGCGTCTGCTGTTAATCCCGATCCAACAACTTCAGCATATATTTTAGCTCCTCTTTTTTTAGCGTGTTCATACTCTTCTAAAACAAGAGCTCCTGAACCTTCCCCCATAACAAAACCATCTCTGTTTTTATCAAATGGTCTAGAAGCTGTTTTCGGGTCGTCATTTCTTGTAGAAAGAGCCATCATAGCATTAAATCCTCCAATACCCGTTTCGTATACACAAGCTTCTGATCCTCCCGCAATAAACAAATCTGCTTTATTCCATTTTATATAGTTAAAAGCATCAATTAAAGCGTTGGTAGAAGAAGCACATGCTGAAACGGTTGTAAAATTTGGTCCTCTGAATTGGTATTTAATTGAAATATGTCCGGCAGGAATATCTGAAATTAATTTTGGTATAAAGAATGGGTTAAATCTAGGTTTTCCGTTTCCTGTTAAAAAATTTTTTGATTCGTTATAGAAGGTACTCATACCCCCTATGCCAGAACCCCAAACAACACCAGCTCTATCAGAATCAATTTCATCAACAATAAGTCCGGAATCAGAAAAAGCTTGATTTGCAGCAACCATTGCATACTGACAAAACTTATCCATTTTTCGAGCTTCTTTTCGGTTAATAAAATCAGTTACCTCAAAGTTTTTAACCTCACAAGCAAATCGGGTTTTGAATTCTTCAGCATTAAAGTGGGTGATTGGCGCGGCACCACTCACCCCTTTAATTAATCCTTCCCAATACTCTTGTAAGTTGTTTCCGATTGGAGTTAAAGTTCCAATCCCAGTTACAACAACTCTTCTGCTTTTCATTTTTTATGAATTACACAGATTCGATAAAAGAAATTGCATCACCAACTGTAGCGATTTTTTCAGCTTTATCATCTGGAATTTGTATGTCAAATTCTTTTTCAAACTCCATAATAAGTTCTACTGTATCTAATGAATCTGCTCCTAAATCATCTGTAAAGTTTGCTGTTAGTGTTACCTCTGATTCATCAACCCCTAATTTATCAACAATGATTGCTGTTACTTTTGTAGTTACTTCTGACATTTTAATTTTTTTTATTAATTAATAATATGCAAATAAATACATAAATTAGATATCTCACAAGTTTTCTATTTTTCTATTTTAACATTTGTGTGTTTATTAGTTTTAATCTCTATTTTTGCAAGATGAAAACAATTGCAATTTTCGGTTCTGGAAACGGTACTAACGCACAAAATATTTGTAATCACTTTAAATATTCTAAAGAGATTAAGGTGGTTTTATTATGTACTAATAAAAAAACTTCTACTATTGTTTCTAGGTTAAAAAAATATTCTGTACCATCATTTGTTTTTTCTAAGCAAGAGTTGAATAATAGTAATTTAGTTATTGAAAAACTAAAAACATTTAAGGTAGATTATATAATATTAGCTGGTTTTTTGCTAAAAATCCCTAAATCAGTTATTGATTTATTTGAAAATAAGATTATTAATATTCACCCTTCTTTATTGCCAAAATACGGAGGAAAGGGTATGTATGGAGAAAATGTGCATAGAAATGTAATTGCAAATAAGGAGAAAGAGTCTGGAGTAAGTGTACATTTTGTAAATAATAACTATGATGAGGGGGTTATTATTCAACAAGAAAAATGTTTGTTATGTGAAGATGAAACAGTAAGTAGTTTAACTGAAAAAATACAATTTTTGGAACATAAATATTTTCCCTCAATAATTGAAAAAATAATTACGAAATGATTGTCTATATAAATGAGGATTTAACCGCTTCTATGATATTATTTGGTATAATTTTATTAACTATAAAGTTGTTTGGTTTTAACATGAAAATATTATTTAATTAGTGAGTGTAATAATTTATACAGACGGTGCTGCTAAGGGTAATCCTGGAAATGGGGGATATGGAGTAGTAATGATTTTCGGATCACATAGAAAGGAAATTTCAGAGGGCTTTGTTTTAACAACAAACAACAGAATGGAGTTACTTAGTGTTATTGTTTCTTTAGAAAACTTAAAAAAGGAAAAAACATCTGCAATCATTTATTCTGACTCAAAATATGTAGTTGATTCTGTAGAGAAAAAATGGCTTTTTGGATGGGAAAAGAAAAACTTTGCTAAGAAAAAAAATTCTGATTTATGGATTCGGTTTCTAAAAATATATAGAAAACATAATGTGAAGTTTATTTGGATAAAGGGTCACGCTAATATTAAGGAAAACGAAAGATGTGATCAGTTAGCGGTTGATGCAGCTGAAAGTGGTAATTTAATTAAAGATGTGTGGTATGAAAATAATGTATCTAATAAGAATGAACTTTTTTAAATTACACTAAAGATATATCGAACTGAACTAAATCAATAAATTGTTGTAATCTACTATCTACATCATTTTGAGTAAGTTCCTCTAATCTTTTGGTTCCAAATTTTTCTACACAAAAAGAAGCCATTGCTGATCCATAAATAACCGCTCTTTTCATATTTTCAAATGATAAATCATCTGTTTTTTCTAAATAACCTATAAAACCTCCCGCAAAAGAATCTCCAGCTCCTGTTGGGTCAAATACATCTTCTAAAGGTAAGGCGGGTGCAAAAAACACCTCTGTATTGTTAAACAATAAAGCTCCGTGTTCTCCTTTTTTAATTATTAGGTATTTAGGTCCCATTGCTAAAATAACTTTTGATGCTTTTACTAACGAATATTCTCCTGAAAGTTGACGAGCTTCCTCATCATTTATTGTTAAAACATCTACTTCTTTTAATGATTCTAATAAATCATCTAAAAATAAATCCATCCAAAAATTCATAGTATCTAAAACTACTAATTTTGGTCTTTTACTCATTTGGTCTAAAACTGTTTTTTGTACAGAAGGCATTAAATTACCTAACATTAAAAAATCAGATGTTTTATATTCTTCAGGTACAACAGGGTCAAAGTTTTCTAAAACATTAAGTTGTGTGTCAATAGTATCCCTAGTATTCATATCATTATGATATTTTCCTGACCAGAAAAATGTTTTCTCTCCTTCTTTAATTTGAAGTCCTTTAGTACAAATATTTTTGTTTTGCAACATTTTTATTGCTGTTTGAGGAAAGTCCTCACCAACAACTGAAACTAAATTAAGGTTTTTTGTGAAAAAAGACGAAGATAAACCAATGTAAGTTGCCGCTCCACCAACTATTTTATCTGTCTTACCAAAAGGGGTTTCTATAGCATCAAAAGCTACGGTTCCTACTATTAAAATACTCATATTTATTTTTTTTACAAATGTATTGTTTAATTAAATAAAAGGTCCTAATATTGCGAACAAATTAAGAATAAATTCCTCCTTAGCTCAGCTGGTTAGAGCATCTGACTGTTAATCAGAGGGTCCTAGGTTCGAGTCCTAGAGGGGGAGCTTTTAAAAGCCGGTATTATTACCGGTTTTTTTTTAATAAATTTACTTAATTACAGTTATCCTTTTTGTTTCTGATAATTTTTCATAATAAAAATAGTTCATATTATTAATTACTGTTTTGTAAGTTTTTGCTACAACTATTAATACATTTTTCTTTTAAATAATTTATTTTGAGATTTCTTTCTTCTTTTTTTGTTATTTATTCTTTTACCATCTTTTAAAATAACAATTTTATATATAGATTTTTTATTTTCTATTTTTGTATTAGGTTTTTCTATGTCAAATGAAGGACAAGAAATCTTTTTTTTACTTCTACAAGAAGTTATTAAAATTGTGGATAACAATAAAATGAAAATGTGTTTTTTATACATTATAGATGTAAAAGTAATTTACTTTAGCAATATTATTTAAAATAATGAATAAAAAAAAGAAAAACATAAAAAATAAAGGATTCAATAAAAAAGAATTAGAAAATTTAGTTATTTCTATATTTAAAGAAAATCCTTCAAAAATATTTAATTACAAACAACTTTCTAAAATATTAAAAATAAAAGAATTGGGTATAAAAATTCTTTTAAATGATGTAATGTTATCTTTATCAAAAACTGGCATTTTAAAAGAAGAAAGAAGAGGGAATTTTAAACTAATACAATCAATAAAAAAAGTAATTGGTATAGTAAATACATCTATAAAATCTGGCGTATATATTGATGTGGAAGAGATGGAAGAAGAAGTATTTGTACCTAAAGAATTTTCTATTTTCTCATTAAAACACGATAAAGTTGAATTGGTTATTTTTAATAAAAAAAATGGTAAATTTCAAGGGGAAGTAGTTAAAATTATTGAAAGAAAACAAAATACTTTTGTTGGTTTATTACAAGAAACAAAAGGATTTGGTTTTTTAATTCCTAATGGAAATATACCTTTTGATATTTTTATTCCTAACTCGGAAATTAACCCGTTGGTAGTGGATAAAATTGTTTTAGTAAAAGTAGTTAGTTGGAATGATTCTAAAAAAAATCCTGTAGGTAAAATAATTAAAGTTATTGGTAATCCTAAAGAACATAATACCGAAATTCATTCTATTTTATACCAATATAATTTAGATCCTATTTTTCCTAAACATGTAGAAAAGGAAGCGGATAAAATATCTTTAAAAATACCAAATTCAGAAATAAAAAATAGAATTGACTTCCGGAAAACAACTACTTTTACTATTGACCCAGTTGATGCAAAAGATTATGATGATGCACTTTCGGTTAAAAAATTAAAAAATGGAAATTGGGAAGTAGGAATACATATTGCTGATGTAAGTTTTTATGTAAAAGAAAATGATATAATTGATATAGAAGCTGCTGAAAGATCTACTTCTGTTTATCTGGTAGATAGAGTAGTTCCAATGTTACCAGAAATTTTATCTAATGATATTTGTTCTTTAAAATCAAATGTAGATAGATTATGTTATTCTGTAATTTTAGAAATAAATAAAAAAGCAGAAATTATTTCTCATAATATAAAAAAGACAATTATTCATTCTGATAAAAGATTTACATATCAAGATGCTCAAGATATAATTGATGATAAAAAAGGATTATTTTCAGAAGAATTACTAATACTGGATAAACTTTCAAAAATATTAAGAGAAAAAAGATTTTCTTCAGGATCAATAAATTTTGACAGACAAGAAGTTAAATTTATTTTAGATAAAGATAAAAACCCAATAGATGTATTTTTTAAAGAAAGTATAAATACAAATCATATGATTGAAGAATTTATGTTGATGGCAAATAAAATTGTTGCTAAAGAAATTGGTTTTTCAGAAAAAGGAGAATTAGAAAAAACTTTTATATACCGTGTGCATGATAAACCAGATGAAGATAAAATAAACTCTTTAAGTAATATTATTAAAAAGTTTGGATATTCTATAAATAACAGTTCAATAAAAAATCTTTCTAACTCTTTAAATTCATTACTTAAAAGTGTAAAAGGAAAAGCTGAAAGTAATATGATTGAAACTTTAACAATAAGAAGTATGAGTAAAGCAATTTATACAACTGATAATATAGGACATTATGGATTAAATTTTAAATATTACTCTCATTTCACATCTCCAATTAGAAGGTATCCTGATTTAATTGTACACCGACTATTAGAAAATTATTTAAATGGTGGTAAATCGGTTAAAAAAGGTAAAATAGAGGATATATGTAAATATACTTCAAACAAAGAAAAGGATGCATCAATGGCAGAGAGAGATTCTATAAAATACATGCAATCTAAATTTTTAAAAGATAAAATAGGAGAAGTATTTAGTGGAGTAATATCGGGAGTAACAGAATGGGGTATTTATATAGAATTAGAAAAAAATAAATGTGAAGGATTAGTTAGGATATCATCTATTAAAGGAGATTTTTATGTATTTGATAAAAATACCTATTCTGTTATTGGTAAATCTTATAAAAAGAAATATCAATTAGGAGATACTGTAAATATTAAAATAAAAAATACAGACTTGGATAAAAAACAAATTGACTTTATTTTGGTTTAAGTTTTACTAACAGTATATATATTATTTTTAGGTTTTTAAAAAGTTTAAATAAAGATAATAAGTATAATAAGGTCTGTTAGTACGGTTGATATTTTTTTTAAGTTAAGTTAGGATTTATGTGTTTTTAAAAATTATTAACTTTTTGAAATTAAAATGTTAATTGATATTATTTGAAATATAGTTAGTTATAGTTTTACTAACAAAAAAGATATAATTGTTAATATTAAAATTTAGTAGTAAAACTTAATAAATAAAATTAAAAATAGGGATAAAAATTGTTAGTAAAAGGTTAAAAAGTAAAGTGTAAAAAACAATAACATTTATTGATAATTATACATTGAAATTTGCTTGAGAAATTAATATTTAAAACAATAATAAAGTTATTTATTTTATTTAAAAAGTTTTAAACAAAAAATAAAATAAAACATTAATAACTTACTATTTTTGTACAGGAGAACGATAATAGATATGAATACTAAAATAATTTAAAATTATGAAAATAGGAGTTGCTTGTGATCATGCTGGATTTAAATATAAAGAAAAAGTAAAAATACTTTTAGAAAGTAAAAATATTAAAGTTATTGATTATGGATGTTATTCAGAAAAGAGTGTAGATTACCCAGATTTTGCACATAAATTAGCTGAAAGTATAGAAAATAAAGAAAACGAATTAGGTATACAATTTTGTGGAACAGGTAACGGAATAAATATGAGTGCAAATAAACACCAAGGAATTCGGGCGGCACTTTGTTGGAACCCTTATATTGCAGAACAATCCCGTTTACATAATAACGCTAACGTATTAACTATGGCGGCCAGACATTTAAAATGGGGAGAAGTAGAAAAAATTGTAGAGACCTTCTTAAATACAGAATTTGAAGGTGGAAGACACGAAATTAGAGTAAATAAAATTAAAATAAATTAAAACTTATAATTATGAATAAACTCCTATTACTAATTTTATTTCTACCATCAGTTTTATTTTCTCAAGAAAATATTAAGTTTTCCGAAACGATAACAACTGAAGATTTAGAAAAACACCTAACGATACTTGCTTCCGATTCTTTAGAAGGTAGAGAAACAGGTAAAAAAGGACAAAAAATGGCTGCTGATTATATAATGAACCATTTTAAATCAATTGGAGTACCTCCGTATCAAAAGAATACTTATTACCAAAAATTCAGAGTAAAAAACGGTAGACACATGTGTAAGTGTGACGATTGTGACACAGATTTCTTAAAGAAAATGTTGGGAAAAAACAAATATATAAAAGGAGAAAATGTACTTGCTTTTATTGAAGGAACAGATTTAAAAGAGGAGTTAATTATTATTACCGCTCATTATGACCACTTGGGGATACATGAGGATAAAATATTTAATGGAGCGGATGATGACGGTAGTGGTACGGTTGCCGCTATGGAAATTGCGGAAGCGTTTATGTTAGCTAAAAAAGATGGAAACGGACCAAGAAGAAGTATTTTAGTGATGTGTGTCTCTGGGGAAGAAAAAGGTTTATTAGGAAGTAAATATTATACCGAAAAACCTATTTATTCTTTAGATAAAACGGTAGCAAATTTAAATATTGATATGATTGGAAGGTTGGATGATTGGCATGAAAATGGAGATTATGTATATTTAATTGGTGCGGATATGTTGAGCCAGGAATTACATGATATTAGTGAACAGGTAAATGAAGAGTTTATAGGATTGGATTTAGACTATACTTTTAATGCAGAGGATGATCCAAATAGATATTATTACCGTTCGGATCATTATAATTTTGCTAAGAATAACATACCTGTAATTTTTTATTTTAATGGAGTGCATGAAGATTACCATAAAACAACAGATACGATAGATAAAATTGATTTTGAAAAAGTAAAAAAAATAGCTCGTTTGGTATTTTTAACCGCTTGGGAACTTGCTAATAGAGATGAAAGAATTCTATTAAATGAGGTAGAGGATTAATATAATTAAGAGAAAACATTCAATTATAAACCAACAACAGAAAAACCAAAGTTTTTAAA
Source organism: uncultured Flavobacteriales bacterium (assembly GCA_905478555.1). Classification (GTDB taxonomy): domain Bacteria; phylum Bacteroidota; class Bacteroidia; order Flavobacteriales; family BACL11. The sequence continues at coordinate 14,298 of CAJQIZ010000011.1, forward strand.
ATAATTAATTTTTTTTAATTATTTAGGGGTTTTAGTTTCTAAATTATTTATTTTAACATTTTCTTTTTGTTTATTAAAATCCTTATATTTTTTAATAGAAGAGAATGTTTTGTTAATTAATCCTCCAAAAAACTAGGGTTTAAACAGAAAAAAATTACAACTTTCTAATAATAGCTGATCCCCACGTATCAGGAATTAATATTGGTTTTTCTATTTTATCTTTTAAAAACTCATCTAATGCTCTGGAACAAGCAAATTCTGATTCACTACTACTATAGTCGTGAATAAAAATAAACCCTCCCTTTTCAACTAATGGGTAAAAATATTCTAAACCAGATACAGTAGGGTCGTATTTATCAAAATCGAGTATTACAAGAGAAAAAGATTCTTCTTTCATTCCTTTTGTTGTTTCAGGAAAAAACCCCTGCTTAACAATTAACTTTTCTTTATTTCCTCCAATATAATTCAACACAACATCTACATTTGTATTGTTAAATCTCCCATCTTTTTCTTGTCCTAAATCTCTACTATCAAAACCTTCAAAAGTATCAAATAGAAAATATTTTCTTTCAGGAAGTTGAGAGTGAACAAACTTACTTAAAGCTCCTTTCCAAACACCACATTCAGCAATCTGTCCAGAAATATTTTCTTTTTTAATTTGTTCCATAGCTAATAATAAGCTTCCATACCTGACAGGATCTGATTTTGATAAGATAGTTTTTCTTTGAGTCTTACTAAAGTGAGGAACAACAAACCAATATGAAGCAAGAAATTCCTTGTTAAAAGAAAGAATATGATAAATGAGTCTTTTAATTTTTTTCATAATTTAAATTTTCCCAAAACTACAAAAAAAATACCCTCTCAAAATTGAGAAGGTATTTAAATATTATATGTTTAACTAATTACAAATCAAACTTAATACCCTGTGCTAAAGGCAACTCAGCAGTATAGTTAATAGTGTTAGTTTGTCTTCTCATGTAAATTTTCCAAGCGTCAGAACCACTTTCTCTTCCTCCACCGGTTTCTTTTTCACCACCAAAAGCACCACCAATTTCTGCACCACTTGTACCAATATTTACATTTGAAATACCACAATCACTTCCTGCAACAGATAAGAATTTTTCTGCCTCACGTAAGTTGGTTGTCATAATTGCAGAAGATAAACCTTGTTTTACTCCGTTTTGCATTTCAATAGCCTCTTCCAGTTCAGTATATTTCATAATGTATAAGATAGGAGCAAATGTTTCATCTTGTACAATTTGATAATGATTTTCCGCTTCAATAATTACTGGTTTTACATAACAACCACTTTCATAACCCTTTCCTTCTAATACTCCACCTTCCACTAAAACATTACCACCTTCTTGTTTCGCTTTTTCAATAGCAGATAAGTACATGTTTACCGCATCTTTATCAATTAACGGACCAACATGGTTGTTCTCATCTAAAGGATTACCAATACTTAATTGTGTATACGCTTTTGTTAATTTATTTTTCACCTCATCATAAACTGATTCGTGAATAATTAGTCTTCTTGTAGTTGTACATCTTTGTCCGCAAGTACCAACCGCACCAAATAACGCACCAATAATTGTAATTTCTAAATCTGCATTTGGAGTAATGATAATTGCATTGTTTCCACCTAACTCTAATAAAGATGTTCCGAATCTTTTAGCTACTTCACTACCAACTATTCTTCCCATTCTTGTTGATCCTGTAGCAGAAATTAAAGGCATTCTATCATCTAAAGTCATCATTTCACCTACTTTGTAATCACCATTTATGATACAAGAAATTCCTTCTGGTAAATTATTTTCTTTAGCTACTTCATTCCAAATATTTTGACAAGCAATAGAACATAATGGAGATTTTTCAGATGCTTTCCAAACACAAGTGTCCCCTGAAATCCACGCTAAAGCAGTGTTCCAATTCCAAACCGCAACTGGGAAGTTAAATGCAGATATAATTCCAACAACTCCTAATGGATGGTATTGTTCGTACATTCTATGTCCAGGTCGTTCAGAGTGCATAGTTAAACCATGTAACTGACGAGATAATCCAACTGCAAAATCACATATATCAATCATTTCTTGTACCTCACCATAACCTTCTTGTAAAGATTTACCCATCTCGTAAGAAACTAACTCCCCTAAAGATTGTTTGTATTCTCTTAATTTCTCTCCATACTGACGAACTATTTCACCTCTAAGTGGAGCTGGTTTTAATCTCCACTCTTTAAATGCTGCCGTTGCAGTTTGCATTACTTTTTCATATTCCTCAGCAGTTGTTTGAGTAACAGAACCAATTAAAGATCCATCTACAGGAGAATAAGAGTCTATTTTATTTCCTCCACCAAAAGATTCAAAACCCGTTGAAGTTCCGTTATTCATTTGTTTTACACCTAATACTTCAAGTGATTTTTTAATATCTATCATTATGATTTGTTTTTATAATTTTGAGATTGCAAAAATAGGAAAAAAGATGAGTTATATTTTATTACAACTATTCTTATTTATTTTTTAGTAAATAATTTCATGTCCTCTATGATGTATTCTAAAATAAGTCAACATCTATTTTTACTATTATGATTTGATCTGTTAAATGACCTTTCTTTTCGAAACTCATTATAACCTTCAATTATAAACCTCTCTAATGACTTATAATATCGTTCCTGCCTTACGTCCTAATTTTGAACTTTTTTGGAAAATTATTAATTCATCTTTAGTTTTTTTAATAATGCACTTAGATTAATTTCTGATATTTAGGGCAAAACCAAGTTTTGCGAGAGTCAGAGGTTTTTTTAGATGTTACTATATTATTTTTATCAGTATATTTCTTGCCGTAAATTTGTAATTTAAATTTTGATGGATTAAATGGATTTTTAAAATCTTTAAGCTCTGCTCCTCCTGATTTATAACTTTCATTCATTACTCTTTGTATAATTTTTATCAATTCTACTTTTACACCTTCTTTAAGATTACCCCATTTTTCTTCTGGGTGTATGTTAGATGCGTAGAGGCTTTCTGATTTAATATAGTTTCCAACTCCAGGAAAATACTTTTGATCCATTATTATTGAGCAAATAGATTTTTGTGATTTAATTTTTGTTTCTAAATAATTTAAATGAATTTTTAAATTATATGATTTATTAAGAAGATCATATTTAGGATTATGTTTTTCTTTAAATTCAGATTGAGTTATTATCTTCATGTTTCCAAACTTCCTTACATCTCTAAAGAATATTTCTTTGTTGCAATCAAAAACACGAAAATGACAATGTTTTACTAATTCATTTGACCAACCCCCGGTCATTCCTAAATGGAAGTTAAATATTTGATTATTTTCTAAATCTAAAAATATATTTTTACCAATAGTATAGGTCGATTTAACAATTTTTAAATTATTACTAATTGTATTGAATACATCAGAATATTTATCATGATAATATTCAGAAATAATTTCAAATTTTATCTGTTTACTTGTCGAAAATAATTTGTTAAAATAATCCGAAGCTATTTTCACTTCTGGTCCTTCTGGCATAGGTTTTTATATTGTAGTATTATTTTTCTCATCCGAAAAACGTACTTAATTTTCTCAAAAAAATATAAGTTTTAGAACATATTTTTGTAAACTATAATACTTTAGAATCCTCTTTTTTAAAAGGTTCTTCCATACCCTCCTCTACTTTCAATACTTCAAAATCTTCTTCTTCCTGTATCTCTAATTTTCTTTTTTCCTTTATCATGGACCAAGTCATTACTAAACAAGAAATAAGTATTACATAAAGCAATATTCCATCTACAGTATTAGATATTTCTTCAACTAATAACTCTTTAGGAATAGCGTAAAACAATAAAATAGTAATCAACCCTCTTGGTGCTAGAAATAATTCAGGAGTTATATTTTTCAACTTAAAAGTTCCGTTAAAAATAAACAATACTAAAGCTCTCACTATATATATAATAGATAAAATACCTATAGCAAATAAGAAAGATTTAATATCTGTTAATTTGTTAAAACTAATAGACCAACCGAATAAAATAAAGAAAAAAGTTCTTACTACAAAAGCAGATTCTACTGTTACTAACTTAAAATCATCTAGTATATGTTCTATTTTTTCTTCTATTATAAAATCCTTTAAAAATCCTCTAAAAAACAACTTATAATTATTTAAAATTAATCCAAAAATAAGAATAATTATTAATGAAGAAAGATGCATCATTTTACCCAAAGCGTATAGAACCAATAATACCGAAATAAGTAAAAACAACTTAGCGTGACTTTTTAAGTTCTGGAAAATATAAATTAAAACATAAGAAACAACTACAGAAAAAACAATTGTTCCCATTAAATTAGAGAGAATAAACCCATAAACTTCACTTGTTTCTGAAGTTGTTTGATTCATGGATAAAATAGCGTAAAACAAAATAATACCTACAATATCAGAGAAGGTGCTTTCGTAAATCATAAACTCTTTTTTTTCCTCTTCTAGTTCATCAATAGAGGGTAGAATAATAGCGGAACTTAAAATAGAAAGAGGAATAGTAATCAATAAAGCTTGTGTGGTTTCAAAATCAGAAATAAAGAAACTTAAAAATAATGCAGATATAGAAGAAGTAAAACCTAAGCCAACAATACTTATAACTAATGACTTTATAATAACTCCAATTTTTTCTTTTAAGAGTTTTAAATCTAAAGCAGCCTCTAACACAATAAGTATTAAACCAACTGTACCTAAAAGTTTTAATACAAAATCAAACCTTGTGTTCCACCCTCCAGAAATATAACCAACTACTACCCCTAAAGTAATTAACATTAAAACAGCTGGTATTCCAGATTTTTTAGAGTATGAATTAAAGAAATAGGAGATTATTACTGTACTAGCAAATATTAATATATAATGATATGTAGTCAACTCTCCTATCAAATTAAAAGAGTTTTACTATATCGTTTCCATTAGCAAATACTAATAAAGATAAAAGTAAAATCATGCCTACCACTTGAGCATATTCCATTACTTTTTCTGGAGCTGGTTTACCTACAACTATTTCATAAATTAAGAAAACAACATGGCCACCATCTAATGCAGGAATTGGTAATAAATTCATAAAAGCAAGCATAAGTGATAAGAAAGCAGTAAGATTCCAGAATTGTTGCCAATCCCAAGTAGAAGGAAACATACTTCCTATCGCTCCAAAACCACCCATTTCTCCAGCTAACTCATTATCAGAATTAAAAATTAACGCAAACTGACTAATATATTCCCCTAGTTTTTTCATTGCTAAATTATAACCAGCAGGGAAAGAAGCGAGTAGTGTAAACTCTTCTTTAGAAACATTTAAATTATTTGCAATTTGAAAACCAATAGTTCCATTTTCAGAAACCATTACAGGGATAGTTTTTAAGTCTAACCCTCTAATAACCCCTAGGTTTACAGTATTGTTTTTATTTACAACTAATTGATGTTTAAAATCATCAAAAAACATTGTTTCAACTCCGTTTACTTCAACTAAAACATCTCCACTTAATAATCCTGATTTTTCAGATTCCGAATCCTTAATAACAGATTCTACCTCTACACTTGTTCTAGGGCTAAAAAGAAGTTTTTTCCCACTATTTTTCCAATGTTTTATAAAGTTATCTCCTATAGCAATATTAATTACCTCCCCTGTTCTTTCTACCTCCACATTAAAAGATTCGTCTCTTAACACCATATCAGTACTAATACTTAAAAACCTATCTACTTTATTTCCATCAATTGAAATTATTTTATCTCCATTCTGAAAACCCAAATCTAATGCAAAATCACTACAAATAACACCATTTTCAACATTTTCATTAGGTAAATAAGTATCTCCCCAAGTGAATAAAACCATAGAGTAAATAAAAATACCTAAAAGTAAATTTACAGTAACCCCACCTAGCATAATAATTAATCGTTGCCAAGCTGGTTTTGCTCTAAACTCCCAATCTTCTGCAGGTTTATTCATTTGGTCTTTATCCATCGACTCATCTATCATACCAGATATCTTTACATAACCACCCAAAGGAAGCCATCCAATTCCGTATTCCGTATTTCCTATTTTCTTTTTTACTAAAGAAAACCATGGATCAAAAAACAGGTAGAATTTCTCTACTCTTGTTTTAAAAAATTTTGCTGGTATAAAATGTCCTAGTTCGTGTAAAACAACTAAAATTGATAAACTTAAAATTAATTGTACTGCTTTAATGAGTATTTCCATTTATAATAATTCGTTTGCTAAAATTCTTGTTTCTCGGTCTGTATTTACATAATCCTCTATTGTAGGATTTTTTACAAAAGTAATCTTTTCCATGCAATTTTCTATCACATCCGACATAGATAAAAACCCAATACGATTATTTAAAAATGCATCTACAACAATTTCATTTGCCGCATTTAAAACACAAGGAGAATTACCTCCCTTATCCATTGCGTTAAATGCTAATTGTAAATTTCTAAATGTTTCCTTATCTGGTTTTTCAAAAGTAAGTTCAGGATAATCAAAAAAACTAAATCGTTTAAAATTATTTTCTAATCTTTCTGGAAAACCTAATGCATATTGAATAGGAAGTTTCATGTCCGGAACACCTATTTGAGCCATTACCGATCCGTCTGTATATTGTACTGCAGAATGTATAATAGATTGTGGGTGAACCACCACTTCAATTTGATCTACTTTTAAATCAAACAACCACTTTGCTTCAATTACTTCTAATCCTTTATTCATCATAGAAGCGGAATCAATAGTGATTTTTGCTCCCATTTCCCAATTCGGATGTTTTAAAGCTTGTTCTCTAGTGATATTTAAAAGTTCATTTCTTTTTCTCCCTCTAAACGGTCCTCCGGAAGCTGTTAAATATATTTTTTCAATTGGATTGAAGTTCTCTCCTACCAAACATTGAAAAATTGCTGAATGTTCTGAATCAACAGGATATATCTGAACTCCATATTGCTGACAAAGTTTAGTGATTAAGTCTCCTGCGACCACTAAAGTTTCTTTGTTGGCTAACGCTATGTTTTTGCCTGATTTTATTGCTCTAATAGTAGGTTTTAATCCAGAATACCCCATCAATGCTGTAAGTACAATATCTATATTTTCGTTTTCCACCACCTCCTCCAACGATTGTTGTCCAGCATAAACCTTTATTCCTAAATCAAACAAAGACTCATTTACTTCTTTATACTTTTCCTGATTTGTAATAACAACAATATTTGGTTTGTATTTTATAGCTTGTTGTATTAAAAGATTTGAATTATTGTTTGCAGTTAAAACCTCCACAACAAATCTTTCAGGATGTGCATCTACAACATCTAAAGCTTGTGTTCCAATAGATCCTGTTGAACCTAATATAGCTATATGTTTCTTTTTTATTCCCACTACTCTTTAAATTTTAATAATTTATTTCCAATTTTTCTATCATTAGATAGTCTAGGTACTTTATTTTGCCCACCAAGTTTTCCTATTGATTTCATATAATTTCTAAAAGAATCCTTTTTAAGAGGGGTAATTAGTAATTTAGTTAATATGTTACCTGAAATTAAATCTTTGTAATAAGAATTTATTTCTTGTAAATTATCATCTAACAATAATGTAAATTCATTTAAATTACTTGGTTTTCTATTAAACTCTATAAACCACTCATGAAAAGGAAGTCCACTTTCTGGATTAACTTGAGGAGCAACATGGAATTCATTTACAGTTGCGGGGATTTTTTCAATAGTTCTCTTCAAACTTTTCTCTACCTCATTCGATATTACATGTTCTCCAAATGCAGATGTGAAATGTTTTATCCGTCCAGTTACCACTATTCTATAAGGATTAATACTTACAAATTTAACAGTATCCCCAATATTATAAGCCCAAAGTCCAGCATTAGTATTTAAAATTATAACATAATTAACTCCTATTTTCACATCCTCTATAGATATCCTTGTTGAGTTTTTATCAAAAAACTCAGAAGCAGGAATGAATTCATAAAATATTCCATGATTAACACAAAGTAACATCCCCTCCCTTTCTTGAGAGTCTTGATAAGCAATAAAACCTTCAGAAGAGGGGTACAACTCCACTCCATCCACTTTTTTCCCAATTAACTTCTCAAAAGTTTGTTTATAGGGATCAAAGTTTACACCACCATAAATAAATAAATCAAAATTAGTAAAAACATCTTTTATCTTCTTTCCAGTTTTTTTCTGAAGCTTCTCAAAATACATCTGTACCCATGGTGGTATTCCTGAGATAAGACTCATTTTTTCATTTATTGTTTCTTCAATAATCTCATCCACTTTTTGCTCCCAATCTTCTATACAATTTGTTTGAAAAGAAGGTAATCTGTTTTTTGTTAAATAAACAGGTACATGATGAGCTACAATTCCTGAAAGTCTTCCTGTTAAAATGCCATTTGTTTTACTTAAAGTGGGACTTCCTTGTAAGAATATCATTTTACCATTTACTATTGAAGTATTTTTTGTTTTGGAAATATAAGATAGAATAGCGTCCCTTGCAGCTGTTATGTGGTTGGGCATACTTTCTTTACTTATAGGAATGTATTTTGCACCAGAGGTTGTTCCAGAAGTTTTACAAAGATATATAGGTCTTCCCCTCCATAGAATATTTTCTTCCCCACTTTTGATTCTTTCTATATAAGTAGATAAATCTTCATAATTTCTAACAGGAACATTTTTTTTAAAATCAGAGTAACTTTTAATTTTAGAGAAATTATGATCCTCTCCAAATCTTGTTCTTTCAGCAGACTTGATTAGTTTTTCAAAGATTTTTTTTTGAGTATTTACCGCATTATACTTCCACTTCTTATTTTTAAGATTTATGTAATTAGCAAAAGGTAGACTTAAAAAAGATTTTACACTCATCTTAAAAAGATATATAATTTTCAGGGTCTACACTCTTCCCGTTTTTCCAAAGCTCAAAATGTAAATGAGGTCCTGTCGATAACTCTCCAGAGTTTCCTATTATTGCAATAGGATCTCCAGTTTTCACTAAATCCCCTACTTCTTTTAGTAAACTTGAATTGTGTTTATATAGAGATAGAAAACCTTCTGAATGTTGCACAGCAATCACATAGCCAGTTTCTTTTGTCCAATTACTTAAAACAACAATCCCTTCACAAGTAGAGTGTATAAACTCTCCTTTATTACTGATAATATCTACTCCAAAGTGATTTTTTAACCTATCATACTTCTCAGTAAAATCACCACTTAACGGACTATAGAAATAGATGCTACCATTTGGTTTTACAGAGATATAGTCTCCATTAGTTTTTCTCTCTACCATTAATCTAAATACAGAGTCTTCCTCCGAAATATTTAAATCAGAATTTTTATTTTTGTTTTCGGAAGTAGTTGTTATTGAAATTTCATTAGTAGGAACTCCTCCATTTAGTATTGTTCTTAAGTTATTTACATATAAATCCTTTTCTTCTAATAAAACAACTAACGAATCTAATTTTGTAGATATTTTTATAAGTTCTTTTTTTGTTTCAGTTGATGTCTTGCCAGGAACATATTCTTTTAATGGTGTAAAGGAAAATAGTAAAAATGTAGAAATAATAAGTAAAAAACTAACCAACATAGTGATGGATAAAATTAATAGAGGTGTTATTTTAACTGCAATCCTCTCTTGAAAAGTACCATCATTCAGAATAACTAAACGATATTTGTTTTTTAATTTTTTTAAAAATTGATATTTTATATTATCTCTCATAAATCCCTGCAAATATCATAAAAATATACTCATATTTGCTGTATTATTTAAATCGAAATAAAATAAATTGAAAGAAATTCAGTTTGTTTACCGAAAGTGAAAGAAATACAGATAAATATAAAACTAAGTTTACTACTTACATTCCTAATACTTATTAGCTCTTGTTCTACAAAGAAAAAGACATATGTAAGTAGAAAATATCATGATATTACCGCAAAATATAATGGTTATTTTAATGGAAAAGAAAGTTTAAAATACGGAATTAAGAAATTAGAAAAAGCACATTCTGATGATTATAGTCTCGTATTAGATGTTTTTAAACATTCTCAAATTATAACATCAAAAGCACATCATTCTTATATGGATAAATCCATAAAGAAAGGATCGGCAGTTATTCAAAAACACTCCATAAATATTAGAAATAAAGAATATTGTAAATGGATAGATGATAGCTATTTTTTAGTAGCTAAAGCATATTACTTTAAAGGTGAGTATATTGAAGCCAAAAAGACCTTTGATTACATAAAAAATAAATTTAAGAAAACTGAAATAGCTTTCGAGTCGGAATTGTGGTCAGCAAAATGCTATATCGCTTTAAATGATTTTTATTCTGCAGAAAATATTTTAGATGAGTTACAGTCTAAAAAGAGGTTTCCTGAAAAATTAGACAAAGACTTACATTTAGCATTAGCAGATTTATATATAAAACAAGAAATGTATTCGGATGCGGTAGATGAGTTGAGGTCTGCAACTAATATCATAAAAAGGAAAAATATAAAAGCGAGATATTTTTATATAATAGCTCAAATATATCAAGAAGCTTCTAATGTAAAACAAAGTAAAAAGTATTTTGAATTAGTTTTAAAATCCAACCCAGAATATGAAATGGTGTTTAACGCTAAAATGAACTTAGCTACCACTCTTAGAAATAAAAAAGATGTAATTCAGATGAGGTCTAATCTATTAAAAATGATTAATGATGAAAAAAACAAAGATTATTTAGATCAGATTTACTACACTCTTGCAGAGATGAATATTATTGAAGGTGATACCGTTAATGCGATTGAAAATTACAACCTTTCATCAACATATAGTGTTGACAATGATAATCAAAAATCTATCTCGTTTTTAAGTTTAGGGAAAATATATTATCATAAATCAGATTACACTAAAGCAAAAATATTTTACGATAGTGCTTTTGTTTTCATGTCAGAAGAAAATAGTTTTTATCCAGAAACTAAAAACACTCAACAGATTTTAGAAAATCTATTAATTCATCTTAACACTATTAGTTATGAAGATAGTTTACAGTGGTTAGTTTCACTTTCTGATTCCGATAGAAAATTAGTAATTCAATCTGTAATAGCTGAGGTTATTAAAAAAGAGCAAGAAGAGTTAAGAGGTCAGCAAGTTAAAAACACAAGGGGAATGATGAATCAAAATGGGAGAAATGAAAGTTTTGGTAGAGAAACATCTGGTGGAAAATGGTATTTCTATAATCCCGCAACTTTAAGTTTTGGTATGTCGGAATTCAAAAAAAAATGGGGAAAAAGAAAGTTAGAAGACGATTGGAGAAGATCTAACAAAAAAACACTTACCAATTTGGATGCTGACACAACATTTAATACTGATGCGGATAAAAGTGATAAAGAAAATCTTAAATCTGCAAAATATTATTTAGATCAACTTCCCTTAAGTGAAAAGGATATCATGGAATCTAATAATAAAATTATTAACGCTTATTACGGAGCTTCTGTAATTTATAAAGAAGATTTAGAGGAGTTTAAAAAATCAGAAGAAATGTTGGAGGGATTAGTAAAAAGATTCCCTAATCATGAGGAATTAACTCCTCTTTCTTACTACTTAATATATAATCTTCAACTGGAGAAAAAAAGTGTTAAAAAGGCGGTTAAAACTAAAAACAAGTTAGTAAGTAGATTTCCTGAAAGTAATTACGCTAAAACATTATTAGACACTAATTTCATCACTTCTATTCTAGAAAAAGAAGTTTTTGTAGAGAAAGAATATAACGATATTTACGATATATATAATAAAGATAGTTTTGATTTATCTCACTCTCTTTCATCTTTAAAAATAAAAGAGTTAGAAAAAACTAAAGATTCAAAATATCTTCCTAAATATTTTCTTATTCAAATTTTATCTGATTTTAAACTAACTAACGATACTATTCTGTTTATTAATAATCTTAAAATAGGGGAGATTAATTATTCAGAAACAAAATCAAAAGATAGATTTACAGAGATATTAAAATTACTTGAAAACACTAAAGATATCTCAGAAAGAAACAAAACATCTGTACTTAAAACCCCATATAGATATAAAGATAATTCAGATCATTTTTTTGTTTTACTCCTTCCGAAAGAAAATACAGATATTACATTTATTAAAACATTAGTCTCTAATTTTAATCTTAATGACTATAGTACAGATATACTAGAAATAAATACAGTGTTACTTGGTTTGGACCAGCACTTACTTATTGTTAAAACATTTAATTCTACTAAAAAAGTAGAGAGATATGCGGGAATGTTACTTTCTAACTCTTCTCTTTTAAAAGAATTAAACAAATCAAATTTTAATAAGATAATTATATCGAAAGATAACTTTGTGGAATTCTACAAAAATAAAGATATAGAGGGATATTCTAAGTTCTTTAATAATAATTACTTAGAAAATTAAAACTTTAAAAAATTATCTTAATTTAGCAAAACAAAAATTTATTAAATATGTTTTCAAATAATAACAATAATATGAAAAACTCAAACAACACATCTTCTGTGGTAAACATGATTGGAAATGGAACGGTCATTACCGGAGATATCAAGTCTAAAAGTGATATTAGAATTGATGGTATTTTAAAAGGTTCTGTAAAAACTGAGGGTAAACTTGTTGTTGGTTCAACTGGTGTTGTTGAAGGAGATGTTGATTGTGTTAGTGCGGATGTTTCAGGTGAGATAAAAGCTAAGATTACTGTTTCTCAATTACTATCCTTAAAATCTACTTCAAAGTTAAATGGTGATATTATTACTAATAAACTTTCTATTGAACCGGGAGCTACTTTTTCAGGTTCTTGTAGTATGGGAGCGGTGATTAAAGATATTAAGCATGCCGAAAAACAAGATAAACAAGAAAAAACAGCTTAAATCTTACATTAAATATTCTTCACTAACTACACAAATGTCCATAATTATTATTACAGGGACTTTTTTTGGAGATTATCTTGATAATTCTAATAATTCAGAAATACCGTTTTACACAATTATATTTTCATTATTTTCAATAATTTTATCTTTATATTATGTGTTACGAAAAACAGTAAAAGACAATGATAAAAAATAAGGTATTTATTTTTATTCTCTGTATGTTATTAAATTACTATTTTGTAGAGGAGTTTGATTTAGATATTCAGTTTTTTGATGTTTTTACAATACAGGTCTTCCTTTTTGCAGTTGTTGTTTTGGGAGATTTTTTTCACAAAAAATTTTCTAATAACAAACACATTACTCCATCACATTTTTTAATTATTAATTTCTTCAGAATTTTTATTTGTGTGTTATTTTTATTACCAAAAATTTTAAATTATAGTAAGAATGAAAACACTTACATTTATAACTTTTTTATTATTTATTTCATCTATCTTTTTTCCGATATTATTTTAAAAACTAAAATTAAAAACTAAATTAAAAATAAACTTTTAATTTTCTATTTATAATCAAATATTTATTTATTTTTGCAAACGATTTTAATGATAGAAAAATAAAATGTTAAAAACTACTTTAAAAGCAACAATTGTACTGCTGTTATTGTTAATAACATCTGCAACAATTCAAGCTGAAAATCATCCAACTGAAGTTAATTCAGACGAGTTATACAATCCGGTTCCAGCTATTATGCATCATATTTCTGATGCTCATGAATGGCATTTATGGGGGGAAGGAGAAGGTTCAGTAACTATTCCATTGCCAGTAATTTTATATACTGAAGGGAATTTAGATATTTTTATGTCTTCTGATTTTAATCACGGACATTTAGCTGTTGTAAAAGGGAATAGAGTTTATTCAATTGATTCTCACTCTAATATTACAGAATCTTCAGGATTAAAACCTTTGGATTTATCTATTACAAAGAATGTAGCTTCTATGTTGTTAGCCTTAGTTGTGTTATTAATTCTATTTGTAGGAGCTGGATTTAAATCAAAGAAAAACAAAGGATCTCCAAATGGATTACTATCATTTATAGAGCCCCTTGTTTTATTTGTTAGAGATGATATTATTAAGCCAAATGTTGGGACTAATTATAAAAAATTTCTACCCTACTTACTTACTTTGTTTTTCTTTATTCTCATTAACAACTTATTAGGATTACTTCCTGGATCTGCAAATGTTACTGGAAATATAGCTATTACACTTGTGTTGTCTTTTATAACATTACTAGTGACAAATTTTTCTGCTAACAAATCTTATTGGGGACATATTTTTAATCCTCCAGGAGTTCCATTAGCACTAATGCCAATTATGATTCCTATTGAGATCGTAGGGATTTTTACTAAACCTTTCGCTTTAATGATAAGGTTATTTGCAAACATTTCGGCAGGACACATTATAATATTAAGTTTAATATCATTAATATTTATGGCACAAAGCGGTCTAGGAAATGGAGGTGCATTTGGAGTAGCTCCTGTTTCAGTTATATTTGTTCTGTTTATGTATTTGATTGAAGTACTAGTTGCATTTTTACAAGCATATATATTTACTCTACTTACCTCTCTATTTATAGGGCTGGCGACTGTAGAGAAACATTAAAATTAACCTAATTGTATAACCAAAATAACTAAAAAAATGACAGAAATTAATGGGATAGCAGCAATCGGAGCCGGACTAGCGGCAATTGGTGCAGGTATCGGTATCGGTAGAATTGGAGGATCAGCTCTTGAAGCAATGGCAAGACAGCCAGAGCACTCAGGAATGATTCAAACAAACATGATTATCGCAGCAGCTCTTGTTGAGGGTGTTGCATTATTTGGTGTGGTAGTAGCTCTTTTACAAGGGTAATCACAGTAAGTAAAAACAATTAACAACAAAGGATTAGTTGTAAGGGTTGCTTACAACTAATCTTTATTAAAAAAATTATTATGGACCCAATGGCACTGGTAACACCAGCAATAGGATTAATGTTTTGGACTTGTGTAGTATTTGTATTATTACTTGTATTACTAAAGAAATTTGCATGGAAACCGATTTTAAATGCGGTAGATGAAAGAAATGAAAGTATTGAGAATGCTTTAAAATCAGCAGAGAATGCAAAAGTAGAAATGCAAGCATTAAATGCGGATAATGAAAGAATATTAGCAGAAGCAAGATTAGAAAGAGACGCTCTTTTAAAGGAAGCTAGAGAGATTAAAGGAAATATTATTAATGAAGCTAAAGAACAAGCTAATGTTGAGGCGGATAAAATTTTAACTTCTGCTAAAGAGCAAATTTCTACTGAAAAGATGAAAGCTATTACTGAACTTAAAAACACAGTTGCCGAACTATCAATTGATATGGCTACTATGGTAATTAAGTCAGAATTAAAAGATGCTGATAAACAAAAAAAATTAGTTACTGAAGCTTTAAAAGAAGCAGAACTTAATTAATATTATAATGAAAGCAACAAGACTAACATCTAGATACGCAAAATCATTATTAACACTAGTGATCGAAAACAATTCTTTAGAAGAAACTTTAGAAGATATGAAGTTGATTCTGGATGTTTGTTCTGAAAATAGAGATTTAACTTTATTATTAAAAAGCCCTGTTGTAAAATCAGATAAAAAACTATCTATTCTTTCAGATGTATTTTCAAAATCGATTACAGAACTAACAATGACTTTCATTAATATTATTACTTCTAAAAAGAGAGAAAAGTTTTTAGAGGGAATTGCTGGAAGTTTTGTTTCTCTTTACAAGTCTCATAAAAATATTGAAACGGTTACTTTAACAACAGCTTGTACTATTGATGAAAATACAAAATCTGAAATTCTTAAATACATCAAGAAGAATGGAAAGTCAGAAGTAGAGTTAACAGAAGTAATTAATGAAGATATTATTGGTGGTTTAATCATTAGAATAGGAGATAAACAATTAGATGCTAGCGTATCTAAAAACATAAAAGAATTAAAAAAATCGTTTAACAAAAACCTTTATATAAAGGACTTTTAAATATAAAAATTTAAAACAATGGTAAAAGTAAAACCAGCTGAAGTATCAGCAATTTTAAGACAACAACTTTCAGGTTTCAAATCTGAAACACAATTAGAGGAAGTTGGAACAGTACTGCAGGTAGGAGATGGTATAGCTCGTATTTATGGGCTTACTAATGTTCAATCTGGAGAATTAATTGAATTTGAAAACGGACTAAGAGCAATCGTACTTAATCTTGAAGAAGATAATGTTGGTGCGGTATTATTAGGAGCTTCAAAAGGAATTAAAGAAGGAGATACTGTAAAAAGAACAAATCAGATTGCTTCTGTAAAAGTAGGTGAAGGAATGCTAGGTAGAGTGGTTGACTCAATGGGTATCCCTATTGATGGTAAAGGACCTATTCTAGGGGACACTTATGAAATGCCAATTGAAAGAAAGGCTCCAGGTGTAATTTTTAGACAACCTGTAGACGAACCATTACAAACAGGATTAAAAGCAGTTGACGCTATGATCCCAGTAGGTAGAGGTCAAAGAGAGTTGATTATTGGAGATAGACAAACTGGTAAAACAGCTGTCGCTATTGATACTATTATCAATCAAAAAGAATTTTATGAAAAAGGGGAACCTGTTTTCTGTATTTATGTCGCTATCGGTCAAAAAGCATCTACAGTTGCCGCTCTTGCAAAAACTTTAGAAGAAGCTGGAGCTTTAGCTTATACTGTTATTGTTGCTGCTTCTGCTGCTGATCCTGCTCCAATGCAATTTTATGCTCCACTTACAGGTGCAGCAATTGGAGAATTTTTTAGAGATACTGGTAGACCAGCTTTAATTGTTTTTGATGATTTATCAAAACAAGCAGTTGCTTATAGAGAGGTTTCTCTATTACTTAGAAGACCTCCGGGTAGAGAAGCTTATCCTGGTGATGTATTTTACTTACACTCTAGATTATTAGAAAGAGCTGCAAAGGTAATTAATGATGATACTATTGCTTCTAAAATGAACGATTTACCTGAATCCTTAAAAGGTATGGTAAAAGGTGGAGGTTCTTTAACAGCTTTACCAATCATTGAAACTCAAGCAGGAGATGTATCTGCTTATATTCCAACTAATGTAATTTCTATTACTGATGGTCAGATTTTCTTAGAGTCTAACTTATTCTTATCTGGAGTTCGTCCTGCAATTAATGTAGGTATTTCTGTATCTAGAGTAGGTGGTGCTGCACAAATTAAATCTATGAAAAAGATTTCAGGAACTTTAAAGTTAGATCAAGCACAATATAGAGAGTTAGAAGCTTTTGCTAAATTTGGATCTGACCTTGATGCGGCTACAACATTAATTATCGAGAAAGGAAAACGAAATGTAGAGATACTTAAGCAAGCTCAGTATTCACCATTAAGAGTAGAGGAACAAGCTGCTATTATTTACTGTGGTACAAATGGTTTATTAATGGATGTTCCTGTTAAAAAGATGAAAGAATTTGAATCTGAATTCCTTGAATTTTTACACACAAAGCATCAGAATATTTTAGATGCTTTATCAGCTGGTAAACTTACAGAAGAAATTAAATCTACAATTGAAACAGTAGCTGCTGATTTATCTCAGAAATACGCTAAATAATTATGGCGAACTTAAAAGAAATAAGAATTCGGATTTCATCTGTTGGGTCAACTATGCAGATTACATCTGCTATGAAAATGGTTTCTGCATCCAAGTTAAAAAGAGCTCAGGATGCTATTACTCAAATGAGACCATATGCAATTAAACTTACTGAATTATTGGTAAATTTAAGTTCTACTCTTGATAGTTCTGAAGGTGGTGCTTATTCTGAAAATAGAGATGTAAAAAAAGTTTTATTAGTAACAATTACTTCTAATAGAGGTTTATGTGGTGGGTTTAATGCTAATATTATTAAAAAGGCAAAGTCATTAATTACTAACGAATATAAAGATGCTCAGACAGAAATTCTTTCTATTGGTAGAAAATCTTCTGAAGATTTTACAAAAAATGGTTTTAATGTACTTTCTACACATGATGATTTATATTCTGACTTAACTTTTGAGAATACTTCTGAAATAGCTCAGTCTATTATGGATTCTTTTACAGATGGTCAGTACGATAAAGTAGTTTTACTTTATAATCAATTTAAGAATGCTGCTACTCAAATTGTAATGAATGAATCTTATTTACCTGTTGAAACTCCTGAAGAGTCAGAAGGTTCTGTAGGAGATTATATTTTTGAGCCAAATCAACAAGATATTGTTGAAACTTTAATTCCTAAAACATTAAAAACACAATTATTTAAAGCTGTTTTAGATTCTCATGCTTCCGAGCATGGAGCTAGAATGACAGCTATGCATAAAGCTACAGATAATGCGGGTGAGTTGAAAAAAGAACTTACACTTCAGTACAACAAAGCTCGTCAAGCTGCAATTACAGGTGAAATATTGGAAATTGTTGGTGGTGCAGAAGCATTAAATGGTTAAGATATACTAAAATAACATTGTTAAAAACCCTCTACATTTTGTAGGGGGTTTTTTATTTTTAAAAAATGTAAATACTATATTTGTAAAAACAATTACTATCATGAATTATAATAATATACTTTTAGAGGTTAAAGATAAAATCTCATACATTACTATAAACAGACCTAATCAGTTAAACGCATTAAATTCGGAAACTATAAAGGAGTTACACTCTGCAATAATTCATTCTGAAGAAAATAAAGAAGTAAGGTGTCTTATCCTTACTGGAAGTGGTACAAAAGCTTTTATTGCAGGTGCTGATATTAAAGAATTTGCAGATTTTAACACGGAAAAAGGAGAAAATTTAGCAAGAAAAGGACAAGAACAATTGTTCGATTTGTTAGAAAATTGTTCTAAACCAACCATTGCAGCTGTAAACGGATTTGCTTTAGGAGGAGGATTGGAATTAGCAATGTCTTGTCATGTCAGGATTGCTTCATTAAATGCAAAAATGGGATTACCAGAAGTTTCTTTAGGTGTTATTCCTGGTTATGGTGGAACACAAAGACTAGCAAATTTAGTAGGAAAAGGAAAGGCAATGGAAATGATATGTACAGCATCTATGTTATCTGCAGAAGACGCTTTACAATGGGGATTGGTAAATAGTGTTTGTGAGCAAGAAGACTTAATATTAGATTGTGAAAAGATAGCATCTAAGATTTGTAGAAACTCTCCAATGGCAATTTCTTCTGCAATAAAATCAGTAAATGCAGGTTTTCTTGATGGAGTTGATGGTTTTGAAATAGAAAAGAAAGAGTTTGGTAAGTGTTTCGGAACAGAAGAATTTAAAGAAGGAACAACAGCATTTTTAGAAAAAAGAAAAGCAAATTTTTAATTGAATCCACTTAAGAAATTAGCGGGACAAACCGTGATTTATGGTTTAAGTAGTGTGGTGGGTAGATTGTTAAACTACCTTCTAGTACCTCTGTATACTCGTTATTTTCTTCCATCAGAGTATGGGGTAGTTACAGAGCTTTACGCTTATGTTGCTTTTTTAGTTGTTATTTTAACCTATGGTATAGAGACCGCATTTTTCAGATATAGTCAAAGGGTTCCTAATAAAAAATCGGTTTATAGCACCGCTCTTATATCTTTGTTAATTACCTCCTGTATTTTTGTTTCTATTATTTATTTTAATGCCTCTCCTATTTCTAATTGGCTTCAATATCCTGAATTCCCTGAGTATATTAGGTGGTTTGCTATTATAATTGGTTTAGATGCTGTGTCGGCTATTTCATTTGCAAAACTAAGAGAGCAAAATAAGGCTATCAGATTTGCTTTAGTTCGTTTACTTAATATTTTCATTAATATAGGATTAAATTTATTTTTCATTATTTACTGTCCTTATGCTTTAGAAAAAGGACTTTCTTCAGTAGAGTTTGTTAACTCATTGTATTCAGCTGATATAGGTGTTGGGTATATATTTATTGCAAATTTAATTGCTAGTGTTGTTACCTTTTTAATGTTGTTACCCGAAATGATAAAGTCAGTTTGGATTTTTGATAAATCACTTTGGAAGCAAATGATGATTTATGGATTACCTTTATTGATTGCTGGTTTAGCGGGTATGACTAATGAGACAATTGACAGAATATTATTAAAACATCTTTTACCCTCTACTGTAAATTCATCTTACGAACTTGGTTTGTATGGGGCGTTTTACAAACTTTCAATTTTAATGATTTTATTTATTCAAACTTTTCGCTTTGCAGCAGAACCCTTTTTCTTTGCTCAAGAAAAAGAGAAAAATGCTAGAAAAGTTTATGCGGATGTAATGAAGTATTTTGTAATTATTACCTCTTTTATTTTCTTATCAGTTAGTTTATTTTATGACTTTATAATTTTATTTTTAGGAGAGAATTATCACGACCCTAGAGGTTTCAAAGTTGTATCCATTTTACTTGCAGCAAATTTATTTTTAGGAATTTATTATAATCTTTCTATTTGGTATAAATTATCTGAAAAAACAAAATACGGAGCTTATCTCTCTATGTTTGGAGCTGTAATTACTTTGTGTTTAAACTTTATTCTTATCCCGAAAATAGGTTTTGTTGGCTCGGCTTGGGCTACACTTATCTGCTATGTTAGTATGACTGTAGCTTCTTATTATTTAGGAAGAAAGCATTATAAGATTCCTTATCCTCTTAAAATAATTTTCTTTTATTTAGGACTAGTTGCAGCACTATACTTTACAAGTATACTTTTCAATTCACACATTATAAATAGTTTATACATCCTAATTTTTATAAGTATTGCTTTTTACTTAGAAAAACCTAAAAAAGCAGTAATTTCAAACCCTAAATTATTCAATTAAAATGAAAGTAAAAGTAGTTAATAAATCAAAACACGAATTACCTCATTATTCCACAATAGCTTCTGCTGGTATGGATTTAAGAGCAAATATTAATGAATCAATAACATTAAAACCACTAGAAAGAACCATTGTAAAAACAGGAATATTTATGGAGCTTCCTGTAGGATACGAAGCTCAAGTACGACCTAGAAGTGGGTTAGCTTTTAAGAAAGGAGTTACTGTTTTAAACTCACCAGGTACAGTTGATGCAGATTACAGAGGTGAGGTTGGGGTTATATTAGTGAACCTTTCTTCTGAGGAGTTTATAATTGAAGATGGAGAGAGAATTGCTCAAATGGTAATTGCTAAACATGAGCAAGCTAATTGGATAGAGGTAGATATATTAGATGAAACAGAAAGAGGTTCACGAGGATTTGGAAGTACAGGAGTAAAATAAAAAATAAAAGATGAAAATAATTGTACCAATGGCTGGGAGAGGGTCCCGATTAAGACCACACACATTAACTATTCCAAAACCACTTATTCCAGTTGCAGGAAAAGCAATTGTACAAAGATTAGTGGAGGATATTGTAAAAGTTTGTGGTCAGGAAGTAGATGAAATTGCATTTGTAATTGGAGATTTCGGAAAAGAAGTAGAAGAAAGTTTAGTAAAGGTTGCTGAAGGTTTGGGAGCAAAAGGAAGTATATATCATCAAAATGAACCTTTAGGTACAGCACATGCTATTTTGTGTGCAAAAGACTCTTTAAAGGGTAATTGTGTCGTTGCATTTGCAGATACCTTATTTAAAGCTGACTTTACTTTAGATAACACAAAAGATGGAATTATCTGGGTAAGTCAGATTGATGATCCATCTGCATTTGGAGTGGTTAAATTAAATGAAGAAAATATAATTATTGATTTTGTAGAAAAACCAGAGACTTTCGTTTCTGATTTAGCGATAATTGGTATTTATTATTTTAAAGATGGAAATAATTTAAAAAATGAATTGCAGTATTTATTAGATAATGACATTAAAGATAAAGGGGAATATCAACTTACAAATGCTCTTGAAAATATGAAAAATAAAGGAATTAATTTTTCTCCTGGTGAAGTAGAAGAGTGGTTAGATTGTGGCAATAAGAATGCTACTGTTTATACTAACGAAAGAGTTTTAGAACATAATGGTAATATTATTTCAGCTACTGCAGTTATAGAAAATTCGGAGATAATTGAACCTTGTTTTATTGGTGAAGATGTGGTTATTAAAAATTCTACATTAGGGCCTCATGTTGCAATTGGAAACAATACTTCAGTAGAAAATAGCGTTATTACAAAGTCTATTATTCAGAATGAAACACAGATTATAGATGCTAAAATTAATAATTCTATGATTGGAAATAAAGTAAGTTTTAATGGAAATAATACCCAACAAGAAATTAGTATCGGTGATTTCTCTGAAGTAAAATAATGAACAGAATACTAATCATATTTATAAATTTGTTTTTTGTTTTCGCTCATGTAGAAGCACAACAAAAATCATTTTATCCTGAAGGAACAAAAAATAATAACTCCTCTTCTAAAAATAAAGAAGTTGAAAATAATAAGGATGAATATCAGTATAAGTCTTTTTATTATTCTGCAATAAAAGAGAAGTCATTAGAGAATTTTGATAAAGCGGTAAAGTACTTTGAAAAATGTATAAAACTAAATCCTTTAGAGTCCGCTCCTTATTACGAAATAGCACAGATTTATATAAAAACCCAACCTTCTGAGGGGGTGAAGTACGCTAAAAAAGCTTACGAATTTGATTCAGATAATAAATGGTATGCTCTTTTTTATGCTGAAAATCTATTTCTAAACAAAGATTATTATAACTCTATAAAGGTGTATAAATCACTTATAAGTAAAGATAAGGATCAAGAGGATTATTATCTAGAATTAGCTAAAATATACCTCTATGATAACAATTTAAAAGCAGCTATTTCTACATATAATAATTTAGAAAAAATTAAAGGGTTAAATCATTACACTTCCGTTCAGAAACATAAGATTTATTCAGAGTTGAAAGACTTTAAAAAAGCTGCAAAAGAGATAACACTTCTATTAGTGGAATTTCCGTATGATGTAGATCTTTATGAAATGTTATCTGATTGTTATATTTTAGAAGGGGATTTAGACAAAGCGTTTGATGTATTAAAAACACTCTCAAACCTTAAACCCAACTCTGCATCGGTGCACTTTACATTATCAGATTTTTATCTTCAAAAAGGTGATTTAGTGCAATATGAAGAAGAATTGAAACTGGCCTTTGATTCAGATTACATTGATGCTCAACAAAAGATTAGAAAATTTACAACTATTCTTACCCCAATTTATGAAAATGATTTTACTCAGTTTAACTTTGCTTTAGACCTTTGTGAAATTCTTTATAAACATCATTCTGATGATGATATGGTTAACTATATTTATGCAGATTTACTTAAGGTAGATCAACAGTTAGAAAGATCAGTTTTTCATTATAAAAATGTAGTTAGAATAAATCCAAATCAGAAAGATGCTTGGCAAGAATTATTATTTTCTTTGTTAAGTTTAAATAATCTAGATACCCTTGTTTTGTATTCAGAATCTGCTTTAGAACTCTACCCTACTAATCCCATTTTCTATTATTTAAATAGTTTAGCTTATTACTATACTGATAATTATTTAAAATCTATAGAATCTGTTCTGATTGGTGTTAATTTTATTGTGAATAATACCAACCTTTCTTCTGAAATGTATGCTATATTAGGTAATTCTTACAATGCTATTTCAGATTTTAAAAATTCAGATGAATCGTATGAAAAAGCGTTAGAGTTTAGCCCTAACAATGTTCAGGTTTTAAATAATTATGCGTATTATCTATCTCTGAGAGCTGAAAACTTAGAGAAAGCAAAACAGATGTCTGCTAAAACAATAGAAATGTTTCCTGATGAAGCAAATTACTACGATACCTATGCTTGGATTTTGTATAAAATGAAAGATTATAAGGAAGCTAAAATTTGGATGCAAAAAGCACTTGATATTAGTGAGTCACAAACCTTCTACGATCACATGGTAGATATATTAACTGAATTAGGAGAGTTAGAAGAAGCGAAATTATATAGGGTTATACAACCCATAGACGAAGATAATGAATAAAAATATTTTCATATTAATTATTTTGGTGTTTACTTTCTCTTCATGTGATTTAATAAAGAAGAATACTATTCAAGAAAGTTATAGTTCAAGTCCTGTAAATACAAAAGAATTAATAGAGAAAGTTAATTCAGAGAATATTTCTCCAGAATGGATTTCTTTAAATGCAAAAATTGATATTAATCAGGAGGATATCAACACACAACTAAGTGCTCAAATTAGAGTAAAAAAAGATAGTTTAATTTGGGTTTCTTTAAAAGCTCCCCTTGGAATTGAAATATTGAGGGCTATTATTACCCCTGATTCTGTGTATTTTATGAATAGATTAAATAAAACCTATCTTATAAAGCCTATTTCCCAACTTAAAGAAGTGATAAAAGCAGATATTAGTTACTCTCAATTACAAGATATTTTATTTGCTTCCCCACAAATACTTAATCAGAAATTACAATTTTCGAAAAGTACTAGCTATAATTTAAAATCTAAAAAAGAAAACTATAATATTAATAATATGTTTTTCAGAGTAGAGAAAATGGAGTTAACAGAATCAGAAGATAAGAGTTTAACAATTAATTTTAATAATTATAAAACTTTTACTGAAATTGACAATCATTTTTTCCCATCTCAACTTTTAGTTAAAGTACTTTCGAATGAAGTTTTTGATGCAAAAATTAATTACACAAAAATCATGTTCAATAAAAAGTCAAATGTAAGTTTCAATATCTCAAAATCATATGTTAAGATTAATTAAATACCTATTATTATTTTTCTTTGTTTTTTGTGGAATAACTTCATTTTCACAAACAAAAAAAGATCTACAAAAGGAAAAAGAACAAATACAAAAAGAGATTAACGAAACTAATAAAAAACTGAATAAAGAAAAGACTAAAAAGAACAATGCGTTAAAAGAACTTACTCTTTCTAATCAGAAAATAAAACAACATAACCATCTCTTAACTAATATACAACAAACTATTAATATTCAAAATTCAACTATATCTAAAGTTGAGAAAAATATTGAAATACTAAATGTAAGTATTCAAAATAAAAAAACAGAATTAGAATTTTCTAAATTGGTTTTATCTAAATTGATTTATCAAACCTATATTTGGAAAAATACATATAATGAAAGTTTTTTTCTTATTTCATCCTCTAATTTAAATCAGTTATACAAAAGAAAACAGTACTTAAATCAACTTACTGTGCACAGAACTAATCAGATAAATAAAATAAATAAACTCACAGTAGATTTAAAATTAGAGCAACATCTTTTAATAGTAAAAAAAGCTACTTTATTAGATGAGAAATTAAATCAGGAACAACTGTTGCTAGTTAATAAATTAGAAAGTAAAAACCTACAATCTGAAAAAAATAAGAATTCATTAATTGTAAATAAGATAAAGCAAAACGAACAGTTTTATAGAATAGAGTTGACAAATAAAAAAATAGAATCGAAAGCGGTTGACGATCAGATAAAAAAGATTATTGAAGAGGAAATTAGAAAAGCTAGAGTGGAGGCAGAAAAAAATAATAACGGATCGCCACTTACTCCTGAATCTATTGAATTATCATCTAATTTTACATCTAATAAGGGGAAACTACCTTGGCCTTTATCAAAAGGAGTTATTACAGAAAAATATGGTATTAAAAAACATCAAGCTATATCTGGTGTAGAAACTAAAAATAATGGAATTAATTTTAGTACAGATGAGGGAGAGATGGTTAGAGTTGTATTTGACGGTATTGTTTCCAGAATATTTTTTATTAAAGGAAAAGGGAAAGCTATTTTAGTAAATCATGGTAGTTATTTTACGGTTTATTCCGGACTTAAAGACGTTATTGTACAAACTGGAGAAAAAGTGTTTGCTAAACAAACTTTAGGTACTATTGTAACTTCAGAAACTAGTGGTGATAGCGAACTGCACTTTGAAATTTGGAAAGGGAAAGAAACTCAAAATCCAGTTAAATGGCTTTACAAGGCGAATTAAAATAAATTTATCATAAATTTGCTAAAAATTTAAAACTATGGAACCAACATTATTGATAGGACTTCCCGGAGGGCCAGAATTATTTATTATCCTTGCAATAGTATTACTTTTATTTGGTGGTAAGAAACTACCAGGATTAATGAAGGGTATCGGTAAGGGTATTAAAGAATTTAAAGATGCTAAGAAGGATGTTAGCAATGAATTAGAAGATAAGGACCAATAATTAATCTTTTATAATCCCCTAATTTGAACTCTTATACCTCTTTTAAAGATACGCAAATTGCGTTAAAAAATGGTAAAACTACTTGCGTAAAAATTGTAGAAAATTATTTAAAAAATATTTCCGAAAAGAATTCTGATATAAATGCTTTTATTGAAGTATTTTCAGATGAAGCTTTAGAAAGAGCAAAGCAAATTGATCTTAAAATATCGGAAGGAACATCCTCTAAATTAGCGGGTTTTGTTTTAGGGATTAAAGATAATATCTGTATAAAGGACCATAAAGTTTCCGCCTCTTCTAAAATATTACAAGGTTTTACTTCCCTCTATTCCGCGACAGTTATTGAAAGACTTTTAAGTGAAGATGCGATAATTATTGGTAGGTTAAATTGTGATGAATTCGCTATGGGTAGTGGAAATGAAAACTCAGTGTATGGTTCGGTAAGAAACCCTTTAGATATGACTAAAGTGCCTGGGGGTTCTTCTGGGGGTTCTGCAGCTGCAGTTGTTGCAAACATGTGTTTAGCTACCTTAGGTAGTGACACAGGAGGGTCTATTAGACAGCCTGCCTCATTTTGTGGTCTTGTTGGTTTAAAACCTACTTATTCTCGTGTTTCAAGACATGGATTAATTGCTTACGCTTCTTCTTTTGATCAGATTGGTCCTTTGACTAATACCGTAGAAGACACAGCTTTATTATTAGAAGTTATTGCTGGAAAAGATAAAATGGATAGCACTTCATCTTCTGTTCAAGTAGATGACTATTCTAGTTTCATAAAACCTGTTAAAAGGAAAATTGCAGTTTTAAAAGACTGTTTAGAAAGAGAAGGTTTAGATGTGGAGGTAAAACAGAAACTAGAAAGTACAATTCAACAGTTACAAGATGATGGACATGAAATAACTTATGTTTCCTTTCCATATTTAGATTTCTTAGTTCCAACCTATTATGTTCTAACTACTGCAGAAGCGTCTTCTAATTTAGCAAGATTTGACGGAGTACATTATGGTTATAGAATAGAAAATCCTGAAAATTTAGAAGATACTTATATTGATTCTAGAACTACTGCTTTTGGTGATGAGGTAAAAAGAAGAATTATGTTAGGTACATTTGTTTTAAGTGCTGGCTATAATGACGAGTATTATAAAAAAGCACAACAAGTAAGAAGAATTGTTCAAAATAAAACAGACGAATTATTAAAAGATTTCGATTTTATTCTTTCTCCAACTAGTCCTCATACTGCTTTCGAGATTGGAAAAAAGAAAGTAGACCCCACGGTTATGTACCTGGAAGATATCTTTACTGTACATGCTAATATTAGTGGAAATCCAGCTATATCAATTCCTTTATACACTCATTCTAATGGGCTACCTTTTGGTTTACAACTTTTATCTAAAGATTTTACAGAGAAAGATTTACTTTCTTTCTCTTCTGAGATAATGAAAAACTTTTCAGAATAAGGTAGTTAATAAAAGCTGTAAAGCTATTTTTATTTTAACTCTCTATTTCTTTTTTTTTCTCAAATTTGTAACTTTATGAATAAGCAAATTATTTTCTTCTTATTATCTGTTTTTAGTTTTATGCAAATCTCTGCTCAAACAGATACTATTATTATTAATGTTATTCCTGATTCTACTTTAGTAGATTTTTCTAAAACCATTGAACCACCTTCTCAAGTTGTAATTATTAAGGAGGTTAGCCCTACTGTAATTGATAAATCTCTTTCTGAAAAAGAAAAAATAATTGCTAAAAGAATGTATCTTTTAGATCAATCCTCTCCTATGGATTTTACCTTTAATGATATAACTTCTTTTTATATTGATAGATACTTAACTAGGGATGTAAAGTTAGTTAGTAGAATGTTAGGTATTTCTTCTTTATATTTTCCAATGATGGAACAGCAATTAGATCGTTTTCAAATTCCCTTAGAGTTAAAATATTTAGCTATTGTAGAATCCGCATTAAACCCTAAAGCTAGAAGTAGGTCGGGAGCTACTGGATTATGGCAATTTATGTACGCTACAGGAAAAGAGTATAATTTAAATGTAACTTCCTATATTGATGAAAGACAAAATCCCTTAAAATCTACTATTGCAGCATGTGAGTATTTTAAGGTTTTATATTCTATTTTTGGTGATTGGAATCTTGTTTTAGCGGCATATAATGGTGGTCCTGGATATTTAAAAAGAGTAATGGCTAAAACTGAACTTTCTGATTATTGGGATTTAAGACCTCATTTGAGAAAAGAAACACAAGGTTATGTTCCTAAATTTATTGCTCTTACTTATGTTATGACATTTTATAAAGAGCATAATATTGAGGTATTCGATTCTAACATTAAGATAAATGAAAGGGACACCTTCTCTTTTCAGCAACAAGTACCTTATTATTTACTTTCGGATATGTTTTGTGTAGATGTTGAGATATTAAATTATTTAAACCCCTCTTTTAAAAGTGAATTACTACCTAAAGGTGATGTTATTTGTTTGCCAAAAGAGGTTACTATGGATATTGTTGTAAATGAGAATCATTTCTATGATTACCTGTTAAAGGTGGAAAGTAAGGAAATTCTTGTTAATGAAATCCGATTAGTATATATTGTTAAAAAGGGAGATTATTTGGGGAAAATATCGAAACAGTACAAGTTGAGTATTTCAGAGATTAAAAAATGGAACAAACTGCATTCCGATAATCTTTCTATTGGAGATAAATTAATTTTATACATATCAGATGAAAACTAAATATTACCTTTCTATTTTTATTTTTTTATTTTTATTCTCTTGTGGAGATTCTACTAATAAGAAGAAAATACTATCAGAGAATACGGGAAGACAAGATGAGATAATTCTTGTAATGGATGATATATTTTGGGAAGGAGAGGTTGGAGAATTACTAAGAGATATTTTTGAAAGAGAAATATCTGGATTGCCTCAATCTGAACAATTCTTTAATTTAGTGCAAATTAATCCCTCTGAGTTTAGTAGGTTTTTTAAAACTCACAAAAATATAATTTTTGTTTCTTTAGATCTAAAAGATTCGTATACTAAAAACCAATGGGCAAAAGCACAAATTGTTATGTATTTAAATTGTTCTTCAGTAGATGAGAAATTTAGAAAATCTTGTAATAAGGCATTTAATTTTATAAATAGAAAAGAGTTAGAGAACCTAAAGTACGCTTACGAAAAAGGTCATAATCCGAAAGCTAGAAAACACATACAGAATCAATTCGGAATTGATTTATTTCTTCCTACAGAATACACTATTTCTCACAAGGAAGATAAAGTGTTTATCTCTGACTTTCATTCTTTTAACGAAAATCAAGACTTATTAAAATACATATTAGTTTATGAATTTCAACCTACAGGGTTCAATATTCAACAAGAAGTATTATCTTTAACAGACTCGATACTAAAGAAGTATATCTTAGGATCTATAGATGGGAGTTTTGTTCAAATTGACCACAGAATGTCAGTTGTAGAAAGTGATGGGATATACAGGGGTATTTGGACCTTAAAAAATGGTTTTATGGGTGGTCCTTTTGTGTTAAAAACAAAATATATAGAGGATAAAATAATAATTTCATTAGGTTTAGTTTTTTATCCTAATGAGAGAAAAAGAAAGCATGTAAGAACTTTTGAAGCTATTCTTTAATAAATTAGTAGTTTCTCAGTTTTTATAGTTATATCTTCTATTTTTATTTTATAAATATAGATTCCTTTCTTTAAATTAGAGCAATTTATAATATTACTTTCATTAGTTAATTTCTCCTCTAATATAAACTGGCCAGTTATATTAAAGATTTGAATACTCCCCTCTTTTAAAGTATAGTCAGTGTTTACAGTAAACATCCCTTCTGTAGGGTTTGGATAAATAGCTATGAAAGAAGGATTAATTGAAGAAATAGAAGCGGGGAATGAATTTAAATCACTTTCCCAAACCCCCCTTCCAAAAGTAGCTGCTCTTAGTTTTCCTATAGTATACTGAATTTCTAATTCCCTTACACTTACAAATGGTAATCCGCTATTAAAAAGTTGCCATTCGCTCATTGTACTATCTTTATGATACACTCCTATATCTGTTCCAATATATAAATCATCTTTTGCGTATTCTTGGAAAATGATACAATTCACGGGTAGGTTTGGCAACATACTACCTGAAATATTAGTCCAATTACTCCCTCCATCTATACTTTCATATACCTTCTGATCTGCATTATAGGAAGACATAGTTACAAAAACTCTATCTGGGTCCAGATTTGAAACCGTTACATCTGATATAGTTCCTCCTGGAAGTCCATTTTTTATATAATTCCAATTTTGCCCATCATCTTTAGTAACCCATAATCCAGAATATGTTGCAGCATAAATATAATCTAAATTTGAGGGAGCTAAAGCAATTGTTTTTAAATCCCCGTATGATGGAGAGATAGAATCCCAAGAAGCTCCTCCAGTTGAACTTTTATAAACAACATTATAACCGGCAACTAGTACATTATTATCTAATGGATGCATTTTATAAGGTGTTACCCAAGACCCTTCATAACTTACAGGTTTTATATTATTCCAATCTACTCCTCCATTATAAGTTACTCTTAATCCTCCGTATTGTGATGTAGAATAGATGATATCATCATTATATTGGTCAATTATACATTCCATTCCGTCAGACCCTCTAATAGCATCCCAAGTAGTTCCACTTAATCTTTCTGTTCCGTTATCTTGCGCTCCAACTACTAATGTATAATCGCTATTTTTAGATAATCCTAATTTATAAAATTGAGAAATTTCTAAACCATCACTGATGTCTATCCAAGTATTTAAGTTATTAAAATATTTATAAATCCCACCATCATTTCCTGCGTATGCAGTATTGTTTATGGGATTAAATTCTGTTGCATGTTGATCTACGTGCATGTAAGAATAATTAGATCCATTCCCACTGCTCCCAGAAATATTCCATGTAACTCCTCCGTCGGTGGATTCCCAAAGATTTATTCCTCCAACAATAATATGATTCTCATCAGTTGTAGAAACAGCTAAACTCATATCGTACCAAGATTGTCCCCCAGTACTACTACCATCTGTGTCTCTTCCTAAAATATTAGATGTATCGGATTGTAAACTCCAACTATCTCCTCCATCTGTTGATTTATATAAACCGTGGTACCCCCAAGCGTTATCAGAAAACAAAGCGTAAACTACCTCTGAGTTAATTGGTGTGATTGCAATTAAAGGTCTTCTTTTATTACTATTCGATATTCCATTAGCACAAGTTTGCCATGTCGCTCCTCCATCTAAAGAACGGTATACATTTGAAGTTCCGCTTGTTTGTTTTGTAGCGTATAAAACATTAGTGTTTTCCGGTTTATAATGAATATCTCTCCATCTCCCATTACCTCCAACAATATTCCAATTTACACCACCATCAGCTGTCACATAGATATTATTTTCTGTAACTGCAAAAATACTATCGGTATAATTTGGGTTCATTTCTAGTTTACTTACTTCATATTCTTGATTAATATTAAAACTTAATCCTGTTGTATCCCATGTAATACCACCATCAATACTTTTTAGAACTCCAATCGAGTAAGTATCTCCACCATCTGCATCACCAGTTGCAAGATACATTATATCGGTATTAGTAGGGTCTATTAATATATCTGAAACTCCTAAAACAGGTAAGTTATCTGTGGTGGTACTCCATGTATCTCCACCATCCATTGTTTTCCACAAACCTCCACCAGGAGATCCTATCCAAAAAATATCAGGATTAACTGGATCAAAGGTGATACAATTTACCCTACCATTTCCTCTCTTTTTATTGTTTGATTGTATAATAGGAACATCAAAAGGGCCTAGTGGGTTCCAGTTTGAAGTGGCAGATTCACCTTTTCTATTTTTAATTTTCATCCACTCTCTCCAAAGAGAAGAAGAAGGGAAATTACCATTTTCATCTACTCTTGATTCTAAAAAATCTATTGTTCTCGCGTAGGGTTTGTATCCATTTCCTTTTGTGTAAGTTATATTTTCTCTGTACTCATCAAATGAATTTTTTAAATCAAAAAAATTAGCATTCGTATTTTTATTTAACGCATTTTCTTTCCAAATTTGAGAAAAAGATACTGTGCTAAATATTAAGGTGATAGATAAAATGGTTATTTTTTTCATAATAAATAGGTTTTAAAAATTGGTTTGCAAAGATATGATAAAGTTTCTACCACTGGCACTTAATCCGGAGGCAAATGTTTTGTAATGCGCATCTAATATGTTTTCGCAAGAAACAGATATCCTAATTTTATTTAACTGTTTTGTATATCTTAAATTTAGAGTATACCAAGATGGAGTGCCATCAATCGTAGCTTCCTCAATATTGTCTATGCCATTAGCGTCAAAATTAATTACTTTTTTCCAAGCGTTATACTTTGTGTAAAATGTAATTTCAGATTTTTTATTACTCTTAAAGTTTAACTCCCCTCTGATAGATAAAGGTGGAATGTGTGCAAGTGGAAGTGAGTCGGAGCTCCAACCGTTCACATATGAACTATTTAAATTAACATCTATTTTAGGAGATAATTTTTGATAGAAATTGAAGTTAACTCCAAACATTCTAGCTGAGTTTATATTTGTATTTGCTATCATTTTCATCATTTCACCATCATATAACATAGAGTCTATGTCATTAATAGTTATATCTCTTTTAGATATAGCATCTTTTAAGTGGGTAGCAAAAACAGAAAATTCTATCTTATTATCTTCATTTGTAAGTCGATACATTAATTCAGTTGATACTATTTTTTCTGATTGTAAACTCATATTTGGCACAACCACTATTCCATCTATTTTTGAGAATACTTTTCCAATATCATCTATATTCGGATTTCGGAATGCGTTATAAATTGATAAAGAAACAAAATTTTTATCTCCTAAATAATAAGAAAGGTTGCTACTAGCAGATATATTTGAATTTTGTAATTCTATTTTATCATTTAAATTAAAAAGATTATTTTCTGAGAATTGAGCACTCAAATTCTCTTTATCAAAACGAATCGCATTAAAATATTTTATATTTGAATTAATATGATATTCTGACAATAGAAAAGAAGAAAAACTAAATACTTCACTTCCATTATCTGGATATCTAGAAGCAGCAAACTCAATATTGTTATCTTGATCAATCGTATTGGCAGTAGATTTTAAATTTTGATATCTTCCACTAATTCCATAATTTAAATCCCATTTTTTATATTGCTTATTAAATGATATTTTGGAATCGTAAACATGAATATTTTCTATTCTATTTGTAATAAAATTATCACTATTTTTCTGAGTGTGCCTACTCTCTATTATTTGTTGATGTGATAATAACAATTCTGTTTTTTCTGAATAAAATTTTTCTTTTTTATTGGTGTATTTTATGGAGTTTAATAATCTTTTTTGAGGTCCGTAGTACCAATGTTTATATTTAGCTTCATTATTATTAATATCATTTAATTTATCAAATCTATTAATATTAGTGCTGGTAGAAAATTGATTATTTATTAGTATTTCAGATTTTTCATTTAATTGAAAGTGTGTTTTCTGATTTAGATCTATTTGGGAATAACTACCAAATAATTGTATGTTCTTTTCTGTTGCAAATTCTTCTGTTCCCCAATTATCATATCCATGAAATCTATTAGTTCCCATTGTTAAGTTCCCAAATTTTTTATAACTCAGAGATATAATATTAGAAATATTTTTAAACTTAGTGATTTTGTGAATGTGGTTGATAAATGAGTTAGAAGAACTCTCGAATTGTGAACTAAAAGTAGTGTGCTTTTCATTAGAATAATAAGGATTAATTGTATTTATTACAATGGATCCTCCTAAAGCTCCACTACCATAAAATATTGAGGATGGACCGTGCAAAACACTTAAGTTGTCTATAATATTTTGATCTACACTTAATATACTTTGTAGATGTCCACTTCTATATATGGTGTTATTAAGTTTTACTCCATCTACAATTAGTAAAATCCTATTTGCTTCAAAACCTCTAATATTAGGACTCCCCCCCCCGTTCTGACTTTTCTGAATTACTATTGCGGTAGTTTTTTCTAAAAGTTCTGCTGTATTATTACTTTGTGAGTTAGAGATTTCCTTTCTATCTAATCTTATAATCTGTGTTTTATTATCTTCTACATTCAAAGTTGTGTGTATTGATATCTCTTTTAGTAGAAGATTGTTTTTTATAAGATAATTATCTAGTGTATCTGTAGAGGTACTTTCTTGTGAGTAACTAAATTGAACTAAACTTAAAAGTAAATTTAATAGGAAAATTTTCTTCATATTCTTAATGATTCTATTACTTCATACGATCTTAGTTTATCTATATTATAATGATGTAGTTTATAGTATTTTTGAAGTGATTGTAATAATTCTTTTCGGTTTTTATGTGGGATATCTTCCTCTTCCTCCTTTAGTAGAGACACAAAATAGTTTTTATTTTCCCCACTAATATTATAATAGTTAGATTGATTCGTAAAACAGGAGTTCTCTAAATCGAACACCTCTTTTTCGGAATTTATTGTAGAAGGTGGGAATCCCAAATACTTACTTAATTTTAAGAGAAAAATTAAAGAGAAATTTTTGTTTAATTCTCCCTTTTTATTTATTAACAAGATTATATTTTCTATATACTTAAACATATTTTTATCTTCTTCTGACTCTGTTAGGACTTTAAGTAAAATTTCAGCAATAAACATACTCATGAATCTTTTGCTTATATTTCCCATCAACTCTATTAAAGCTATTTCGCTTCTTATTTCTTTTATGTATTGAATATTTCTTTTAGAAATATTAGAAGCCTCCATATTAACTAGGTTAAGCGCTTGTAAAAGATTTACCTTATTTTTTGATTTTTTATTTCTAACCCCTTTTAAAACATAGGTCTGAAGTCCAGATTCTTCTGTAAATATTTTGACTATTACAGAACTTTCAGAGTATTTATAGTAGTGGAGAACAATTCCCTTTGTTGATTCCATTTTATTGAATAAATAGAATTTTTCCTACTGACTTTTCTTTTCCGTACTTATCAGAGCTAAAAACTAGATATACTCCAGTACCTACTCTTTGTTTAATTGTGTTTTCACCATTCCATATTGCCATTCCTCCATTTGATGTAGTCTCAAAAATAAGATTTCCTGATATATCTGTAATTTTCACATCTGATTCGTAAGCAAGTCCCCTTATACTTATTGCCCCATGATAATCCTCTCTTATTGGGTTAGGAGTTATTTCTAATTTTTCCGTGTTTTGAAAGGAATTAATTGCGTCATTTTTAAAACTCATTAATCCCTTATCTGTAGAAATGTAAACTTCTCCTGTATTGTGATTGATTTCAATATCAAGTATTGTATTAGAAATTAAAGGGCTATTTTCAGTTGTAAAATGATAAATTTGTTCTGTACCATCTTCAGATAATAGATAAACTCCTGATTCTAATGTGCCTATCCATTTCCTGTTAGCTTTATCTACTGCTATAGAGTATACAATTTCTGATTCTAATAAATACTGTCCAAAGCCGTTTTCTTCTACAATTATTTGCTGAGCGTCAAAATTATATCCGCTAAATACTGATGATGGAGAGTAAAATACACAAATCCCTTCTTTGGTACCTACCCATATGTTTCCATCTAAATCATTTGCTAGTGCGTACACTTCTTTATTTGGTAGGTTTCCGTTACCAATAGTAGTGGTAATTACTTTATACTGATCGTCTGTTTTGTCTTCTATAGTTTCGTTATCATTTAAAACAAAAATTCCAATTCCATCAACAGATCCCCATTTCTGACCATAATTATCTATTATTAAGTCTCTTATTTCTCTATCATTGGGTAGTTGTGGCATCCAGAAATAAGTCCAATAATTGTCTACCGTTTTAACAAATAGAATCTTACCAGAATTAGATATTGTTCCCCATAAATTATTGTTTTCATCTTTTATAAGATTACTAATATTGTAATTTGTATCTAGAATATTTTGTGTGTTTCCAGTTGTGTAATTAACTATTTCATTTATCCCTTTAGTTCTTTTACTTAATCCGCTTGTAGAGCTTCCGTAAAAAGTCATGTCTCCTATTTTTTCAATAGAGATAGTGTTTTTATAATAGTTAATTATTTCCCACTCAAAATTATCAGAACTTCTAGATACACTATTTTCATTGCTATTATGAAGAATAACTATTTCATCATCTATTATCTTAATATTTTCAATTGAATTAATATAAGGACCATTTGGTTTTACAGTAGAATGGTAAAGAAAGTTTTCATATTTCATGAGGGAATTTACACTATCTGTTATCCAAAGAATATCGTCTTTATCTAACCAAACATCTTGTATCTTGCTAAAGTTTGAATCCGTACTTATTTCTGATATAAGATTACCATTTTGATAAATACTAATAATTACTCCGAATATTTCTAGGTAATATCCATTGCTATTTCTTACTTTTACATAAGGATATTGATTGTTAAAAAGCATTCCCCAAGAATTTACAATTATTTCAGAAACTTCAGTAGCGTAGGATGGGTGTTTAGTCCAACTATTAAAATCAAATAAAGTGTTTGAGTTTTTATCCGCAAAATATGCTCCGTCAGTTGCACCAACAAAAATGCAAGTATCGTCTATATAACAATCGTTTATACCTACAAAATTTCCGTTCTCCCCTATTTTATAAGTATCTTTTATTTCCTCCTTTTTTAAGTCTAAAAGTACTAATCCGAATGTGCAAGATAAATATGCTGTACCATCTATTATATCAATATTATTTATTTTCTTTTCTCCAAAAATATCTTTTAATTTAATGTCAGTTATATTTATAAAACTACCATCTTTTATTAAGTCAATATTTGTGTTGTTATAAGCAATTACCACAATTTTATTTTCTTTATCGTACGCAAGACAGGAGATTCCTACATCTGAGAGCCCGTTTATTTTATTTAAACGGTTTATGGTATAATCATCTTTATTGTAATAAAAAAGACCATTTTCAGTAGCACAATAAATATTATTTTCTACTTCTATAATAGACTTTGCATTTTTATATGCAAGTTGATCTTCCCAATTATAAAGAGCGCTATTCTGACCACTAGAAATGTTGCAGATTAAATTGAAAATAAGAAAGTATATTATTTTATTCATTGGACTACAATATTAAAACTTATTGATTAGATAACATTAAGTTTATACAAAAATTGTAGGACTAAAGTTCTTTTGTAGTTTTGCAGAAATGGCCTAGTAGTTCAACTGGATAGAATATCAGATTTCGGCTCTGACGGTTGGGGGTTCGAATCCCTCCTAGGTCACTATTAAAAATCCTTTTATTCTAGTGATTGCATGTCTTATTGTTTAGTAGGTCAGTATTTAGACCACTTTCATTCTCTTTTTCACTTATCAATGTTTATAACTATACTTATTGATTCACTAATTTGAACGTTTGCTATAGTCTTTTTCTTACCAAAAATATATGGTAATAGCTTTGTTATTGAATTGTTGTAATCATTAGGGTACTCTATTTTGTTTAGCATCTCTCTAATCTTATTGGGATCTCCTACTTTTCCTATTTTTATTTTTTTTTGTATGTTTGTAAAACAAAAATTATGAAAAAATTATTTATTATATTATTTTTCTCAACTATTAGCTTAAACATTTATAGTACCCATCTGATGGGTGGTGAGATAACATACACATGTATTAAGAGTGGTCCAAATGAAGGATTCTATGTGTTTAATGTTGTTATTTACAGAGATTGTGGAGGTATACCTATAGACACCTCAACCTTTCTTAATGTTCATAACAATCCACTACTTCAAACTATAACATTAAATTATATTGAATCAAACGATATTTCGCCTTCTTGTAATACATTAGATGGAAACAATATAATGTATAGTTGTGGAGGTAGTAATCAGGCTAGTGCAGGAAACGGCATAGGGGCAGTTGAAGAACATGTATATCGATCAGATACAATAAGGATATTAGGAGTTCCAGATCAGGATGGATGGCATTTTACTTGGTCAGACTGTTGTAGAAATGGTGCAATTATTAATATTACTAATCCAAATAATTATGGATTTACATTGAGGACCGCTATGTATCCTTATACTGACTCATCGGGTGTTGTTTGGCCAAATAATAATAATTGTTTCGATAATTCCCCTGTTTTTTATGAGAAGCCACGTACAATTATTGAAACCTATAATGGTTATGATTCATTATCGATATTTAATGGATTTACTTATAGTCACAACGCTTATGATGTTGAGTTAGATTCCATTGCTTATGAATTCGCACCTCCTTTAGATGAAACAGGATATGATTATTTAAATCCTAATGCTACATCAATTCCGTTTTCTGCCCCATATTCATATACTATGCCTATTAATGCAATTACTATGAACCAAAATTCTGGTAGAACTTCATATCCTGCAAGCTTACAGGGTAATTTTGTTACATGTACTAAAGTATCATCATTTAGATGTGGACAATTAATTTCAGAAGTTTTTAGAGAAATTCAAGTTGTTGTTACTTCTCCAATTTGCAATCTAGGAGATACAACCAATGGAAATATAGGAGCGGATACCTTATGTAATGTACGTCCAAATGTTCAAGCTCCATTTTACTACCCAAATCTTACTCCGCAATATCAATGGGACACAATGATTCATTGCGGAGATACTGTTTCATTTGATTTTATAGCAAATGATTACGACTTTTATCCGAATGGATCTAGACAAGATTTATTATTTGAGGTTTCAGGAGGCCAATTTTATGATTACAACAATAATCAGCCTTGTATAAATCCTCCTTGTGCAACTTTTGAAGATATTTCTACAGGAAATACTCCACCATTTATTTCAAGTGGTGGTCAAGGTGGAGGCGAGTTTAACTGGATTACCGATTGTAATCAATTAACTAATGGATGTAATGTTCAAGGACCAAGTATATATTCTTTTGTAATTAAGGTTTCAGATGATTTCTGTCCTGCTCCCGCTATAGAAAATACATCGCAAGTTATTTCAATTTTAGTTTTTCCGCCTTGTAATAATTTAAAAACGGGTCTCTCTACTATAAACGCTACTTGTAATATAAATGATGGAATTGCTAATTCTGTTCCGTTTGGAGGAACCCCGCCTTATACTAAGTATTGGACTGACATCAACGGAATTAATGTTAATCCAGATTCTTTATATGTAGGTACATACTTATTAAGAGTTATTGATTCAACTTTATGTGAAACGATTGACACATTTGATATTAATGGACCTGTGTTATTGAATTTAAATAGTAATACAACAAATGTCTCTTGTAATGGAGGTAGCAATGGATCAATCGATATTTCTTCTAATTCAGTGTTATTTTATAATTGGAACACTGGTGACACTTCGCAAGACTTATACAATTTAAATTCGGGAACATATACTTTAAATGCAATAGATGCATTTGGATGTAGTACCAATCAATCATTTGTAATATCAGAACC
The DNA here is from genome assembly GCA_905478555.1 of uncultured Flavobacteriales bacterium. Taxonomy (GTDB): domain Bacteria; phylum Bacteroidota; class Bacteroidia; order Flavobacteriales; family BACL11. The sequence goes on from CAJQIZ010000011.1 coordinate 53,963, forward strand.
AATTTTATTAACATTACAAAGTCTTATTTCTGATGCTAGTTGCTATGGATTTAACGATGCGTATATTGATATCTCCACTAATGGAGGGTTTTTACCATTTCAGTATTTATGGAATACAGGTGATACATCTCAAAGCATTCAAAATATAGGAGTAGGTACGTATACTTTATCTGTAATTGACCAGAATAATTGTATTATTACAGACTCTTTTCAAATTAGTCAGCCTAATATATTAGTAAATAATATAATTAGCTCTTCAGTTACATGTAATGGGTTAAGTGATGGTAATATTACAACAAATCAAACAGGGGGAACCCCACCATACTTATTTCTGTGGAATACAAATAATACGACACAATCAATTTCAAGTATTGTCGCTGGTATTTACACTTTAACAGTTTCTGATTCTAATAATTGTTCTTTAATTGATTCAGTGTTAATAATTCAACCTGATAGTTTAGTATCTAATATTTTATTAGACACAACTAATTTTACTGCCTCTGTTTTTGGAGGTACTTCACCATATATTTATGAGTTCTATGGGCCAACTGGATTTATTTTATCTAGCACTAATGCTTCTGGAGGTCCTATTTCTGTTAATTTAAATAATCCTGGATACTATAGTTTTGTGGTTATTGATGCAAATAATTGTACTGACTCAGTTAGTGTATATTACGGGAACAATTTTTCTCCAACTATAGATGTAACTTTATCAAATGTTTATTGTGATAGTTTATCTAGTTTAACAATAACAGTTAGTCAGGATTCTTTAGAAGTTGATATGTCAACAGCTTTATTTCAGTCAAATGCAGGATACTTTAATATCGTTTCTTTAAGTGTAGGAGATACAATTGGAACTGCGTATCTAATGGCAGCAGGTGGTAATATATCAATTAATACCTTTTTGGTTGTTAGTAGTATCATTTCAATAGATCAAGCAATAATTACTGCTTGTTCTTGGGCAAATGGATGCTTGGGCAGTTTTGCTATTACAAATTCTCCCAATGGAGGAATAGAGATATTTTCTCAGACTGTTCCTGACGGTAATAATTATACACAAGGAAATATGAATTCAATTACATTTGATAATTTATTTGTTAATCCATGTGTTCCTTTGGTATTTACATCAACTATAAATTCTGAATTAGGTGATATTGATTTACAATCTATTGTTTTTAATCCAACCTCTATTGAAGAATTAAATATAAATGAACTTATAGTATATCCGAATCCTACAAGTGATGTATTTAATATTGTGTTCAATAGTGATACTAAGCAAGATATTGATTTAAGAATATATAGTATAATAGGTAAAGAAATATTTCACGAAACACTTACAGAGTTTAGTGGAGATTACAATAGAACTATAGATATGACATCATATTCTAATGCAATTTATATTCTACAATTAAGTACTACATATGGAATCTCAACTAAAAAATTAATACTTGAAAAATAATTTATAATAAAAATTCGACTTATGAAAAAACTACTCCTTATCCTATGTGTTATTCCTTATATTTCTTATTCTCAAGTAATAATTAAAGCGGATCTTATTCAAAGGACAGATTCTAAAAAAATCATTGAAAATTCATTTGATTTATCTATTAGTTCATTTATTAATAATAATATTGTCATGGGACTTACTTCTGAAGATGCTTTTGCTGATTATATACAAGAAGGATTCGATCCAATACAAGATAGTTTATTTCAATCTCATTACCATTTATTTTCCAGGTATTATTATAATAAGAGATCTTTTTTTGAATGTAAAGTTCCAGCTACTACTAAAGGTGGTATATTTGTCGTTGAAAGAGTTAGGGTAGGAGGAGGATATGTTTTTCTCTCTAAAGATAATTTTGATTTTGAAATAAGTTATGATGTATTATTATTTCAAAATGAAAATCGTTGGAATAAAGGTAATTTATCAATAGGAATATCTACAGATGCATCTATATTCTCATCTCAACTAAAAAATTAAAAATTGAAAAAATTACTACTTATCCTAATTTTTATCCCTTATATTTCTTATTCTCAAGTAATAATTAAAGCGGATCTTATTCAAAGGACAGATTCTAAAAAAATCATTGAAAATTCATTTGATTTATCTATTAGTTCATTTATTAATAATAATATTGTCATTGGACTTACTTCTAAAGCTGCTATTGCTGATTATATACAAGAAGGATTCAATCCAATACAAGATAGTTTACTTATTTCTCATTACCATTTATTTTCCAGGTATTATTACAATAAGAGATCTTTTTTTGAATTAAAAGTTCCAACTTCTAGTGAGGTTAATGGAATATTTATCTTTGAAAGAGTTAGAGTAGGAGGAGGATATGTTTTTCTCTCTAAAGATAAGTTTGATTTTGAAATAAGTTATGATGTATTATTATCTCAAAATATAAATGGTTGGAATAAAGGTAATTTATCTATAGGAATATCTACAGATGCATTCGAAAATTTTCTTTTACTTTTCTTTTGATTCTAATTTAATTCAAAAGGTTCCATACATTCTTCTTAATGCAGAACTAATACCATCTAGATTTTATTTCACGCTTAGGTGTGAAATTTGAAGGTCATTATTAAAACCCTTATTCTTTATCTTAAATTTTTTGAGGGAACATCTTTGAAACAATATAACCTACAATCATTGCCAAAGCAAAAGAAGGTGCTAAAACATCTAATTCCTTCAAATAGGCACCTATTCCTTCAATATTAGAAAATACAAATTTGAATAATATCACAGAAAAAAAACCTGTTATCATAGAAGCAATAGCCCCTGTTTCAGAATATCCCTTCCAGAAAAGCGATAGAATAATCACGGGGCAGAAGGTTGCAGCAATTCCAGACCAGCCAAAAATCATAATCCAAAAAACCTGTCTTTCAGGATACAAATAGTATAATAAACTGGCAATCCCCAGTGCAGCCAATGCCATCCCTACAGTAACTATCCTAGAAAAATTAGTTAAATCCTCATCTTTTAAATCAGGCCTGAATATTTTTTGATAGAAGTCGCGAGTAATAGCACTAGAAGCAAGAATAAGAAGGGAATCAATTGTAGACATAATAGCCGAAAGTACAATTGCAATAAATATTGCCACTAATATTGTGGGTAAGAAATCGTGGGTAATTATACTTAAAACATTTTCCCCACCAGTACCTAATATTAATTCAGGGTTTTCTCCTTGTTTTGTATATAAAATACGAGCAAGAATACCAATTGTTACTGCTGCAGCATCGGTTAGAAGTGTAAAAAGTAAGGCAACCCACTTTCCTTTGTCAATTTCTTTTTCACTTTTAATGGACATAAAACGAACATAAACTTGTGGAGATCCTAAAAAACCCAATCCAATCATTGAGAAACCAAGAATTGTAAATAAGTTCATCCATCCGTCATCACTTCTTCCCATTATTTGAGTTAGCGTGGGGTCAATAGCGTTTAATCCTTCAGTAATTCCAGCTCCATGATCCATTGAAAACCAAACAACTATTGGTAGTAATACCAAACCAAAGAACATTAAAATACCTTGAAACATATCTGACCAAACCGCAGCTACAAATCCCCCAAAAAAAATATAAAGTAGAACAATGCAGAATCCAATTAGAGCGCCTATTCGATAGTCAATATTTAGCATTGATTCAAATGCAATTCCAGTTACATCCATTTGAGATGCGACATAAATGATAACAAAAACTACAAGTGAAGATGCTGAGATAATCCTAAGTGTGTTAGTAGACGATTTAAAATGACTTTGAAGATAGTCTGGTATGGTAATAGATTTATATTTGTCAGACCACCTTTTAAATCGCTTAGCCATAAATTGCCATGAAATATAAACTCCTAGTAATTCACCAACAACTACCCAATAGCCAGAATAGCCTGCCATTGCTCCCATTCCTGTTAGGCCAATTAATAGCCAACCTGATTCACCAGTTGCTCTAGCAGAAAAAGCAACAGCCCAAAAACCCATTTTTTTGCCCCCTAAATAATAATCGCTCATACTTTTGACTCTGTTAGAAGCGAGTATTCCAATTATAAATAGAATAGCGACATAAATTCCTAAAACAATAATTTTTGTAACCATAGTATTTTATAATTATTTAGTTAGAATTAGATGAAAAATTTATTTTAAAAAAAGTTCGAAATTATTAGCGTAAGTCTAACTATTTTAAAATTATTTTTTTCTTAATTGTTCCGTTAGAGTAGATATAGAAAAGAATATTACTTTCTCCTTCTTTCGTTTCTCTACCTAATATATCTGTAATTTTTATTAATTCTCTTTTAGTGTTACTGTTTTCAATATTTGTATTTGTGCAACTAATATAAATACTACTATCTATCTCCATTACATTATCTCCTAATTCGGAACTTATATCTGCTGTAAAAACTATGTCTCCTTCATAGTTTGGGTTTACAAATAGATCAGTAAAATTTATCTGACTGATGTATCCGTTTGTGTAATTGTTTGCATCAATTGGTCCGTAAGAGGTTACTTTTATTCCGCTAGATAAATTCTCAATAACAAAAAAACCAACTGTTGAAGAAGTAGAATCTATTAAATTTATTTTAGCATAATTACTTCCCATTGTAAAATCTACTACTAAATCTGTGTTAAAATTAAGAAAACTACTACTATATGAAGCGTTTCCTACATTGTCTCCAGAATTGAGAGTGTTTATCTCAAAGTGTCCTCTATCAGATGTGAAAATAGTAGTTGAAATATCTGGTTCGTCTTGTTGCTGAGAGGCTATAATTGAAAAAGAGGTATTTTGGTTGCAGTTTGTATTTCCTATAATAGTAATAATCGAGGGGGCGAATGGTGTTGGTGTAAATTGTATTGTTGTAAAGGTGTCTGTATAGGACCATCCAGAATTTGGTTGATTAACAGAGTCGCAAAATGTTAGTATTTCCCACTCGTAAGAAGTAAGAGGTTGTAGTAATGGGATTAATCTTGAATTCATAGTAGAATCAATATTTGCTAAATTACTCCAATTTTGAGTTCCTAATACTCTGTAATGTATAATATAATGATGAGCACTTGCAGCACTAGTCCAATTTGCAATTGCGTTTTCGTGTGTTATAGTATTTGTGAATAAGCTGTCAGCATTTAAGCATTGTGATTTTATTAGAGTAGAGTTTAACAGAAATATTAAAATAAATAAATTTTTCATAATTGATAATTTTTCCAAAAATACATTTTTTTTAAATATTTCCAATAAATTATTCTAAATCGTTTGTTTTCAATCCGATAAAACGAATGCCATTTTTGAGGATAATTACTTTTAGATGATAATACCGATCTTTTTTTTAAAATTACCTTAAACTGTCTTAAATTAGTTATTTTAACTTTTCAAACACATAAATACTGCTAGAATATCCTCTTTTTGTAAAAAGTCCATATAGATTAGAAATTAATCCAACGCAAGTAGCTTTAATGAAATTCTTCTTTTCGCTTTTGTGTTCTTCACTTAGTATAGAAACATAAAAGGTGTCAAATTTCATTCCTTTTGTTTTTATCAAACTAAATCCATGATTTTCAAAAATTATTTTAATAGTTTCTTTAGAAAAATGATATAAATGTATTGGTAAATCGTAAGCGGCCCAGTATTTTTTGTAAAATGATGAGTCGTAACTTTTGTGATTAGGAACTGCAATAATTACTTTTCCTGTTTTTGTTGTTAATCTATTTAATTGCTCTATAGTTTCATTTAGTTCAGTAACATGTTCTAAAACATGCCACATAGTTATTACATCAAACTCTCCTTTAACATTCTTTAAATCAGTAGATTCATCTACATCTAGTCCTAGATTTTCTACTGCTTGTTTTCTTGCGATATCGCTTGGTTCGATTCCTTTAGTTATCCAATTATTTATTTTAAAAGTATTTAAAAATTCTCCTGTTCCGCAACCAATATCTAAGATAGATCCTGTTTTAAAGTAAGATGTAACTAATTTGTATTTTCCTTTAATTGCAATATTTCTTATAAATTTATATGTTTTTTCAAATAAGTTTTTACTTGTATTGTTGTGTGAGATATAATGATCAGAAATATAATATTTACCTAGCTCACTATCTGCAGGTCGTGGGTTTGTGAAATGGAAATCGCAATTAATGCATTTTATAATAGTAAATTCTTCCTTACTTACAGAGTAGTCTATACTATTAATATGTTCTTTAAAATCTATTTTTTTACATATAGGGCATTGTTTTATTGTCTTCATTTTACCTCCCTATATAGATTAGTAAGATATTGATATCTGCAGGTGATACTCCACTTATTCTTGATGCTTGTCCTATCGTTTTTGGTTTTATTTTATTAAATTTCTCTCTAGCTTCACTTGATATAGAGTTTAATTTTGAGTAGTCAAAGTTCTCAGGAATACTTATTTTTTCAAGTTTTATTAGTTTGGATGCCGCCACCTTTTCTTTATTGATATATCCGGTATATTTTATTTCAATTTCAGTTTGAGTAATAGAGTCTCTTCCTATGTTGTTTTCATTTACAAATGATTGTAAACTTTTTATTTTCATCAAGTCTTCCATCCAAATATGAGGTCTTGATACTATACTTTTTATTTTTACTTTTTGCTTTAACAAAGCACTACCCTTTTCTTCTAAAAGTGAATTTATTTCTTCAGGACTAACAGATTGTTTTTCTAGAAAATTCATTAAAATTTCACTGTTCTGTATTTTAACATTTAACTTATCTACTCTTTCTTTTGACGCTAATCCTAGTTCGTGCCCTTTTCTAGTTAGTCTTATATCTGCATTGTCTTGTCTTAGTAGAAGTCTGTACTCCGCTCTTGATGTGAACATTCTGTAAGGTTCGTCAGTTCCTTTAGTTATTAGGTCGTCTATCAGTACACCTATATAAGCTTCTGATCTATTTAATATAAACTCTTCTTTATTATTATTTTTCTGATGTGCGTTTATACCAGCAACCAGTCCTTGACAAGCTGCTTCTTCATATCCTGTAGTTCCGTTTATCTGACCAGAAAAATACAAGTTTTCTATTATTTTAGTTTCTAGTGTATGTTTTAATTGTGTTGGAGGAAAGTAATCGTACTCAATAGCATATCCCGCTCTAAACATTTTTACATTTTCTAATCCTTTAATTTTCCTTAATGCTCTTAATTGTATGTCTTCTGGTAGTGATGTTGAAAATCCATTTAGATATATCTCCACTGTATTGACTCCTTCAGGTTCTATAAATATTTGGTGTCTATTCTTGTCAGAAAATCTTTCTATTTTATCTTCTATTGATGGGCAGTATCGTGGCCCTAACCCTTTAATTCTACCTGTAAACATTGGTGATTTATCAAAACCTTCCTTTAGAATATCATGAACCTCATTTGAGGTGTAGGTTATGAAACAGCTGTGTTGTTTTTTTAGGATTTTGGTATCTGTATAAGAAAATTTTTCGGCTTCCTTATCTCCTTTTTGTTCTTCTGTTTTACTGTAGTCAATACTTCTTCCGTCTAACCTTGGCGGTGTTCCTGTTTTCATTCTCCCACTTTTAAAGCCTAAATCTATTAGTTGTTTTGTAATCCCCCTTGAGTTTGCTTCACCAGCTCTTCCTCCTTCATAGTTTTTTTCTCCTAAATGGATTAGTCCATTCATAAAGGTTCCGTTGCATAGTATTACAGATTTACCGTGTATTTCTATACCCATTTTTGTAATGATTCCCATCAATTTACCTTCCTTAATTAATAGTTCATAAACCGTATCTTGCCAGAAATCAACATTTTTGTTTGCTTCTAATTTCTCTCTCCATTTTTGTTCAAAAACTTTTCTATCACATTGAGATCTTGGACTCCACATGGCAGGACCTTTTGATCTGTTAAGCATTCTGAATTGTATGGAAGATTCGTCTGTTACAATACCAGAAACTCCACCTAATGCATCGATTTCTCTTACTATTTGACCCTTTGCTATCCCTCCCATTGCTGGGTTACAAGACATTCTAGCTATTGTCTCCAGGTTTTGAGTTACTAATAGTGTTTTTGACCCGAGCTTTGCAGAGGCGTGAGCGGCTTCACAACCAGCGTGTCCACCACCAACTACTATTACATCATATTTTTCTTCTAAAATCATAATTGTTCCACATGAAACATATTTCAAATAACTGATAATCAGTTAAATATAAAAAATGTTTAAATAAAAATTTTCTTTTTCCCTCATTAGTTCCTTTTCTTTATCTGACTTGTCGTTATACCCAATTAAGTGCAGTATACCGTGTATCATTACTCTTTTTAACTCCTCATTAAATGAATTTTCAAAAGTAGTAGAATTTTCTTTAACCCTATCGATACTTATCATTATATCAGAAGATATATTATTATCAATACAATAGTTGAAAGTAATGATATCGGTTAGTGTATTGTGATCTAAAAATTCTTTATTTCTATCTAGTAGATAATCATCATCACAAAATATGTAAGTTATATCTCCTACTGTCCTTTTTTCTTTTTTAATTACATCTTCTATCCAAATTCTAATTTTATTAGAATCTTTTAATATGAAATCGTTCTCATAATGATACTCTATCATCTTTTTTCATCTGTTAAATCATTAAAATATTGGTTTACCTTCTCTTTATAAAAAGGATTCAATTGAATTGGAGTTGTCTTTAAAAGTTCCTCTTGTTCTTTCTTCTTGTTAATATATTCTAAATAGTTCGAATTACTATTTTCTATTTCATAATTCCATTCTATTGACTCTCTTTTTTCTTCCTCCCCTTTTTCTCTTTGAGCTTCTTCTGCTTCTAAGAGTTTACTAAGTATTTCCTCTTGTCTTAAAAGTGTTTCATTTGTAATATTATTGTTTAAAATATCTGTTTCATTTTCTTCCATCTTTTCTAGTATCCTGTCTATATTCCCTTTTTCACCATTTATACCTATTTCATCTCTTAGTTCCTGTAGTCTTTGCCTTATTTTTTGTTGTTGTTGTGCTAGAAGCATTAATGCTTTGCTATTTCCTTCAGAAGATGGTTCTTTTCCATTTTTCTTTCCCTTTTTTCCTTTTTCCCCTTTCTTTCCCTTTTGCTCTTTCATTTTTTTCTTAAGTTTCTCTTGCATTTTCTTAAGTTCTTTTAAAGATGGTTTTGTTCCACTTCCTGGTTTGTTACATTGTTTGGTTCCTGGTTTTTTGTTTGCTAAATCCATCTGCATTTGTTTCAGTGTTTCTGATAAAAGTAAGGATAAATTGTTCACTGAGGTCATTACAAATTGTTGTTTAGATACTCCTAAGTTTATTTTTCTTTCTTCAAAAAATGAAATAGATTTTTCTATATTAAAGTTTATAGAGTTAATTTCCTTATTTATTATGGACTCTATTTGAATTACTCTTTTACTTAGTGCTAGAAGAGAATCTTCAATAATTTGAGAATCATCAGATAGTTTTTTTTGTTTCTGTATGTAACTTATAATACTATTACTGTTACTTGGAAGGTCACTTATTTTACTTATTAATTCCTCTTGATTAAAAGAAAGGGTAATTAAGTTTTCTAATATCTGTCTAAGAGTTTCCATGTCTTCAATAGGTTTACTTTCAGATTCTGAACTCTGTAAGCTTTTCATTTTTTCAGACATTTCTTCTAATTCTTCAATGCTTTCCTCTTGTTCTTTTGCTGATTTCTTCTTTTTCTTTTTCTTCAATGCATTTTTACTTTCCTCCATTTTTTCAGAAGCTTTTTCTTCCTCTTTTTTTAAATCAGGAAGATCTTTTTTCTTTTCTAATTCTTTATTTTGTTCTTCTAATTTTTTTAAATCTTCTTTTAATTTATCTAGATCTTCTTGCAGTTTCTCTTGTTCTTTAATAAGATCCTCTGTTTTAGATTCCTTCTCTTCTGTTTTCTTTTTTAACTTCTTCTGTTTTTCTTTTAATTTATCAATTTTATTGATAGTTTCTTCTAGTTTCTGTTCAAATTCTAATTCTTTATATATTTCCAGATTCCTGTCTAATTCCTTTTCCAGATCAGTATTATCTTTTTCCATTTTATCCAGAACTTCTTTCATTTTTTCTTTATTCATCTCCTCTAATAATTTCTGCAGATCTTTAAAAAGTTTCTTACTTTCTTCATCTAAAACCTTTTCCATTAATTGTTCTAATTTCTTTTGTTTTTCTAATATTGAAGAATTTATTTTCTCTTGTATTTTGTTGTTTTTGTTGTTTCTTTTATTGTTTTCTTTTATTTGTTTCTCTAGTTCTTTTTGTTTTTTTATTATATCCTCCGCTTTCTTCTTTTCCTCCCATCCAAGTTCTTTTTTATCTATTAAATCTCTCTTTAAATTTTTAATATCTTCTTGTATTTCTTCTGCTAGTTTTATTGTGTTATCTATGTTTTTCTTTATTTTTTCATTCTCAGCATTTCTCTTTATGGTTAAATCTTCTTTAGAGGGCTCGTTATAGCTAAAATTGGTAGTTTTACTTGATTTACTTCCGTTTATTCCATCATTATCCCAAATTTCAAAATAGAATTTTATCTCATCTGATGGAGATAAATTAAGAGAGTTTAAATCTAAGAAGTGATAGTAACTTTCTTTAGATAATTGGTTGATAGTTATATTTTCCTGTTTAGTATAGATACTATCCTCTGTTTTAACTTCATAATTAAAGTATAGTATTTTTAACTGGTAATCATCAGAAATATCACCCTTAAAATACATATGATTAGAGACGCTATCTAGTTTAACCTCTAGATTTATTTTAGGAAACTCATCTTTTATTACAGAGATGGAGTAAAAAGTTTTCTTTGTAGTAACATCTCTATTTTTTGTTGAAATAGAATAGTTTGTATTACTCAAAATTTCTTTTTGTACATTAACAGTATTATTTATTGTATTATAATTATCTGAATTCTCATTATATCTAAAAATGAGACTATCGGTGTTTTGTAGTTTAAACTCCCAATTTACAGTTGTTCCCTCAGGAAGTGTGAAATCTCCAATATTTTGGATAGTTTTATCTTGTATTTTTGTGTAGGATGGATACTTTAATCTTGTTTTAAATTCTAGTACTGTTGGTTTTAATAAAGACACTAAATGGTATTCCTCAGAGTTAAATCCTTCTGCATGGAATTTAAAACTTGTGTTCTCTACTACATTACTAAACAAGAAGTGAAATTCGGATAAATTATCCTTGGCTAGATTAAATTTATTACCCTCTATTTCAATATATACATTAGAAGGAATTTTTTCTCCTTCTATTTTCACCTCCAGTTTAAAGTTTTCATGCTGAACCACTTCTAGTTTTTCATTTTCAACAATAAAACGAAAAGGTGCTTGTGGTATGTACTCTGTGTTATGGTCAATAATTCTAGCGGAACTTTCGGTTATTATATTTGTATTACCAGAAAATATAAAAATTATGAGAAGTATTATTGGGGTTAAAATCCATTTTAGGTATTTCTTATTTTCTTTTAAATCTATAGCATTTCTAAAATTGAATACTTTAATATTATTTGTTTTCTGAATAATACTTGCTTCTGTTAGATTGTTATTGTCGTTATTATTTTCATCTAATTGAAGTATATTCAGAATTTTATCATCAATTTCTGGAAAATATTTCCCGATAATAACTGCAGCTTGTTTGTAATTTAATCTGTTTCCAATTTTCAGTAAATTAAACAGGGGGATAATAATATATATTACTAAAACTATAAAGTTTAATAGTATATAACTCCAAAATATTATACTTCTAGTAGTAGAACTATATCTAGAGAAATATTCCAAAACAGAAAATAATATAAAAAATATAAGTAATGCAGAAATTACGAAAATCAGACCTTTTAAAATCTTATTTCTGTAATATTTACTTATAAACTGATTTAGTTTATCTAATAATATATTTCCAACTTCTTTATTCATATAATTTGCTAAAATACAATTTTAAATCCGTTAAATATAAACGAATACTTTTGTAAGTATTATCTTTGCCAACGAAAAAATAAATAATGATGTCAGAAGTAAGAGTAAGATTTGCGCCAAGCCCGACAGGACCACTACATATTGGAGGAGTAAGAACCGCTTTATACAACTATCTTTTTGCTAAAAACAAAGGAGGAAAAATGATTTTGCGTATTGAAGATACCGATCAAGCTCGTTTTGTTGAAGGTTCGGAACAATATATTATTGATTCCTTAAAATGGTGTGGAATAGAGTTTGATGAATCAGTTGTAAGTGGGGGAGAATTTGGTCCTTACAAGCAATCTGAAAGAAAAGAACTGTACTTGCCTTATGCCGAGCAATTGGTAAAAGATGGTTTTGCTTATTATGCTTTTGATACTTCAGAAGAGCTTACTACAATGAGAGAGAGAATGAAAGCAGCAGGAGCTCCTTCTCCACAATACAATGCTGTTACTCGTACTACTATGAAAAATTCTTTGGCTTTATCAGAAGATGAAGTGCAAAAAAGAATGGAAGCGGGAGAAGATTATGTTATCCGTATAAAAATGCCTAGAAATGAGGAGGTAAAACTAAATGACATTATAAGAGGTTGGGTAGTAGTAAATACCAATAATATGGACGATAAAGTTATCTTCAAATCGGATGGGATGCCAACTTATCATTTGGCAAATGTTGTAGATGATTATCTAATGAAAATTTCGCATGTGATAAGAGGGGAGGAGTGGTTACCATCTGCACCTTTACATGTTTTATTATACAGATATTTAGGATGGGAAGATGAAATACCACAGTTTGCGCATTTACCACTTATCTTAAAACCAGATGGAAATGGTAAATTAAGTAAAAGAGATGGGGACAGATTAGGATTTCCGGTTTTTCCAACTGAGTGGACGAACCCAGAAACAAAAGAAACAAGTTCTGGATATAGAGAAGAGGGGTACATTATAGAAGCATTTATAAATATGCTTTCCTTTTTAGGGTGGAACCCAGGAACTACACAAGAGATTTTTTCTATGCAAGGATTGATAGAATCATTTAGTTTAGAGAGAGTAGGGAAGGCAGGATCAAAGTTTGATTTTGATAAAACAAGATGGTTCAATCAGCAATATTTGAGAGCAAAATCCAAAGAAGAATTAGCACAAGATTTACAAATCATCTTGAAAGAAAATGGGGTTGAGGCGGAAGATAGTTTTGTGGAAACTGTTTGTGAGCAATTAAAAGAAAGAGCCACTTTTGTAAAAGATATGTGGGAAGAAGGAACCTATTATTTTTCAGCACCTACTAATTATGATGAGAAAACAATCCGTAAAAAGTGGAAAGAAGATACTCCAAAATATGTATCGGAATTAAAAGACAGATTATCTGAATTATCTGATTTCTCCTCTGAGAGTATTGAGATAGAATTTAAAATATACTTGGAAGAAAATGAACTAGGAATGGGTAAATTATTACCTGCTTTTAGAGTTTCTTTAACAGGATCAGGAATGGGACCTTCTTTATTTGATATTGCTTCTCTTTTAGGAAAAGAAGAAACATTAAAAAGAATGGAAACCGCATTAGAAAAAATTAACTAATGGGATTAATTACAGTAGAGGGCATTCGAGTTTTTGGGTATCATGGTCATTTGTCAGAAGAAGCGGTTTTGGGTGGACATTTTGTAATAAATGTTTGGGTAAAAGTGGACACATCAGAAGTTGAAAAAACAGATGACTTGAACCACACAGTTGATTATGTGAAAATCATAGAAATTGTAAAAGAGCAAATGGCAATTCGAGCGGATATGATTGAAGTTCCTGCAAAAAGAATTGTTGATGCCATTTTACCTTTAAATAAAGTTCAAAAAGTAAAAGTAGAAGTGGAAAAAGTATTACCCCCAATTGACGCTTCTTTCGATAAAATTTCAGTGACTAGTCAGGCAGAAAATTAAGCCAAATATTTAGAAATATTTACTTTTTCTGCAATTATAGAGTGCAGTTTTTCAACTGAAACTCTTTCTTGCTTCATAGTATCTCTATCTCTTAAAGTAACCGTATTATCCTCTAAAGTTTGGTGGTCGACAGTAATACAATAAGGAGTTCCAATCGCATCTTGTCTTCTGTATCTTTTTCCGATAGAATCTTTTTCTTCATATTGACAACTGAAATCAAGTTGTAACATTTTCATTATTTCTCTTGCTTTTTCTGGCATGCCATCTTTTTTGGTAAGTGGTAAGATAGCCGCTTTTATTGGAGATAAAAGGGCAGGAATTTTTAATATTACTCTAGTTTCTCCATTTTCCAATTTTTCTTCCCGGAAAGAATGACTCAATACGGTAAGGAACATTCTATCCAAACCAATAGAAGTTTCTACTACATAAGGCACATAACTTTCTCCTAATTCAGGATCAAAATATTGTAACTTTTTCCCAGAATGTTCTTGATGTGCTTTTAAGTCAAAATCAGTACGAGAATGAATCCCCTCTAATTCTTTAAATCCGAATGGGAATTTGAATTCAATATCGGTAGCAGCATTGGCGTAATGCGCTAAATTTTCATGATCATGAAAACGATAATCTTCTTTTCCCATACCTAATGAATTGTGCCATTTCATTCGGGATTCCTTCCAGTATTCATACCATTTCATTTCCTCTCCTGGGCGAACAAAAAATTGCATTTCCATTTGTTCGAATTCCCTCATTCGGAAAATAAACTGACGCGCTACAATTTCATTACGGAAGGCTTTACCAATTTGAGCAATTCCAAAGGGAATTTTCATACGAGCCGTTTTCTGTACATTTAAGAAATTTACAAAAATTCCTTGTGCTGTTTCTGGTCGTAGATACAAATCAGAGGAACCATCAGCAGTAGCTCCCATTTGGGTTTTAAACATCAAATTAAACTGACGGACATCTGTCCAATTATTCGTTCCTGAAACTGGGCATTTAATGTCTAACTCTTCAATTAGCGCTTTCACTCCCTCCAAATCTCCAGATGAAAGAGAAGTGTTCATTTTTTCATTTATGGCATCAATTTGTTTTTGTCTATCCAAAATTCTACCATTAGTAGTCACAAATTCATCTTTGTTAAAATCATCTCCAAATCGCTTGGCAGCTTTCACACAATCTTTCTCAATTTTAGCTTCAATCTTGGCAATATGATCTTCAATTAATACATCTGCACGGTATCTTTTTTTAGAATCCTTATTATCAATTAAAGGGTCGTTAAAGGCATCAATATGTCCGGAAGCTTTCCAAGTAGTAGGATGCATGAAAATAGAGGAATCTAATCCTACAATATTTTCGTGCATATTTACCATTGATTTCCACCAATAGTTTTTAATATTATTTTTCAATTCTACTCCATTCGGACCATAATCGTAAGCGGCTGCCAGACCATCGTAAATCTCAGAGGATTGAAATACATAACCATACTCTTTTGCGTGGGATACTACTTTTTTAAAGATATCTTCATAATTTGCCATGTCGCAAAAATAGTAAATCAAAATATTATTTGTGTAGTTTTGTTCTATGATTCAAGTAGACGATAAAATTATTTCTTTAGATGTGTTTGAAAAACACTTTGTATGTGATTTAAATGCCTGCAAAGGAGCTTGTTGTGTGGAGGGGGATTCAGGGGCTCCACTACTTGTTGGGGAAGAGAAAATATTAGATGATATTTACGAAAAAGTAAAACCTTATATGAGAGCGGAGGGAATTACAGAAATAGAAAATCAGGGAGTTGCTGTATATGATGCAGATGGTGATTTGACTACTCCTCTTGTAAATAATAGAGAATGTGCTTTTGTAATAGATGAAAAAGGCATTTCAAAATGCTCTATTGAAAAGGCATATTATGATGGTAAAGTCGATTTTAAGAAACCAATTTCGTGCCATTTATTTCCAATACGCATAAAAGAATACCGTGATTTTGATGCCGTAAATTATGAAGAGATAAAAATTTGTAAGCCCGCATGCGAATGTGGTAGCAAATTAGAAGTTCCGGTTTATGCCTTTTTAAAAGAACCCTTAATCCGAAAATATGGCAAAGCTTGGTACAAGGAATTGTTGGAGGCTGCTAAGTTGTTGAAGCATTAAAAAAACGGACCCTAAAGTCCATTTCTAATTTTTATTTTTTAAATATTTCCAGTCTATATAAAATGTTCCAAAAGGAATAAGAGAGGCTATAGTGACAATACTTAAATCTTTTACACTCCATTCTTCTTTCCTTTTCATGAAAAAAGATAGTATTATATATGCTATAAATAGCAATCCATGCATCATGCCTAATGAACTTACAAGATCATCATTTCTACCCCAATATTTTAAAGGATCTGACACATAAAGAAGAAGTAAATAAGAAATTCCTTCAGTGAATGCAATAATTCTAAATGTATTTTTCATCCTATTTAAAAGCGTTTTCACCTGTAATATCCATTCCTGTAATCAACAAGTGAATATCGTGTGTTCCTTCATAAGTAATTACTGATTCTAAATTCATCATATGTCTCATGATAGAATATTCTCCTGTAATTCCCATAGCACCTAAAATCTGTCTTGATTGTCTAGCAATATTTAGTGCCATATCTACATTGTTACGCTTACACATAGAAATTTGCGCAGTAGTTGCCCTACCTGAATTCTTAAGCACCCCCAAACGCCAAGTTAAAAGTTGCGCTTTTGTGATTTCAGTAATCATTTCAGCCAATTTTTTTTGTTGTAATTGAAAAGAAGCAATTGGTTTTCCGAATTGAATTCTTTGTTTTGCGTATCTTAAAGCAGTATCATAACAATCCATTGCTGTACCAATTGTTCCCCAAGCAATTCCGTATCTAGCAGAATCTAAACATCCTAGTGGAGCTCCTAATCCATCCTTATTTGGTAAAATATTATCTTTAGGAATTTTCACATTATTAAAAACTAACTCTCCTGTTGCTGAAGCCCTTAAACTCCATTTATTATGTGTTTCAGGTGTAGAAAATCCTTCCATTCCTCTTTCTACTAATACACCTTTAATTCTTCCTTCCTCATTTTTTGCCCAAACTACCGCAACATCCGCAAAAGGTGAATTTGAAATCCACATTTTAGCACCATTTAATATATAATGGTCACCCATATCTTTTATATTGGTTACCATTCCTCCAGGATTTGACCCATGATCAGGCTCAGTAAGCCCAAAACAACCAATAAATTCTCCAGTTGCTAATTTTGGTAAAAACTTCATTTTTTGTTCTTCACTTCCGTATTTCCAAATGGGATACATTACTAATGACGATTGAACGGATGAGGTAGAACGAATTCCACTATCTCCTCTTTCTAATTCTTGCATTATTAGCCCATAAGAAATTTGGTCAAGTCCAGCTCCACCATATTCTACTGGAATGTAGGGTCCAAAACCACCAATTTCACCTAGTCCTTTTATAATTTGTTTTGGAAATTCGGCTTTTTGACAAGCTTCTTCAATAATAGGAGAAACTTCTCTTTTTACCCATTCTCTGGCAGCATCTCTAATTAATTTATGTTCTTCTGTTAGGAGTTCATCCATTAGGAAATAATCAGGAGCTTGGTATAAATCTTGTGACATAATTATTTTTTAAATTTTTATCTCTGCAAAAGTATTGAATAATCTCTAATCAGTATCTTTGTATTCTAATTTTTTATAATGAAGTGGATACAACTATCTGATATTTTACATAATATACCATTTTTTGTCTTAACCATTTCTTTCTTGATGATTGGTTTTTTGTATGCTTTTTATTATAAATATTCGAAAGAATTGATTTTAAGCGCTTTTAGTCAAATATCTGCAAAACAGTACTTAAGAGATGATAATGTTTTTAAAAGAAGGGTGAATAACATCTTCTCTATTCTAATGGTTTTAAATATTTCTTTTTTTATTTGGACAATAAATGTTGGAGTAGAATCATCATTATTTAATTTAGTTTCTGTTTTTATTTTTGTAATTATTTATTATTTCTTAAAATATATAATAATTATGTTTTTAGGAATCTTAATTAATATGAAGCAAATTTCTGTTGTTGCATTATTTTTTACAACTTTATTCGATAAGGTATTTGCTCTTTTTAGTTTCCCTTTACTAATAATTTATTACTTTTATTTTCAAGATCTACAGGAATATTCTGTTCTGATAATTTCAGGATTAATGATATTATTTTTCATCATAAAAATATTTTGTATGTCAAAAATTGGAATAAAGTCGTTCGGACTTTCTAGTTTTTATTTATTTCTATATATTTGCATCCTTGAATTTTTCCCTTTAACACTACTTTTTAAAGGGATCCTTTTTGAGTAAAAAGAAAAGAATATGACGAAAGAAAGACAAACTAAGGTAAAATCTATTTTAATTTCTCAGCCAGAACCGGAAAATAAAACTCCTTATCACGCATTAGCGGAGAAGCATAAATTGAAACTTCATTACCGTTCATTTGTTCAGGTTGACGAACTTTCCACTATGGAATTTAGAGAGCAAAGAATCTCTTTATTGAATCATGATTCTGTGATTTTTACTTCTAAAAATGCAATGGATCATTATTTTGGAATGATGGAAAAGTTAAGATTAAGAATTCCAGATCAGACTAAATATTTCTGTGTCTCTGAGGCTATTTCTTATTACTTACAGAACTTTATTACTTACAGAAAAAGAAAGGTATTTACTGGAGAGAGAACTTTTGCTAGTTTATTACCATTAATGGCAAAGCATTCTGACAGTAAATTCTTATTACCATGTTCTGATTTATTAAAAAATCAGATTAATAAAACAATGGAAGATAGCGGATTAGACTATACTAAAGCAGTTATGTTTAAAGTCGTTGCTGCTGATTTATCTGATTTGTCGGATGTGAAATATGATGTATTAGCATTTTTCTCTCCAACAGGTATTACTTCTTTATATGAGAATTTTCCAGAATTTATTCAGGATAAAACAAGAATTGCTGTGTTCGGACCAACAACTACTAAAGCTTTAAAAGATAAAGGATTGTTTGCAGATATCGAGGTTCCAAATAAAAAATTCCCATCTATGTCTATGGCTTTAGATGATTATATTACTAAAGCAAATAAAAGAAAAAGAAAATAATAATTTATAAAAAAAGGAGATTTAAACATCTCCTTTTTTTTTATTTTCGTATTTTTATTTTACATATGAATGGATTATCAAAAAACCAAAGGCTAAGTTCTAAAATAAAAATTGAACAATTATTTGAGGTGAAAAACACCTTTGTACACGAAGATATAAAAGTATATTGGAATAAAATAAATTCTGAGAATGATAATATTGCTGTTCTATTTTCTGTTCCTAAAAAGATAGTTCCGTTAGCTAATAAAAGAAATAAGATAAAGAGACTACTCAGAGAGTCGTATCGTATTCATAAATCTATTTTAAATCATAAAAAACTTGAGTTAAATTTAGGATTTATTTGTTTAAGCTCCAATTTTGAAGATATGAATAAGATAGATGAGAAAATAAAATTAATTTTACACCGTTTAAATCAGGAAATATGAAGAAATTATTTTCGTTTATATTTCTATTGATTATTAAAATCTATCAATCGGTACTATCTCCATTTTTACCACCAAGTTGTAGGTTTAGACCAACTTGTTCAGAATACGTTAAAATAGCAATAACAAAATATGGCCCTTTTACAGGAGGGCTTTTATCAATAAAAAGAATTTCCAGATGCCATCCTTGGGGAGGTAGTGGAGATGATTTAGTACCTTAATTAAATAATTATGACAAATAAAAGATTATCTTTAATAACAAAATTAGCACTTGTATTTTTACTTTCCGTAAATGTATTATTTACCTCTGCACAAAATACAAACTACTTTGAAACATCAAAAAATATTGAAATATTTACAGATCTTTATAAAGAGTTAGACCTATTTTATGTGGATGAAGTGAATTCAGGAGATTTAATTAAGACTGCTATTGACCAGATGTTAGAATCATTAGATCCTTATACTACTTACATTCCAGAATCGGATATTGAGGACTATCGATTTATGACAACCGGGCAATATGGAGGTATCGGATCTATGATTACTAAAAGAGGAGAGTATGTATTTATTAGCGAACCTTATGAAGGATTTCCTGCACAGAAAGCAGGTTTAATGTCAGGAGATAAAATTGTTGAAGTAAATGGTAAATCAGCTAAAGGAAAGTCAACAGAAGAATTAAGTTCGGTATTAAAAGGACAACCAAATACTGAGGTAACCGTCTTGTTAGAAAGAGATGGAGAACTCTTAACTAAAACATTTAAAAGAGAAAAAGTAACTGTAAAGAGCATTCCTTATTATGGTTTTCTGAAAGATGGAATTGCTTATATAAAGTTACGATCCTTCACTAGAAATTGTGCTAATGATATAAAAGATGCTCTTACAGATTTAAAATCTCAACAGGAATTAAAAGGAATTGTTTTAGATTTAAGGTCGAATCCTGGAGGACTTTTGAACGAATCGATTGATATTGTAAATTTATTTGTAGAAAAAGGAGAAGAAATTGTTGTAACTAAAGGAAAGATTAAAGACTGGGAAAAATCATATAAAGCAAGACAATCCCCTGAAGATTTAGAAACTCCATTAATAGTTTTAATAAATTCTAACTCTGCTTCTGCTTCCGAAATTGTTTCAGGTTCTATTCAAGATTTGGATAGAGGAGTAATTATTGGTAGGAGATCTTATGGAAAAGGATTGGTTCAACAGACTAGAAAACTATCGTATAATTCTCAATTAAAAGTTACGGTAGCTAAATATTACATTCCAAGTGGTAGATGTATTCAGGCTTTAGATTATTCTAATAGAAATGAAGATGGAAGTGTTGGAACAGTTCCTGATTCTTTAATTTCAACTTTTTACACTAGAAATGGAAGAGAGGTGAAAGATGGAGGGGGAGTGGTGCCAGATATTAAAATGAAAAATGAAGAGATTGCAGATGTTACCATTTCAATAATTAGAAAAAGATTAATTTTTGATTTTGCTACAGAATTCAGATATAAAAATGAAGAAATAGCGGCGGCAGAAGACTTTAAAATTACAGATGAAATATTTGATGATTTTATTTCTTTTCTATCAGATAAAGAATACGAATATACTAACTCTACTGAAGATGCTTTAGATATTTTTAAAGAAATTACTGATGAAGAAGGTACTTCAGAATTAATTGAAGAGGAGTTTACATTACTTCTTGAAAAGATAAAATCTAACAAGAAGAATGATCTTCAAAATAGTAAAAAGGAATTAAAAGAATTTCTAGCAAATGAAATTGTGAGTAGATATTATTATCAAGAAGGTAGGATAATTGAGAGATTACAACACGATAAGGATATTGAGGAAGCATTAAGATTATTAGAAAATTTGGAAGAATATCAGTCTATTTTAAAGGTTAATGAGTAGTATCCTTAACAATATTAGAAATATGCTTTTTATCCTTTTAGGACTTACCTTCCCTTTAAGTATTTCTATTTCTTCTATTCTTATTATTTTACTATCTATTTTGTTGTTGTTTCAAGAAGATATTAGAGGTAAGATTAAGAAAGTACTTTCTAGTAAATGGATGATTTCTATCCTTGCTTTATTATTTCTATATTACATATCTCCTTTGTTTTTTGGATTATTTACCGATACTTCTTGGGTCTTAAAAAGAGTGTCATTATTATTAATTTTACCAATTTTATATAGTTTTTCATTTTCTCAGAAAACGATTAACCTTTCTGTTTTCGCCTTTCTAATTTCTATGTTTCTCTCTTCAGTTATTGCATTAGCCGATAATTATGAAATTATTCAATTTACTAAAAACTTGACTTGGTCTGCATTTTTGCAATACACCGAACACAATGTGTTTTTAACAATAGCATTATTACTCTCTTTTTATACTTTATTTAGGCTGAAATTATCTCTATTTAATAGAAATATTCTTTTAGTTTTTATAATAACATTTTTATTCTCTCTTTTTACTGAAGGAGGAAAAGCGGGGCAATTAGTATTTATAATTTCTATTATTTTATTCTTTATCTTTCATTTTAAAGATAAGCGAACTTTAATGTTTTTCTCTGTTTTAAGTATTTTTATTTTCTCTGTTGTTATTTATCACTCTTCACCTATTGTAAAAAAACGATTTACACACGAGATTAAAAGTATCAGAAGTGCCGAGCCATCCTTCAGAAATAATTTATTTATTTATTCAGTTGATCTGATTCAAGAAAATCCAATAATAGGTTATGGTACAGGGAGTTTTACAGATGTATTTAAGGAAGTAAATAAGAGTACTAAGAGAACTGTTGATTATAGCCATAAAACTCCTCATAATAATTATTTATATATTTGGTTTGAGTTGGGGATAATCGGATTAATAGTTTTTATGTTTATTTTTTATTTTCAGATAAAGGAATTATTGAAAAAAAAAGATGCTTTATTTAGAGTTTTATTCCCTTTAATGTATCTAATAATAATGTTAGCGGATAGTTATTTCTTTTCTCATAATACCTTAATGATGTATTTGTTTTTATCCGTTATTTCTCTGCAGTATCAATATAAACCCTCTTAATTCTTCTGTTTAAGGTGGAGTATATCTCATAAGGTATGGTTCCTATTTTTTCTGATAGGTTTAATATAGAGTTTTTGTGTCCAAATATCTCTACCTCATCTCCAATTTTACAATTAATTTCAGAGGTATCTACAGTAAAACTATCCATACAGATATTTCCAATTATGGAACACATAACGCCATTTACCATCACACTTCCTATTCCATTTCCTAATCTTCTATTTAGTCCATCTGCATAACCTACTGGAACTACAGAGATATTCATATCCTTATTAGTAATAAATGTAGAGGAATATCCAACAGCATCTCCTTTTTTAACATCTCTATTATTACTTATTACTGTCTTAAATTTACTTATTTGTTTCAGATTACTATTGTTATAACTCCCAAATAAGGAAATTCCTAAACGAACAAAATTAAATTGTTTTTCAGGAAAATTAAAGAACCCAGTTGAATTTAATATATGTTTATCTATTCGTTTTTTTAATCTTGATTCCACTTTCTCACAAACTGTTTCGAATAATATTAGCTGCTGTTCTGTCATTTCTTTCGGACTAGTGCTTTCTGTAGTGGATAGGTGAGAGCAAAGAGACTTTACTTTTAGATGTTTATTTGAGTTAAGTTGGTCGCACAAATATTTAATATCTATCTCATCAAAACCATATCTATTCATCCCGGTATTAAATTTCAGATGAACATTTATTTCTGTTGTATTATTACAGTATAATTTTAGTAACTCCATATTATGAATTACTATTTCTAAATTGTTTTTTATTATTTTTGTGTAACTTTTTAATCCAGGATTCGCAATAATTATTTTTGTTTTTATTCCTGCATTCCGGAGTTTAACTCCTTCTTCAAAATCGGCTACCCAGAAGGCGTATACTCCTAATTTCTCTAACTTTCTTGCTACTTCAATGTCTCCATGTCCGTAAGCGAAAGCTTTAACTACAGCAATAATTTTACAGTTATTTGATAGTTTACAAGTTAGGTATTTAAAATTATGTTCTAATTTCCTGAAATCTACTTCTAATATGGTTTCGTTATAATTAGACATCTGTTTTATTCTTATTAAAACATTTTCTACATAACGGCTTATACTTGTTTATCGCTCCTAAACTTACCAATTTATTATTTTTAGAAGTACGGAACGAATGATTTGCTATAGATCCACAATCTAAACAAATGGCATGAACTTTAGTAACATGTTCTGCAATGGCGAGTAATTTGGGTATTTCTCCAAAAGGATTCCCTAAAAAATCCATGTCTAGTCCCGCTACTATTACCCTAATCCCTTTAGAGGCTAATATATTACAGACATTAGATAAATTATCAGTAAAAAACTGAGCTTCATCAATTGCCACTAAATCTGGATTATTTATTAAATTTAATATATCTGTGGAGTTTTTTACAACAACAGATGAAACCGTATTTTTATCATGAGACACTACCTTTTCACTGTCATAACGAGTGTCAATGTTAGGTTTGTAAATTTCAACTTTTAATTTAGCAAAATTAGCTCGTTTTAATCTTCTTAATAATTCTTCTGTTTTTCCCGAGAACATAGATCCGCATATTACCTCTATAGTTCCGCTTTGCATTGGGTGATTGAGTTGCGATTCTAAAAACATATTAGTTTATTATTAATTTTTCTTCTGAAACAAAAATATAAAAAATATAGTTCTTATATTATCAATTTTCATGTAGTTTTGTATCATGTCAAAATTATACATTATACCTACTCCAATTGGGAATTTGGAAGATATTACTTTCCGATCAATTCGTGTATTGAAAGAAGTAGATGTAGTGTTAGCAGAAGATACTCGTACGAGTAAAAAATTATTTTCTCATTATAATATTGACACTCCCTTATCTTCTTTTCATATGCATAATGAACATAGAGTTTTAAGCAAGTGGATAGAAAGAATTAAAAATGGAGAAACTATAGCCTTAATTTCAGATGCCGGTACTCCAGCAATTTCTGATCCAGGATTTTTGTTAGTGAGAGCATGTGTGAAAGAAAATATTGAGGTAGATTGTTTCCCCGGAGCAACAGCATTTGTTCCTGCATTGGTGAATTCTGCTTTGGCATGCGAAAAGTTTATTTTTGAAGGATTTTTGCCTGTAAGGAAGGGAAGACAAACTAGATTGATGTTTTTATCAGAAGAAGAAAGAACAATGATTTTTTACGAATCTCCTCATAGAATTTTAAAAACCTTAAAACAGTTTTCTGAATATTTTGGTGAGGATAGAAAGGTTTCTGTTTCAAGAGAGATAAGTAAGATGTTTGAAGAAACAAGGAGAGGGAACTTGATAGAGGTTTTACAATATTTTGAGAATAAAAAACCAAAAGGAGAATTTGTTATTATTGTAGATGGAAAGAAATGAAGATAGCTAAATTTATAGATAAAAAACCATTTGTAATTGCAGGACCTTGTAGTGCAGAATCACAAGATCAATTATTGCAGATTGCAACTAATATAAAATCTTCTGTAGATGTTTTTAGGGCGGGGGTTTGGAAACCAAGAACTATGCCTAACTCTTTTGAAGGTGTTGGCAAGTTAGCTTTGAGTTGGTTAAAAAAAGTGAAAGATGTAACAGGATTACAAGTAGCTACTGAAGTAGCTACTGCAAAACATGTTGAACTATGTTTAGAGTCAGGAATAGATATGTTATGGATTGGTGCACGAACTACAGTAAATCCTTTTTATGTACAAGAAATTGCAGAAGCCTTAAGTGGAGTAGATATCCCAATTTTTGTGAAGAATCCTATTCACCCAGATCTTAGTTTATGGATAGGGGCTTTGGAGAGATTAAATAATAAGGGGATTACAAAAATATCCGCCATACATAGAGGTTTTTTTACTTATGAGTCCTCTGCTTATAGAAACGATCCTAAGTGGGAATTGCCGATTGATTTAAAAAGAAATTTACCAGATTTACCTATTATTTGCGATCCAAGTCATATTTCAGGGAACATTCATCTAATTGAGGAAATTACTCAAGTTGCAATGGATTTAGATATGAATGGATTGATGATAGAAACTCATAATAATCCTTCTGAAGCATGGAGTGATGCAAAACAGCAATTAACTCCAAAACAATTGATTAATATTTTAGATAAATTAGTATTAAGAAAGAAAAATTTTGAAGACAGTAATTTAAATAATGAGTTGAATTTTTTAAGAGAAAAAATTGATATTTTAGATTCGGATTTAGTTGAAAAATTAAATTTAAGAACCTCTTTAGTCAAAGACATTGCAAATTTAAAATTAGAAAATAACATCACTATTTTTCAATTGGATAGGTGGTTTCAGATATTAGAAGAAAGACAAAATCAAGCTTTAAGGAATTCTATGGATCCTAAGATGATTTCAGATATGTTTAAATTAATTCATAAATATTCAATACTAACACAGTCTAAAATTATGAATAAATAATAGATGGAAACACTTTGGAACATACAGAATTTAGACACTAAACAAGTAAAACATCTTGCAGAAGAATTAGGGGTAAACGAAATAGTTGCTCATCTTTTGGTATTAAGAGGAATTACTAATTATGAGGATGCAAAGAAGTTTTTTCGACCTCAAATTTCCCATTTAAACAATCCTTTTTTAATGAAGGGAATGCAAAATGCTGTAGATAGAATTGAACTCGCTTTAAAGAAGGGAGAGAAGATTTTAATTTATGGAGATTATGATGTAGATGGAACAACTTCAGTATCCATGATGTTTTGTTTTCTAAGTAGATTTACCGATAAAATAGGTTACTATATTCCGGATAGATATGATGAAGGATATGGCATTTCTTTTAAGGGAATTGATTTTGCTCAAACAGAAGAATACTCTTTAATAATTGCATTAGATTGCGGGATAAGAGCGGTGAAACAGATTGAATATGCTTCTGTAAAAGAAATTGATTTTATTATTTGTGATCATCACACTCCAGGAGTTAATATACCAAGAGCAATATCCATATTAAACCCTAAGCAAGAAGATTGTAACTATCCATTTAAAGAACTTTCTGGTTGCGGTGTTGGTTTTAAGTTGATACAAGCGATAAGCGAACAACGAGATATTGATTTTAATGAAATAGGAGAGTATTTGGATTTATTAGCGGTAAGTATTGGTGCTGATATTGTAGAAATGACGCATGAAAACAGGGTTTTGGCATTCTTTGGAATGAAAATTATTAATCAATCTCCTAGGTCCGGATTAAAAGCTCTAATAGAAAAAAGTGGTAAAACAGGAGTTTTATCTATTTCAGATGTAGTGTTTGGGATTGCTCCTAGAATAAATGCTGCTGGAAGAATTGACCATGGTAAGCGAGCGGTTCAGATTTTGGTAGAAAGTAATTTAGACAAAGCAAGAGAGTTGTCGGAGGGTATTGAAAATCATAATATAGAACGAAAAGAATTAGATCAAAACATTACTAAGGAGGCGTTGGAAATGATTGATGAAAATAAAAAATCTACCGTAGTTTATAGCAAAAGTTGGCACAAGGGTGTTGTTGGGATCGTGGCTTCTCGTTTAATAGAAAAACACTATAAACCAACTATTGTATTGTCAGAAAAAGATGGGGAACTTACAGGTTCAGCTCGTTCGGTAAAAGGTTTTAATTTATATGATGCTTTACTGAAGTGTGAGCATTTATTAGAAAAATTTGGAGGACATAAATATGCAGCTGGCTTAACGGTGAAAAAACAAAATCTGGATTCTTTTATTAAGGAATTTGAAAAAGTGGTTGCAGCTACTATTACTAAAGATCAATTAGTAGCAGAAATAGAAGTAGATATGCAGATTGAACTTGATGAAGTTAATGATAAATTATATAGAATAATTAAACAATTTGCACCTTTTGGACCTATGAATAGGACTCCAAATTTCATTACGAAATTAGTGACTGATTCTGGTAAGGGAAGAAAAGTAGGAGAAGATAAGACTCATTTAAGATTGACTCTAAATACCTCAAATAAAGATTTGCTTTCTATTGGCTTTGGTATGGGTGAAGATTTCGATAAGATTACTGAGAACAAACCCTTTGATATCTGTTATTCAATTGATAAAAATACTTGGAAAGGACAAACCTCTTTGCAATTAAGATTAAAGGGTATAAAATAGTTTAGTTAAAGTTCCTACTTAATAATTTATTAATAATAACCAGTCCTTTATTTAACTTTACTAGTTTCCCTATTAATTCAGTTGAGGAGTCGTCATCATTTTTTAATTGATCGTTTATTTCAGAAATTTTAGACTTTATGTAGGCTTGTTTTAAACTTAGTACCGATTTTGAAATAGTAACTTCCAAATTTTTGGTTTCGTCTCCAGTATATATTTGATGTTTCTCTTCCCATTTACTACTTATCTCATGTTTTTTACTTATAAATGAAATAGATAATTGTTGAATTTCTTTATCCTGATGATGTAAGAAATATTTAATATCTAATGACTCCCCGTTATCTATTTGAGAGGAATATTCTTTTAAAACTTCTTTATAAAATGAATTAGTAAAAGAAATATTATCTACACCTAATTCTTCTAATATATAATTATTTACTTTTATTTTTTCTTCTTCAAACTCGAGAATTCTATCCCCATAATTAAACAATAATCGGAGTAATTCTTTTTCGCATTCTTCTAATAAACTATTTTTTATTTCCGGAACTTTATCTGTAGCTATTACTTTCGTACTTTGATTTCTAATACTATTTAGTGTGTTATTTCTATTTCCTGTCAAAAAAGTAGATATTTCTAGAAGTAGATCCTCTTCTTTAATATTAAGTGTCGAACTAGTTATCTTACAATATTCAGACCTTAATAATCGGTCAGGAATTACAGAAATAGATCTAGCAATATCTTTAATATACTTCACTCTTTTTGCTGGATCGTTCTTGCTATTTTTGTTTAATAATTCTGTTTTATATTGAATGAAATCTTTCTCATTTTCTTTCAGATATTTTATATATTCTTCTTGACTTAATTTTTTAGAATAAGAGTCAGGATCTTCTCCTTCAGGGAACATTACAATTTTCACATTCATTCCTTCTTTCAAAATTAAATCTATACTTTTAAAAGAAGCTCTTAATCCTGCATCATCTCCATCAAAAAGTAAAGTAATATTTTTTGTGAGTCTCCCAATTAAATTTATTTGTTCCGCACTTAAAGCGGTTCCTGATGCGGAAACAACATTTTCAATCCCTGCTTGATGCATAGAAACTACATCCGTATATCCTTCTACTATATAGCAATTATCTTCCCTTCCAATTGCTGATTTTGAAAAATATAGGCCATATAAAACCTTGCTTTTATAATATATTGCACTCTCAGGAGAGTTTAAATATTTAGCTTTATTTTTCGGGTCTAAGGATCTTCCTCCAAAACCTAATACCTTTCCGGAATAATTATGAATTGGGAATATTACTCGTTCTTTAAATCTATCTGCATTACTTGTTTCATTAAAAAAAGATAAGCCAGATTCTTCTAAAAATTCTTGCTGATAAGAATCGTTTACTGCTTGTTGTGTAAGCGCATTTTTTAGTTTTGGACTATAACCTAATTGAAATTTCTTAATAATCTCTTCAGAAAACCCTCTTTGTTTAAAATAGCTAATTCCAATTAATTTTCCTTCTTCTGTTTCCCATAATTGATTTTGAAAAAATTTATTAGCGTACGAGATAATTACATAAATGCCGTCTCGTTTATTTTCTCTATCTATTTGCTCAGGTGATAACTGCTCCTCTTCCACCTCGATATTGTATTTTTTAGCTAACTCTCTTAAAGCTTCCGGATATGAAAACCCTCCTAATTTCATTACAAAATTTACAGAATTTCCTCCTTCTCCGCAGCCAAAACATTTATAAATACCTTTAGTTGGTGATACAGAAAAAGAAGGAGTCTTTTCATTATGAAAAGGACAACAGGCCCAATAATTAGTTCCTTTCTTCTTTAAATCAGCTAAATAAGAGCCGACAACATCTTCTATATTGGAAGCTTCAAATATTTTATCTATGGTTTCTTTTGGTATCATTTCCCCCTTTCTATTACATATTTCACTAATTTTTGTAACGATTTCCTAGCTTCATTTTCAGGGAAACTTTCTAATAACATAAGGGCTTCTTTTTGATATTCTAACATTACCTTTTCTGCATATTCTAATCCACCAGTCTTTTTTACAAGCTGTATTAATTCTGCTATTTTCCCCTCATTTTTATGATGATTTTTAACTGTATTCATTATATTGTTTCGTGTTTTCTTATCTACTGTATTTAGGGTGTAAATTAGAGGTAGTGTCATTTTTTGTTCCCTTATATCAATTCCTGTTGGTTTACCAATAAGTTTACTTTGTGTGTAATCAAATAAATCATCTTTTATCTGAAAAGCGATTCCTACTTTTTCTCCAAAGAATGTAAGTTTTTCAATAGTTTCTTCACTTTCATTCATGGCAGAAGCTCCACAAGCACAACAACTAGAGATTAATACAGCAGTTTTTTTTCTGATAATTTCAAAATAAATTTCCTCTTTTATATCGAGTCTTCTTGCTTTTTCAATTTGTAAAAGTTCTCCTTCACTCATGTCTTTTACAGCAGAACTTACAATTTTCAGTAAGTCAAAATCTTCATTCTCTACAGAAAGTAATAATCCTTTTGACAGAAGAAAATCACCTACTAAAACAGCAATTTTATTTTTCCATAGTGCATTTACTGAAAAGTAACCTCTTCTTAAATTCGCTTCATCTACTACATCATCATGTACTAAGGTTGCTGTATGTAGTAGTTCAATCAGAGAAGCAGCTCTATAGCATTTCTCATTCATCTCCCCGAACATTTTTGAGGTAAGAAAAACAAACATAGGTCGCATTTGTTTTCCCTTTCTTTTTATAATGTAGTGCATTATTCTATCTAAAAGAGGAACCTTGCTTTGTAAAGAATGTTTAAATTTCTTTTCAAATAGTTTCATCTCCTCTTTAATAGGATATTTTATTTCAGATATTATGCTCACTAATTATTTTTTAAAGAGAAAAGCGAATATACAAAGATTTGCAGCTGATTTTCACTCTAAAATGAAATTGTTAAAAAAATTATTGAAGCTTATTTACTAGCTGACCGCAAGCAGCAGCAATATCTTTTCCTTTACTTCTTCTAAGGTGAACAATTATGTTTCTATGTTCTAAAAACTCAATAAAGCCTTCCGTATTTTCTTGACTAGATTTCTCAAAGTCTAGTCCATCTATAGTGTTGTATTCAATAAGGTTTACTTTACAAGGAGAAATTCTGCAAAAGGCTGCTAATTTACGGGCAGCATCTAAATCATCATTTATACCTTTAAACAGAATATACTCGTAAGTAACTCTGTTGTTTGTTTTCTCATAAAAATAACGAATAGACTCTTTTAATTTAGCTAAATTAATGCTATCATTTAATGGCATAAGCTCAGATCGAATTTCGTCCTCAGCTGAGTGTAATGAGATAGCTAAATTAAATTTAACCTCATCATCTGCAAGCTTCATTATTTGTTTAGAAAGCCCTGCTGTAGATACTGTAATTCTTCTAGAAGAAATAGCCATACCAGTTGTCGAGGTAATATTATGGATTGCTTGTAAAAGAGCATTGTAATTTAAAAGTGGCTCTCCCATTCCCATGAAAACAATATTGGTTAAAGATCTTCCGTAATTTTTCTCGGACTCCTGATTTAGTTTAAAAACTTGATCAAAAATTTCCCCATGAGTTAAGTTTCTATTTAACTTTAGGGTACCAGTTGCACAAAAAGTACAAGCCAGGCTACATCCAATCTGAGAAGAAATGCAAGCAGTAACTCTTTTCTTAGATGGAATTATAACTCCTTCAATTAATTTATCGTCATGTAGTTTAAAACTATATTTAATAGTACCGTCTTGCGATTTAAATTCTTGTTCAATATTTGCTGATTTAATCTCGAATGTTTTATCTAATAAACTTCTTAAATCCTTGGAAAAGGAACTCATTTCTTTAAATGAATTCGCACCTTTTTTCCAAAGCCATTCTTGTAATTGTTTTAATCTGAACTTTTGCAAGTTGTTTTCAAAAAAGAATTTCTCTAAATCCTCTTGTGAAATATCTCTAATATCTTTCTTCATAATTTTAGCAAAGATACTAATTCAAATTTCTTACTTTTGGAGAATGAGATATTTATCTGCAAATTGGATTTTTCCACTACATATTCCACCTATAAAAGAAGGTGTAATTCAACTTTCTGACAAAGGAGAAGTAATAAACTTATTTAATAGTAGGAGGAAGGCCTATTCTGATAAGTTAGAGATTTTTGATGGGGTTTTATGTCCAGGATTTGTAAATGCTCATTGTCATTTGGAATTATCTCATCTTTTAGGGATTGCTGAAAAAGGGAATGGTTTTCTGGAATTTGCAGGAACTATTAGGAAAAGAGATGATTTTTCTGAAATAGAGAAACAAAATGAAATTGAAAAGGCGGAACAACAGATGATTGATAATGGAATTGTTGCCGTTGGAGATATTTGTAATACTACGGATACACTTATACAGAAACAAAAAGAAAATTTGAAGTATTATAATTTTATAGAGGCTTTTGGAGTAGATGAAAATAAGGTTAATACTATTTTCTCTCAATCAATGGAGTTGAGAAATAAATTTAGGAATGCTGGACAAAAGGCAACTATTGTCCCTCATGCACCTTATTCTGTTCCACCTAGTTTAATGAGAAAAATATCCAACGCTTTTGATAATAAAGATATATTAATCAGTATCCATATGCAAGAAACAAAGGAAGAGAACCAACTTTTCGAAAATAAGGATGGTATTTTTTTAGACTGGTTAATTGGCATGAATGCTAATAAGGAAATTTGGGAAAAGAGGATAAATTCTACTTATGTTTTAAAAGAATTAGGAAGAAAAAAAATAATTTTGATACATAATACTTTTATTCAAAAGCAAGATGTAACAGATAATTATTACTGTACATGTCCGAAGGCAAATTTATATATTGAAAAGATGCTTCCAGATTATTCTATATTTGATGCAGATAAATTATGTGTAGGAACTGATAGTTTAGCTTCTAATAATTCCCTTTCTATTTTAGAGGAACTTAACATAATACAAGAAAACTCTAATTTTGATTTGAATACCCTTTTGAAAATTGCGTGTAAAAATGGAGCAAATGCTTTAGGCTTTGAGCAGTTGGGCACTTTTGAAAAAGGAAAAATTCCTGGCGTTAATTTGATTGGAAATTTGGATGGAGTGAAGGTTACTGCTGAGAGTTTTATTCAGGTTATTTAGTACATATAACCAAGTAAATCTAAATTCTCCCCAACCCATTTTTTATCGTTGATGGACTTAATCATGAAGTGAGTATCATCTATTTTTTCAGTCCCAACTCCATAATTTTTATGTTGATGAATTTTTAGCCAAGTAGTTGTAGGTTCAACTCTCCTAAACCCATACTTTTCAAAGTAGTTTGGAGTATTAGTTACTAAAAATAGAAAATCAATTCTTTCAGAAAATTCTAAAGATAACCTATCTGCCTTTTGTAATAATTTTTCTCCAATTCCATTTTCTCTATGACTGGAATATATACAGATATCAATTAGTACTAAAACTTTAATTGGACTACTACCTAAGTTCATTACTCGATAGTCAAGCCCAACATGTCCAATTAATGTGTCATTTTCTTTAGCAAGAATTCTGTAATGTGGTGTTTGTTTAAAATAATCTCTTCTTTTATATTTAACTTCAGGAAAAGATTTTTGCAATAGATTATTAATCGCAATACTATCTTTTTTCGCTAATTTGAAATTCAGGAACAAAACTAATTTCAATCATAAAATTTCAGCAATATTCAAGTCCTGTTGGGTAGTGATTTTAAGGTTTCTTTCCTCTCCAAAGAGGGTATTAATTTTTCCGCCATTTGCTTCAAATACTGATGCGTCATCAGTAAAAGTTGCTGAAAAATCTTGAGTATATGCTTCCTTTATATCAGTACTTAAAAAACATTGTGGAGTTTGTACTTTATACAAGTTACTTCTATCGATATGTGTAGAGTTTTCTCCTTCTACTTTCCGAATAGAATCTTTTACAGGAATAACAGGAATTACGCCAATTCCACTTTTAATTTTGCTAACTAAACTATTAATTAATGCAGTAGAAATAAGTGGGCGAACTCCGTCATGAATAGCAACAATAGAATTGTTGTTGACTTTTTCTAATCCGTTTTTGACAGAATGAAACCTTGTTTTACCTCCTTCTACAATCGTATGAGGAATGTTGAAATTATGAGTTTTACAAAGTGAATTCCAGTAATCTTTTTGAATTTTTGGTACTACTAAAATCACCTCATCTAAATGAGAGAATTTTGTAATAGTATGCATTAAAACAGGAGTGCTATTAAGTAGTATAAATTGTTTTGGGATGTCCGAATTCATTCTGACTCCCTTGCCTCCAGCAACAATAATAGCGATCTTTCTCAACTTAGGGTAGAATTAACATTGCGTCTCCAAATGTATGGAATCTGTATTTCTTTTTTACTGCTATTTTGTAAGCTTTCATTATTAAATCGTATCCACCAAAAGCACCTACTTGCATCATCAGTGTTGATTTTGGTAAATGAAAATTAGTTACCATACAATTAGCAACTTGAAATTTGTAAGGAGGGAACATAAATTTATTAGTCCAACCTTTATAAGGAATTACCATATTAGTTGTAGTGTTAGAGCTTTCAATAACTCTGTTTACAGTAGTACCTACAGCACAAATTCTTTTCTCTTTTGCTTTTGCTCCATTAATTATTTCCGCTGCTTCATTCGGTATATAAATTTCCTCAGAATCCATCTTATGTTTTGATAAATCTTCTACCTCAATTTGTCTGAAAGTACCTAATCCTACATGAAGTGTAACTTCTGCTAAACCAATTCCTTTTATCTCCATTCGTTTCATTAGTTGTTTACTAAAATGAAGTCCTGCTGTTGGAGCTGCTACTGAACCATTTTCTTTTGCATAAATAGTTTGATATCTTTCGTCATCTTGTTCAGTTGGATCTCTATCAATAAATTTAGGAAGAGGAGTTTGACCTAATAATTCTAAAGTTTCCTGAAATTCTTCATGTGTTCCATCATATAAAAATCTTAAAGTTCTCCCTCTTGATGTAGTATTATCAATCACCTCCGCAATTAATTCGTCATTTTCTCCGAAATAAAGTTTGTTACCAATTCTTATTTTTCTTGCAGGATCTACTAAAACATCCCACAGTCTATTATCTCTATTTAATTCTCTTAATAAAAACACTTCAATTCTCGCTCCTGTTTTTTCTTTATTCCCAAACATCCTTGCAGGGAATACTCTAGTATTATTAAAAACCATAACATCATCCTCATCGAAATAGTTAATTAGGTCACTGAATACTTTATGTTCAATTTCCCCAGTACTTTTATGTATAACCATTAACTTTGCGTCATCTCTTTGGTCATTTGGAGTTTGTGGAACTAATTTTTCTGGTAAATCAAACTTGAAGTGAGATAATTTAAATTTCATATATTTTTTTTTAAATAGTTTGCAAATATACACTCTGAAAAAGCAGAAGTCAAGCAAAAAGCTATTTAAGAATATTTTCTTTGAAAGAATCTATTGAAATTGCGTCTTCTAAACTGAAGTTTCCAATTTTCTCTCTTCTAAGTTTTGATAAATGAGCCCCACTGTTAATTGATTTTCCGTAATCATATGCTAATGATCGTATGTATGTACCTTTACTACAGATAACTTCAAATGTTATTGTTGGCATTTGAATAGAGGTGATCTTAAGCGATTGCACTTCTACTTCACGAGATTCAATTTTTACTTTTGTACCCTCTCTAGCATGTTGATATAATCTCTTCCCTTCTCTTTTTAAAGCAGAATAAATAGGTGGTTTTTGCATTATTTTGCCTTCGAATTCTTTACAAGTAGAATGTATGAGTTCTTCGGTAATATGTGATGTTTCAAAAACCTCATCTATCTCGGTTTCTTTGTCATATGAAGGAGTAGTTCCTCCTAATGTTAACTCTCCAGTATATACTTTTATTTGTCCTTGTATCTCATCAATTCTTTTAGTAAACCTACCGCTACAAACAATTAACAAGCCATCTGCCAAAGGATCTAATGTTCCAGCATGACCTACTTTTATCTTTCTAATATTTTTAGCAGATTTAATAATGTTTCTTACTTTTTTAACTACATCAAAAGAGGACCATCCTAAAGGTTTGTTAAACAGTAATACCTGCCCTTCCATAAAGTCAGTTTCGGAAGTTATGTTGGTATTGGCTTTAAGTATCATATAAAATTATAAGTTATAATAGTAGATCCTACGAAAGCACAGTATATAGCAAAATATTTTAACTCACTATTTTTCACTATTTTAATCATCCACTTACATGCAATAATTCCAATAGTAAACGCAGATATAAAACCAAATAGTAATGGCAAACTTTCTGTAGAGGAAATAGAAATATCACCCGAAATAATATCTTTTATAATTTTACCTAAAATAAGTGGGACTACCATTAGGAAGGAGAATCGAGCAGATTTTTCTTTGTCAATACCTAGTAAAACAGCAGTAGAAATAGTAGCTCCTGACCTTGAAATTCCTGGAATAATAGCTATAGCTTGAGAAACACCTATTATTATGGAGTTAGTAAAAGATAAATTTTTCTTAGTAGATTTAGCTTTGTCAGCTAAAAATAAAAGAAGTGCTGTTATTATTAACATTCCTCCGACCAAAGTTAAATTATTTCCAAAAAGGGATTCAATTTCTTTTTCAAAAAACAAACCCACTACAGCTGCTGGCATCATGGATAATATAATTTTAACAGAAAAATTTATTTGAGTTTTTACTCCAGAAAATAATCCCTTAATTATTTCAAGAATATCATCTCGGAAAATATAAATAGTACTTAATGCGGTTGCTCCGTGTAAAACTACCGTCATTAACAAAGATTGTTTTCCTATATTTTGATCGTTTAAAATGACTTTTACTATCTCTAAGTGACCACTTGAACTGACAGGCAAAAATTCAGTTAACCCTTGAATTATTCCAAGAATTATAGCGTGCAATATATCCATTTATTATTCTCCTTTTTGGGGGTAAAGAATAGCGAAAATATTAATAATAAAACCTGAAAGAATAATAATTGGAGCTAAAGTAATTCTTTGAAAATTAAACATTTCCGGATTATATAAAGCAGGATCATCAGAACCACCTCCTTGCATTAAAAATAAACCTGTAATTATAAATAATACTCCTACACCTAGAGTGATGTAGTTTTTCATGGTGAATGCAAATTTGCTGTTATTGTTGTTTATCTCTTTCATAATGTTAGTTGTAAAGTTCGTTTTCGTTTAAGTTTAAATATCTTCTTACGGCAAAGAAAGTAGATATCCAAGATATAATGATTCCAAAAATAAGCAATAGTCCAAAGATAAAAGCTATTTCTATAAAATCGTTTGTTTGTATAAAGTCAGGTATTTGTTGTTTTAACGTTTCTAAACTTCCTATTAGCATAAAAATTGCTAAAATAGAACTGAAAACCCCTTGATATAAGCTACTAATTAAGTAAGGTTTTTGAATAAACATATTAGTAGCTCCAACTAATCTCATAGTTCTAATTAACAATCTTTTAGAGTAGATAGCTAGTCGGATAGTATTATTGATTAATGCAAAAGAAATAAGGAAAAATACTACACAAAAAGTTAACAAGAACAAACTAATTTTCCTAACATTATCATTTAATTTTTCTACTAAGTTCTTCTGATAAAAAATGTCTTGCACAATGCTCCCTCCGCCAAATTCGTGTATGAAACTCTCTATTTCTGTTAATCCTTGGGTTGTTACAAATTTTGCATTTACATAAGCGTCATACGCATCAAATAAAGGGTTGTTTTCCAAAACAGATGAAAAATCTTCTCCTAAATCCTTTTTTAAGTTATTGTAAGCAGTTTTTTTATCAGTATACAAAACCTCTTTAAAATAATTGGAACTTGTTAAATAGCTTTCAAATTCTGCTTTTATTTCATCAGAATTATCTTGAAGCATAATGGTAAATACAATACTTTCCTTCATTTTATTGGACACTTTATTGGCATTTATTAGTATAAATGCTAAAAGACCTACAACAAATAAAACTAGTGATAAACTAATTATAGTTGATATACCAGAAGAAGACCCTTTTTTTGTAGTTAATTTTCTCATAATTTTTTGCTAAAGTAAAAAATACAATTTAGTAATTGATGTTATTCCTTAACTTTGCACAAAAGTAAAAAACAATATTTTAATGGAATATAATTTTTCAGAAATAGAAAAAAAATGGCAAGATTACTGGCGTGATCATGAAATTTATAAAGTAACAGAAGATAAAAGTAAAGAAAAATACTATGTATTAGATATGTTTCCTTACCCTTCCGGAGCAGGATTGCATGTGGGCCATCCACTAGGTTATATTGCTTCTGATATCGTATCGAGATACAAACGATTAAAAGGTTATAATGTATTACATCCTATGGGTTACGATTCTTTCGGACTACCAACCGAACAATACGCTATTCAAACAGGAATTCATCCTGCTATTGCTACTAAAGAAAATACAGATAGATACAGAAAACAGTTAGATCAAATTGGTTTTTCGTTTGATTGGAGTAGAGAAATACAAACTTCTGACCCCAATTATTATAAATGGACACAATGGATTTTTAAACAATTATTTAACTCTTGTTATTGCAAGTTGGAAGATAAAGCACTTCCAATTTCTAACTTGATAGATTCTTTTGAAAAGAGCGGAAACTTGACTTCTGAAGCGGTTTCTGATGATAATACACCAAAATTTACGTCAGAGGATTGGAATAATTTTTCTGAAACAGAAAAAGAAAAGATACTATTGAACTATCGTTTGGCGTTTTTATCGGACACTTGGGTAAATTGGTGTGAAGGATTAGGAACTGTACTTGCCAATGATGAGGTAAAGGATGGTCTTTCGGCAAGAGGTGGTTTTTCAGTAGAGCAGAAATTAATGAAGCAATGGTCGCTTAGAATTACCGCTTATGCAGATAGATTAATTTCAGGATTAGATAGAGTAGATTGGTCGGACTCCATAAAAGAAATTCAAAAAAATTGGATTGGAAAATCCAAAGGAGCTTCCGTAAGTTTTAAGTTAGAAAATTCATCAGATAAAATTGAGGTTTTTACTACTCGTCCTGATACTATTTTTGGTGTTAATTTCATGGTTTTAGCTCCTGAGCATGAATTGGTAAATATTATAACTACAGAAGAACAAAAAGAAGAGGTAGAGAACTATGTAAATGTCTCAAAATTAAAATCTGAAAGAGACAGACAGGCCGACAAAAGTGTGTCTGGAGTGTTTACTGGAGCGTTTTCAATTCATCCTTTCACAGGAAATAAAGTACAGGTTTGGATTGGAAATTATGTTATAGCTTCTTATGGAACAGCTGCTGTAATGGCCGTTCCTTGTGGAGACCAAAGAGATTGGGATTTTGCCACTCATTTTGGTTTAGACATCATAAACATTTTTGAAGGTGTTGATGTGAGTGAAAATGCAAATGAAGAGAAGAATGTAACGATTACAAATTCTGATTTTTTAAATGGACTAAGCTCTAAAAAAGCCATGAATTTGGCGATTTATAGAATGGAAGAAGGTGGTTTTGGTAAAGGAAAAATAAATTACAGATTAAGAGATGCTATTTTTAGTAGACAAAGATATTGGGGAGAACCATTCCCTATTTATTATAAAGGAGAAACCGCTTATCTTTTAGAAGATGATAAACAGGTAACACTTCCTCTAGTTGATAAATATTTACCTACTTCTACAGGAGAACCACCACTTGCCAGAGCTAAAAAAGAGGATTGGAATGTATATGAAGGAGATAGAATGGAAACGAATATTATGCCGGGTTGGGCGGGAAGTTCTTGGTATTTTTTAAGGTACATGAATCCTACAAATGATGGTGAGTTTTGTGCGAAAGAAAAGTCTGATTATTGGGGACAAGTAGATTTGTATATCGGAGGAGCAGAACATGCGGTTGGACATTTATTATATTCTCGTTTTTGGACTAAATTTTTGTACGATAGAGGTTTTATTTCTTTTGATGAACCGTTCAAAAAGATGATTAATCAGGGGATGATTTTAGGTAGATCAAGCTTTGTGTACAGAATAAAAGATACAAATACTTTTGTGAGTTTTGATAAAATAAAAGATCATAAAACTACTCGATTACATGTAGATATTGATTTTGTAGATAATGATATTTTGAATGTTGAGAAATTCAAAAATTGGAGGGTGGAATATTCAAATGCTGAATTTATTCTGAATGAGAATGCAGAGTATTTATGTGGACATGAGGTGGAGAAAATGTCAAAATCAAAGTACAATGTACAAACACCTGATAAGTTGGTAGAAGATTTTGGGGCAGATACTTTGCGTTTATACGAGATGTTTTTGGGCCCGTTAGAACAGTTTAAACCTTGGGATGTAAAAGGGATAAATGGGGTTCATAATTTCCTCCGTAAGTTTTGGCGTTTGGTTCATGATGAGGAAAATAACTTTTCTGTTTCTGAGGAAAATCCAACAAAAGCAAATTATAAAACACTTCATAAAACTATTAAAAAAGTAGAGGAGGAAATTGATCGCCATTCTTTCAATACTGTGGTAAGTACTTTTATGATTTGTATAAATGAATTTACAGATCAAAAATGTAATAACAGAGAAATTATCTCGGATTTTACAGTTTTATTGTCGGCATATGCACCACATATTTCGGAAGAAATTTGGAGTAAGTTAGGAATAGACACTTCTGTTACCACAGCAAATTTCCCTAGTTTTAATTCCTCTTACTTAGTTGAAAGTGAAATACATTACCCTGTTTCATTTAATGGGAAAATGAGATTTAAAATCCCTTTATCTGCAGAATTAACTAAAGAAGAAGTAGAAAGAGAAGTGATGAATCATGAGAAAACATCTCATTATTTAGATGGTAAATCTCCAAAGAAAGTAATTGTTGTACCTAAAAGAATTGTAAATATAGTAATGTAATTATGGTAGTGAGAATAACAAAAGAATTTAAGTTCGAAATGGCGCATGCTTTATATGGTTATGATGGTTTATGTGCAAATATACATGGTCATTCGTATAAATTATGGGTTACTGTAAAGGGAGAGGTGAAAAATGAAAATGGACATACAAAAGATGGGATGTTAATGGATTTTGCCGATTTGAAATCTATTGTAAAACCTGAAATTGTAGATAAATACGACCATTCTTTGGTTCTAAACGCTAATTCCCCACATGCAGATTTAGATTTATCTGCTTTTAATAAGGTTTATTATTTAAATTATCAACCAACATCTGAAAATTTAGTTTTAGACTTTGCTAATTTTATTAAAGAACAACTTCCTGATGGGATAGACCTTTTAAAGGTAGTGCTTTCGGAGACATCAAGCTCTTTTGCGGAGTGGAATAAAGAGGATAATTAAGCAGATATCAAGTAGACTATACCCACTTATCTAATATAGAATTATTATAAATACTATTAAAAATAAAAAATATAATTTAAATTATCGTTTTCATGCATAGTTTTTATATTTTTGCGACCGAAAAATTGTAAAAAATGACGAGTATATTAATTATTGTAGTTGTAATATTATTATTGGCTGCATTGGTCCAAGTTACTAGGGTTAGTGAATTATTATCAGAAATAAAAAGCAAGGATGTTAATGAAGTAACTGATAAAGATAATAATACACAAGGTTTATTATTTTTAATAGTAGGTTTTGGATTTTTAATTTTCGTTGTGTGGCAAATGGTAACTTGGAATCATCTTCTATTACCTCCAGCTAGTTCGTTACATGGCGCTGAAATTGATATTTTGATGCAAGCTTCAATGGCGTTAATTCTAATTGTATTTTTTATTTTATCTCCGATACTATTTTACTTTCTATATAAGTATAGAGGAAAAAAATCTAATAAAGCATATTTTTTCTCTCACAACAATAAATTAGAAGTTGTATGGACTGTTGTGCCTACTATAATCCTTACCGTGTTCATTATTTTTGGACTAAAAACTTGGGATAAAGCTATGAATGTTGATGTTACACAATCAACAAAAATAATTGAAGTTTATGCCCAACAGTTTTACTGGAGTGCTAGATATTCTGGTGATGATAATATTTTAGGAAAAGCAAATTATAAGTTAGTTAAGGAAAAAAATATCTTTGGTGTTGACACATTAGATATTAATTTTGGAGATGATAAAATGACTAAAGAGGTTCATTTAGTAGTTGATCAGCCAGTATTATTAAAGTTTCGTTCTCAGGATGTAATACATTCTGCTTTTTTACCACATTTTAGAGTGCAAATGAATTGCGTTCCAGGTATAACTACTCAATTCGGATTTACACCTACTAGAACAACTGCTCAGATGAAGGAAACTGAAGGAGAGGATTTTGAATATATTTTATTATGTAATAAAATATGTGGACAGGCACACTATAATATGCAAATGAAGGTTATAGTTGAAACCCAAGAAGAATTTGATATTTGGTATGATTCTAAGCAAAACTTAGAAAATAGATTATTAACTAAAAAAGAAAAGAAAGATGTCTGAACATCATAACGAAAATTTTATTACTAAATACATTTTTTCTCAGGATCATAAGATGATTGCTAAACAATTTCTTATAACTGGAATGTTTATGGCGGTTGTTGGAATGCTCATGTCAGCTATTTTCAGAGTCCAATTAGCAAATCCTGGTGAAACCTCTGTATTATATAACTTACTTCCAGATTTTTGGTTAACTGAAACTGGTGCATTACAGCCAGATAAATATTTAGCTTTAGTTACTATGCATGGTACAATATTAGTTTTTTGGGTGCTAACAGCAGGACTTTCAGGTACATTTGCTAACTTTCTTATTCCATTACAGATTGGAGCTAGAGATATGGCTTCTGGGTTCTTAAACATGCTATCTTATTGGTTCTTCTTTATTGCTACAGTAGTATTAATGAGTTCATTGTTTGTTGAGACTGGTCCTGCATCTTCAGGATGGACAATCTACCCACCTTTATCTGCATTACCACAAGCAATTGATGGTTCTGGTACTGGAATGACTTTATGGTTATCTAGTATCACATTATTTGTTGTT
Organism: uncultured Flavobacteriales bacterium; assembly: GCA_905478555.1. GTDB lineage: Bacteria > Bacteroidota > Bacteroidia > Flavobacteriales > BACL11. The sequence continues at coordinate 96,595 of CAJQIZ010000011.1, forward strand.
GGATCTTTACTTGGAGGATTAAATTATATTGTTACTATATTAAATCTGAGAACTATAGGAATGAGTATGCAACGCTTACCACTTACCATTTGGGCTTTATTGATTACGGCTATACTTGGAGTACTTTCGTTTCCTGTTCTTTTATCGTGTGGATTATTACTGATTTTTGACAGATCATTTGGCACTAGTTTCTATCTTTCAGATATCATTATTGGAGGTGAAGCACTACATAATGAAGGTGGTTCACCAATTTTATTCGAACACTTATTTTGGTTCTTAGGGCATCCTGAAGTTTATATTATTTTATTACCTGCATTAGGAATTGTTTCCGAGGTTATAGCTGTAAATTCAAGAAAACCTATTTTTGGATATAAAGCAATGGTAGGAGCTTTAATGTTAATTGCATTTTTATCATTTATTGTTTGGGGACATCATATGTTTATGACAGGGATGAACCCTTTCCTTGGTTCAGTATTCACGTTTACTACCTTACTTATTGCTATTCCATCTGCAATTAAAGTGTTTAATTATTTAGCAACCTTATGGAGAGGTAATATTCGTTTTACTCCAGCAATGTTATTTGCTATTGGTACAGTTTCAGCATTTATTACGGGTGGATTAACTGGTATTATTCTTGGAGATAGCGCTTTGGATATTAATGTACATGACACTTATTTTGTAATAGGTCACTTTCATATAGTAATGGGTCTTTCAGCAATATACGGCATGTTTGCAGGTGTCTATCATTGGTTCCCAAAAATGTATGGTAGAATGATGAATAAAAAATTAGGATATTTACATTTTTGGGGTACTTTTATTTGTGCGTATGGTGTGTTTTTCCCAATGCATTTTTTAGGATTAGCTGGTTTACCCAGAAGATATTACCAAAATACTGCTTTCCCAATGTTTGACGGATTATCTGATATTAATGATCTAATTACTTTCTTTGCATTAGTTGGAGCTGCTGTTCAAGTGTTTTTTCTTTTTAATTTCTTTTATAGTATTTTTAAAGGACCAAAAGCAACGCAGAATCCATGGAAATCAAATACTTTAGAATGGACTACTCCTGTAGAAAGAATTCATGGAAATTGGCCTGGAGAATTACCAGTTGTAACTCGTTGGGCATATGATTATTCAAAGCCTGGAGCTGAAGAAGATTTTATTTTACAAACTGAGCCATTAAGAGAAGGAGAAGTAGAACATTAATATGGATATAGAACTAAGAAAGATAGTTAAAAAACAGCTTTTATGGGTAGCATTAGTTTCTATTTCAATGTTTTTTGCCAGTATGTTATCTGCTTTTATAGTAGAAAAGGCTGACGTTGGAAATTGGAAAGACTTTATTTTACCAGTATATTTTACAATAGATTGGCATAACGAAAGCGTTGATATTGGTTATTTTTTAATAAGTACTGTTATAATTATTATCAGCAGTTTATTATTATTATTTGTTAAACCATTACTTAAGAATGGGAAGTCTATATTTAGTTTAGTTTTTATTGTTTTTATTCTAGGAATATTATTTACATATTTTCAAATTAAAGGATGGCAACAGTTAACTAATCAAGGGGTTTATTTAACAGGAGTTGGAAGTAATGTAGCAGGCTCATTTTTATATATTTTAACTTTAACTCATCTATTACACCTTTTCGGGGGTCTAGTTGGATTATGTATCAGCACAATTAAATCAAAACAGAATTTATATTCAATTAATAATTATTTAGGTTTAGAATTAACAACTATTTATTGGCATTTTTTAACTATACTTTGGATTATACTCTTTTCCTTTTTAAAATTCTATTAAATTAATAAATTAAAATTATGGATGAAGCATTAATAAAAGATCATAAAACGGCATGGAAAGGAGGTGACTTGCCTTACAAAGCAAGTTATGGAAAATTAATGATGTGGTTTTTCTTAATAACTGACGCTTTAACATTTTCTGCTTTTTTAGCATCTTATGGTTTCAGTCGTTTTAAGTATCAGGATAGCTGGCCAATAGCAGAAGAGGTTTTTACTCATTTTCCTTTTTTACACGGAGATCATCCTTTATTATTTGTTGCACTAATGACTTTTATTCTTATCATGAGTTCAGTAACTATGGTATTAGCAGTAAATTATGGACATAAAATGGAGAAGAACAAAGTAATACTTTGGCTTTCGTTAACAATTGTAGGTGGTATTATCTTCTTAGGTTCTCAAGCATGGGAATGGAGTCATTTTATTCATGGTTTAGCTGGATCTGATGGTATATTTGTTCCCGCTACATTGATTAGTAACCCTTATGGGTTGCCATTATTTGCTGATTATTTCTTCTTTATTACAGGATTTCACGGTTTCCATGTATTTAGTGGAGTAGTTATTTTAATTATAATTTTGATTAATGTAATTAAAGGAACTTATGAAAAAAGAGGACATTATGAGATGGTAGAAAAAGTAGGTTTGTATTGGCACTTTGTTGATTTAGTATGGGTCTTTGTATTTACATTCTTCTACTTAGTATAATTAATTAAATAAATTACTATGGCAAGCGAAACAAAAGGCAACTGGTGGATTTGGAAAGTGTTTTGGATTTTATTATTTATTACAGCTTTTGAAGTTGTCCTTGGAATAATAAAACCATCATTTTTAGTAGAGACAATATTTCTAGGTACAAAATTATTAAATCATGTATTTATTATCTTAACTGTTATAAAAGCAGCGTATATAATTCTAGAATTTATGCACTTAGGTCACGAAAAGTCAAGTTTAAAATGGACAATTTTATTACCAGCAATTATCCTAATACCTTATTTGTTATTTATTGTTTTAACTGAAGGAGCTTATACCTATTTTAAGCTTTAGAAATTTAAAGACTATGAAATTAGACAAAATAATTCTTCTTTTTTTATTATTGGTTTTACCTGGTATTATGTACTTTTATTTAACTACCGGGTATAATAATTTTATTAAGTTAGAGGTTATAGGGGAGGAGGACTATAGTATTGATGACTTTAGTTTTATAAATCAGAACAATGATATTATTACTAAGGATAGTATGACAGGGTCAATATATGTAGCAAATTTTTTCTTTACTTCATGTCCTACTATTTGTCCAAAAATGACAAGGAATATGTCTTATTTACAAGATAAGCTTAGTGTTTTTCCAAATATTAGGTTTCTATCTCATACTGTTGACCCTTTTAATGACACTCCAGAGAAGTTACTTAGTTATGTTGATTCAATGAAACAAAAGAACATTTATATTGATTTATCCAATTGGGATTTTGTAACAGGAGATAAAGATAAATTATATCAATCAGCATCGAATTATTTCGTTAATGCTACTAGTGATTCATTGGCACCAGGTGGGTTTTTACATTCAGAATATTTTATTTTAATTGACAAGCAGGGAAGAGTTAGATCTGGAGTTGATAAAAGTGGCAATACTGTTGGCGCATACGATGGCACTAACGAAGCTCAAATGAAGGATCTTATTAATGATATAAATGTTCTAATGGCAGAATACAAAAAACCTTTAAAAATTGATAAAAACTAGATTATTTTTTTTAGTAGTTTTAATGACTTTTTTTAATTCTATTATTCTTGGTCAGTGTGCAATGTGCAAGGCTGTTGTAGAGGCTAATTTGGAATCAGGAGACACTAAAGGAGCTGGTTTAAATGATGGTATTTTATTTTTAATGTCAATGCCTTATATTGCCGTTTTCCTTTTTGCTTTATTCTTCTATCTTCAAAAGAGGAAGAAAGATGTAGCCTAATCTTATTTATGAAAAAACTCACTTATTTTGGTCAGTTATTAAAGTTTAGATTATCTACTACGGTAGTTTTTTCTGCAGTTGTTGGTTATTTATTAGGAATTGACACTTTTATTTTATCCGAATTTATTATCTTAATTATCGGAGGGTTTTTAGTTACAGGTTCGGCAAATGCTTTTAATCAAATTATTGAAAAAGATACCGACAAACTGATGGATAGAACCATGAGTAGGCCTTTACCAAAAGGGAATTTATCTCTTGTAGAAGCAATTGTTTTCAGCTCCTTAATGGCTATTTTAGGATTATATTGTTTGTATTTACTTAATCCTCAGTCTAGTTTCTTTGGTTTATTATCTATCCTAATTTACGTACTTTCTTATACTCCATTAAAGAGGATATCTACTATTTCTATCTTTGTAGGTGCTATACCTGGAGCTATTCCTTTTTTGTTAGGTTGGGTTGCTGCTACCGATGATTTTGGTATTGCGGCAGGTACACTTTTTGCAATTCAATTTTTCTGGCAATTCCCACATTTTATTGCTATAGCTTGGGTGTTAGATGAAGATTATAAAAAAGCAGGATTGAAAATGTTATTTGGAAATGAAAAAGCAACTTATCCTGCAATTATTTCTATTGTTACTTCTATTTGCATGACTATAATTTCTGTAGCACCTTTCTTTTGGGGTTTTACAGTTTTAAATCTATCTGTATTTGCATTTATTCCTGTGTTATTTTTAGGCTTATGGTTTACCTATAAATCTTATTTATTATATAAAAATACAGATGATAATACAGCAAGGCAATTAATGATTGCTTCCTTTATTTATTTGCCATCCATGCAAATAATTTATGTGCTTGACAAATTTATTTTTTAAGATTTACTAAAAATAAATTTAGAATATACTGCTGCTGAAAGTAAGAAGAAAGCTCCTATCTGGTGTAATGCAGCTAACGAAATTGGAACTTCATAAATAAGAGTAAATATCCCTAATAGTGTTTGAAGAATAATCAATATAAATAGAGTATTCAAAGATTTTATCTGATTATTATTAAGTGAAAAATTCTTACTTTTTCTCCAAATATAAACTATAAATAGAACAATAATAATTGCCAATGTTCTATGAAAAAACTGAATTCCATAAGGAGCTTCTACAAAATTTCTCCATAAGGGGTCTAATTGATAAACCGCTTCTGGAATCCACTCTCCATTCATTTTTGGCCATGTGTTAAATCCTATACCAGCATTTAATCCTGCAATAAATCCACCATATATTATTTGTATTATAATACCAATAATTAAGATGTTCGTATATTTTTTAAAAGTAGTATTTCCTTTCCTTTCCTTTGTAAAAATTAATGGAAGAGCTACCCAGAAAGTATAGGAAAAAGTTATAAATGCAGTAATTAAATGTACTGCTAATCTGTAATGACTTACATTAGGATTGTCGACTAAACCACTTTTCACCATCCACCAACCAATAGCGCCCTGCAGTGTACCCATACATAGTAGAATAGAAGTTTGTATAATTAGTTTTTTATTCAGTCTTCTTTTTATTAGGAAATATATAAACGGAATAAGGAATACTATCCCTAATAATCTGCCAATCATTCTATGTAAATACTCCCAGAAAAATATAGATTTAAATTCAGATAGGGTACAGTTAAAATTAATTTTTTGGTATTCAGGATAAGATTTATAAAGGTTGAATGTTTCTTTCCATTCTAGTTCATTTAAAGGAGGTATTGTTCCCATAAATAAATTCCATTTTACCATGGAAAGTCCGGAATCGGTTAAGCGTGTAATCCCCCCTACAACAACCATAATAAAGATTAAAGTACAACCTGATAACAACCAGATAACTATTGATTTATTTTTATTCATTTAGTAATATGGTGTCATAAATATATAAACCATAACTCCTGTAATAGCTACATACATCCAAATAGGAAAAGTCCATTTTACAATTTTCTTATGTTTATCAAACTCACCGGTAATACCTCTGTAAATAGAAAATAAAGCTAAAGGCAAAACAGCAACAGAAAGTATAATATGTGTAATTAAAACAAAGAAATATGTAATTCTGATAAATCCTTCTCCACCAAATGGAACGGGATCGTTTGTTAATTTTGATGTTACATATGATATTAAGAATACAGATGATAATACAAAAGCCGAAATCATTGATAATTTATGTGCATTTGTTTTTTTGTTTTTTATTAAGATGAAACCTGTAAGTAATAATACTGCAGTAGATCCATTTAAAATAGCATGGAAAAATGGAAGGGAACTAAAGTCATAGTTTTCAGATTCTACATGAAACACATCTGGAAATAACATTAATAAAGCTACTACAATAGGTATAATAATGGATAAAGCTATTATTATCGGGATAAAGATGGAATCTTGTTTTTTCATAATTTATCTTAATTTTATATTTAGTTCAGTTAGTTGTTGTTCATCAATTACAGAAGGAGAATCAATCATTACATCTCTTCCAGAGTTATTTTTTGGGAAAGCTATAAAGTCACGGATACTTTCTTTTTCTCCCATAATAGCACAAAGTCTATCAAACCCAAAAGCAACTCCTCCGTGAGGTGGTGCTCCATATTCAAAAGCTTCCATCAAAAATCCGAACTGATCTTTTGCTTGTTCCTCTGTAAAACCAAGATGTTTAAACATCAGTTTCTGTAATTCCTTATCATGAATACGAATACTTCCACCACCAATTTCATTACCATTCATTACTAAATCATAAGCGTTAGCTCTAACTGCAGCTGGGTCGCTATCTAATTTTTCAATATCATTTGGTTTTGGTGAAGTAAACGGATGGTGCATAGCGTGATATCTGTTAGTATCCACATCCCATTCCAATAATGGAAAATCTAAAACCCAAAGTGGTGCAAATTCTTGAGGATTTCTTAATCCTAATTCCTCTGCCAAATGCAATCTTAATGTAGAAAGAGCTTTTCTAGTTTTATCGGTTTCACCTGCCATTAATAATATTAAATCTCCAGAGGATGCTTTGCAAGTATCTGCCCAATTATTTAAATCTTCTTGAGAGAAAAATTTATCTACTGAAGATTTGAATGTTCCATCTTCATTACATTTACAATATACTAATCCTGTCGCTCCAACCTGTGGAGTTTTTACAAAGTCAATAAGTTTATCTAATTGTTTTCTACTGAAAGAATCTCCTCCTTTTACAGTAATTCCAACTACTAATTCGGCAGAATCAAACAATACAAAATTATTTTGTTTACATACCTCATTCATTTCTATAAACTTCATTCCAAATCTGATATCTGGCTTATCCGAACCATACATTTTCATGGCATCATCATAAGTCATTCTTGGGAATTCATTTAATTCTACACCCTTTACTTCTTTAAGTAGATGACGACATAATCCCTCAAACATATTTAAAATATCTTCTTGTTCAACAAAGGCCATTTCACAGTCAATTTGAGTGAATTCTGGTTGTCTATCCGCTCTTAAATCTTCATCTCTGAAACACTTTACAATTTGATAATATTTATCCATTCCGGCAACCATTAAAAGCTGCTTAAAAGTTTGTGGGGATTGAGGTAATGCATAGAATTGACCTTCATTCATTCTGCTTGGCACCACAAAATCTCTCGCTCCTTCTGGAGTAGATTTTATTAAATAAGGAGTTTCTACTTCACAAAACCCTTGAGAGTCTAGGTATTTTCTTGTTTCTGTTGATACCCTATGACGCAACATTAAGTTCTCTTTTACAGGATTTCTTCTAATATCTAAATATCGGTACTTCATTCTTAACTCTTCTCCACCGTCCGTCTCATCTTCAATAGTAAAAGGAGGTGTTTTAGAGTTATTTAGAATAGTAAGTTTAGTAACTTTAATTTCTATTTCTCCAGTAGGGATGTTTTTGTTTTTCGAGCTACGCTCTACTACTTCCCCTTCTATTTGAATAACGAATTCTCTTCCTAATTTTCGTGCTTTTTCACAAAGTAGAGCATGATCTTCCATGTTAAAATTTAGCTGAGTAATTCCGTATCTATCTCTTAAATCTATAAAAGTCATTCCTCCTAAATCTCTGTTTTTTTGTACCCATCCACTAAGGGATACTTTTTCAGAAACATTATTAATGTTTAACTCTCCGCAAGTATTTGTTCTTAACATTTTATTTTTGTTTTAGATTGCGAAAATACAAAATTGCCAGTGTATATTTGCAAAATGGAAATAAATCCTTTTTCGGACAAATATTTTATGAACGAAGCTTTAAAAGAAGCTTATAAAGCAGCACTAGCAGATGAGGTTCCAGTAGGAGCTATTATCGTTTGTGACAATCAAATTATTGCTCGTGCTCATAACTATACAGAACGATTAAATGACGTAACAGCACATGCGGAAATGCAAGCATTTACCTCTGCAACTGATTATTTAGGTGGTAAATATTTAAATGAATGTACGCTTTATGTCACTTTAGAACCTTGTAATATGTGTGCAGGTGCTTCTTATTGGACTCAATTAAAAAAAGTAGTTTTTGGTGCTTCGGATAAAAATAGAGGTTTTTCGAACCTGAAAGAAAATATTTTGCACCCAAAAACAGTGATTATAAGTGGAATTCTAGAAGAAGAGTGTTCTAAAATATTAAAAGAGTTCTTTAAAAAAAAACGATAATAAACCCTATTTTTGCAATAACAAAAAAAATAAAATTATGTATTCAGAAGAAATGTGCAAACCAATGCGAGAAGATTTGACTTCAGTTGGTGTTGTTGAAATGACAACAGTAGAAGAAGTAGAAAAAATTTTAAATAAAAAAGAAGGAACTGTATTAGTTATGGTGAATTCTGTTTGTGGTTGTGCTGCAGGGAATGCTAGACCTGCAATTAAACTTGCTTCTACATTTAGCCCGAAAGCAGATGTGTTTGCAACAGTGTTTGCTGGGCAAGATGTGGGTGCTACTGCAAAAGCTAGAGAATATATGAAACCATTTCCTCCATCTTCACCATCTATTGCTCTTTTTAAAGACGGAAAATTAGTTCATTTTATAGAAAGACATCATATTGAAGGAAGATCTGCACAGATGATAGCAGATAATTTAAAAGATGCCTTTACTCAAGTTTGCTAGATGGAATATTTATTTATAAATTATTTTTAAAGTATTTATAAGGAGGGGATTTCCCCTCTTTTTTATTGCACTTTTTTTAAAGAATAGATTATATATACATTTTTAATAAATTTTGTATCTTGCACCATTAAAATTTATACAATAAAAAGTATTAACATATGAAAAAAATACTACTTCTAGGATTAACATTAAGCTTATCCTTATTTACCGTAAATACAACTGCTCAATCTATACAGAGTGTTTCGGTTACTTCCCCTATACTTTGTTTTGGAGATTTGGCAACAATAAATGTTCAGGTCAATCAATCTTCTCCTGCAACAGTTTTAAAATTAATTATAGGTTATGAAATTTTCGGAACTTTTATTCCAATTACCTCAACAAATAATACTACTGTAACTAATATTAATATTCCTGGATTGGCAGCCCAGAACTATACTATTAGACTTGTAGATTCTATTTCTTATTATGTTACGAATCCTAATGGTTTAAACTCTGCTTCTATTTATGATTTTACAACTTTAAATATTACTCAACCCTTACAACTTGTTAATTCTGCTTCAGAAAGCGTGTCTTTGCTTTGTAATGGAAATTGTGATGCTGAAGTTACAGTGAATGTATTTGGAGGAACTCCTCCTTATAATTTAACTTTTGGAGGTGGGTCTTCTTCAGTTGTCTCTTCTTTTGATTCTTTATATTCTAACTTATGTACGGGTAATTATGCAATATCTATTACTGATGTCAATTTATGCTCTGTTAGTTCCAGTTCACCTACTTCTATTACTATAAATGAACCAGCAGAATTAATTCCAAATGGAGATATTTCTTCTGATTATAATGGAGAAGATATTAGTTGTTTTGGAGCATCTGATGGTGAAATTACGGCATCTGTAAATGGAGGTACCTCTCTTTATACATATTCTATTGATGGAGTAACTTACAGTTCAGATTCTGTTTTTAGTGGATTATCTGCAGGTACTTATACTATTTATTATTTAGATGCAAATGGTTGTGATACCTCTGAAACTATTACTTTAAATAATCCTGCTAACTTATCTGGTACTATATCTATTTCTACATCAGTATCTTGTTTTGCTTCCTGTGATGGAGAACTTACTTTTCAAGTAGATAATATTTTAATAGGTACAGCTCCTTACACTTATTCAATAAATGGTGGAGGATTTCAAAACTCAGCTACTTTTTCAGGCTTGTGTGGTAATACCAATAACTCTATTACAGTAATGGATATTAATGGATGTACTTTTACTACAAATAAATTCTTACCAGAACCGACTCAAATTATATTTACTTATACTACTTCTAACTATAATGGTTTTAATATTAGTTGTAATGGTTTAAGTGATGGTGAAATTACTTTTGGGATTACTTCTGGAGGTCAATCTCCATATACTTATTCTGTTGATGGAACTACTTTTAGTTCTACTATGAACTTTGCTGGTTTATCTGCAGGAAATTATCCTATTACAGTTAACGATGTAAATGGATGTACGGTCTCTGTAAATGTTATTTTAACAGAACCATTAAACTTCTCTATTAATTATTCAGTTGATAATGTAATTTCTTGTCCTGGTATATGTGACGGCGCAGTTTCTGTCGTACCAACTAATGGAGTTTCTCCTATTTTATATAACTTGACTGGTTACCCTACACAAACTTCTCAATCTTGGAGTGGAATGTGTGGAAATATTACTTTCGGAACTTATACTTTAAGTGCTAATGATGATAATGGATGTACTTCTTCTACAAATATTACTTTAACAGAACCATTAGCATTTATTTATACTTTAGATTCAGTTACAGAAACTTGTAATCAGATAAATGGACAGGCTTCTATTTCTGTTACTCAAGGTGGTACTTTAAATTACTCTTATCTTTGGGATGATCTTTCAGCACAAACAACATCTATAGCAACTAATCTGGAAACAGGAATGTATGTTGTAAGAGTAACTGATGCCAATGGTTGTCAGTTTATAGAAGATGTTTTTGTTGCTGAAGCAGAAATTGTTCTTACATTTGATAGTATACCTCCTTGCAATAATGGTGCAGATGGTTCCGCTACAGTAAACCCTTTAGGTGCTCCACCTTATACAATTCTATGGGGAACGGGAGCTACTACAAATACAATTACTGGTTTAAGTCCTGGATACTATGATGTTACTGTTACAGACGCAACAGGATGTTCAGTCACAGATTCAGTTGAGGTTCCTGCATCTGCTTTGGTTAATGTTACTTTAGATGTTGCAAATTCAACATTAAGTGTATTATGTAACGGATTTCAATCAGATACAATTAGCATAATAGCTACAGGTGGTACAGGTATTGGTACTTACCAATATAATATTCCTGGAGTTTTTCCAATTCCTCAATATAATAATATTTTCAGTGGACTTTATGCTGGAACTTATGATGTGTATGCTTCTGATGCAAATGGTTGTTCTGATTTTGTTACCGTTACTATTACTGAGCCAGCTGTAATTTATTATACTGCTACATCATCTGATGTTAGTTGTAACTCAGGTTCAAACGGATCTGTTTTGGTAGATTCAGTTTCTGGAGGAACTGCACCTTATTTTTATAGTTGGAATACAGGTCAGAATACTTCTATTTTATCTAACTTAACTGCCGGAACCTATACAGTTAGTGTTACTGATGTAAATAACTGTGCTTCTAATCCACAACAAATTTCGGTTATTGTAAATGAGCCAACACAATTAACTTCTTCTGTAAATATTATCAATCATTCTTCTTGCACAGGAACTCAAACTGCTGCAAATGGTGAAGCGGAAGTTCTTGCTTTTGGAGGCACATCTGGATATACCTATTCTTGGTCTAATGGTGTAAATGGCACAAACATTTCTTTATTATTTCCTGGAATTTATACGGTAGATATCATAGATGCATACGGATGTATGATTACTGATACAGCAATTATTAATCCAGGAACTAATCCTATTTTAGATGTAACAGTACAAGATGTTTCTTGTTTTGGTGCTAATGATGGTATGATGATTACTTCTGCTACTTCTGGGATTACTCCTTATCAATTTTCTTCTGATGGAGGAAGCACTTTTGTTCCTTTTGGAACTCCTTTCGGACCTACAGGAGAAGCTTCTTACTTTATTACAGTTGTTGATGCGGATGGATGTACAGATTCTGATTCTATATTTGTAAATGAACCAGAAGAGTTAATTATTTCTTCTTTAACTTATCAAGATGTATTGTGTTATGATAGTGTTAACGGACAAATTATAGCGAATGTAATGGGTGGTACTGGTAGTTATTCTTATGTATGGAATAATGGACAAATAACAAATCCTGCTGTTGATTTAATGCCATCTACTTATAATGTAACAGTTACTGACTCAATGGGCTGTTTTGTTACATCTAATAATCAAATTATTATTCAACCAGATAGTTTATCTATTACAAATATTACTGTTACAAATGTAAATTGTAATGGAGGAAATAACGGTTCGGCTTTAGTATCCGTTACTGGTGGTACCCCAATTTATTCTTATTCTTGGAGTGGAGGTTCGGATAATAATTTATTTGCTGGAACTTATACTTCTACTATTACTGATGATAACGGATGTATTACTTCACAAGATTTTACTATTAGCGAACCATCTGTAATTTCTATTTTATTTGGAAGAGATTCAGTTACTTGTAAAGGAGGTGCTGACGGAATGGCGACTGCAATAGTTGCTGGAGGAACTCCTAACTACCTATTATTATGGGATAATGGAGCTACTTCTACTACTGTAAATACTTTTGAAGCTGGTTATCATACTGTTATTGTTACCGATATTAACTCTTGTGTTTTTACAGATTCTATTGAGGTTTTTGAACCATCACAATCTATTGCGATTGATTCGTTAATTATTTCTGCTATTACATGTAATAATGCAAATAATGCTTCTATTACAGTTTTGTCAACTGGTGGTCAGTTACCATATCTTTACTCTAATACTAATGGAGTATTTACACAAAACGGAATAGGATTTATTAATCTCTCTCCTAATCAATATATAATGTATGTGCTAGATACAAGAGGTTGTACAGATAGAGATACTGTAACAATTATACAACCGGATTCTTTATACATTGATACTACAATTTTCACTCATATAACATGTAATGGAGCTAATGATGGTCAGATAAATGCTATAAATGTTTTTGGAGGATCAGCTCCTTATCTATATTCTGTTAATGGAGGTGCTTACCATACTAACATGGCGTATTTTAATTCTTACGGAGCGGGTACTTATACAGTTCAAGTAGTGGATGCAAACAACTGTTCTGCACAGGATATTATTATTATTGAAGAGCCAGATGTATTAGATGTAACTATTACAACATCAAATTGGAATGGTTATGAAATAAAATGTAATGGGGATGTTTCAGGTACAGCTGCAATTTCTATAAATGGTGGAAACGGACCTTATATTAAAACGGTTTTTGATGCATCAGGTACTATTTTCTATAATGGAACCTCTAATACAATAACTGGACTTTCTGCTGGAATGTACACTTTTACAATTACTGATAATAATGGATGTATTTATTCAGAGACATTATTGTATCAGGAACCAACAGCAATTACTCATTTATTTATAATTGATCATATTACATGTACTGGCTGGACAAACGGATCTATTACGGATGTAGTTTCGGGTGGAGTTGGTTCAGCAACAACTTATTCTTATTTATGGAATACTGGAGATACAACTTATTCGTTAAGTAATGTTGGAGTTGGTAGTTATACTATGACTGCAACAGATGAAAATAACTGTTCTACTTCTGCAATTGCAGTTGTAAATGGAAACAGTGTATTATCTACTTCAGTAGGACCTACTCAAGATCCAACTTGTTGGAATTACTGTGATGGTGAAATCACTATTAATGTAACTGGTGGAGTTCCAAATATTAATGGATCAGGAAACACAATTTATAATTATCAATGGGATGATGTATTATCTCAAACTACACAAACTGCAATTGGTTTATGTGTAGATGAGGTAACTAATACTTCTACTTTTAACTGTACAATTATTGATGCTCTTGGTTGTACGGCTTCCCAAACTTATATATTAAATCAACCAGAAAAATTTGAGATTTCAATTTTGCAAACTAATGAAGTTCAATGTTATGGTGAGAACCAAGGATCTCTTTCTGTTTCTACAACTGGAGGGAATACCGGTACGGTAACTTATAGTTGGAACACCGGACAATCTAATCCGTCTAATTCTATTAATAACTTAACAGCTGCAACTTATGTAGTTGTTGCAGAAGATCCTTTAGGATGTATGGACACTACAACTTATACTATTTCACAACCAGAATTATTAGTTGCAGATATTTCGGATATTAATATTACAGATGTACAATGTTTTGGTGAATCAACAGGTGAAATTATTGCAACTGTTACTGGAGGTACTGCAAATATTATTAATCAATATACATATAACTGGAGTCCAAATAATGGCATTCCAACTGACTCTTACGATTTTACAAATTCTATCGGAACAGGTACTTTTTCCGATTTATCAATTGGACTATATGAGGTGGTAGTAACAGATGTTAACGGATGTACAGTAACATCAAATATGGTATATGTTGCACAACCGACTAATGAATTAAGTATATTTACAGACTCTACAGATGAAACTTGTTTAACTGAAGGAACTGCTACTGCTTATATTTTAGGAGGAACACCATCCTATAATTACTTATGGACTCCTGGAGGACAAACTACTGCAACGGCTACCGCTTTAATACCTAATACTTCTTATGTAATTGAAGTTACAGATGCGAATGGTTGTATTATTACAGATGAGACTTATATTAATGGTTATAGAAATATATTTTTACCAGAAAATAATGATTACTTAGATTCTACAATTTGTTTAGGTCAATCAGTATTTCTTGATGTGGAACAAAAAGAATTCCATACTTATAGTTGGAATACAGGAGAGACAACTGCATCAATTACTGTTACTCCTCAAGATCCAATTACTATTTATACCCTTACAATTATTGATCCAATGTGTCCTTTAACTCCATTTACGGTAGAAGCTACACTAAATGTTGTAAAGTTAGATATAAACCCTACAGCTACTCCAAATCCATTAGTGTTTGGAGATCCAACAACCATTTTATCTTCATATAACTATAATGATTTTGTTTGGACTTGGGACACAGATACATCAACTGGAATGAGTATCACAGATTATCCAGAGGTTTCTAAATGGTATTATGTAACCGCAACTGATTACAATGGATGTAAGGGAGTAGATTCTGTTTATGTTGTTGTAGGTGCGGTTCCTTATGACGCTATTTCTCCGAATGGAGATGGCATAAATGATGAATGGGAAATTTTAGATATTGACAGATATCCAACTGCTGATATTCAAATTTTTAACAGATGGGGTTCTTTAATATTTAGTTCTACCGGAGCAAATTATAATAGTAACAAATGGAAAGGGGACCATGAAGGTAATTCTTTACCAGTTGGAACATATTATTACACTATTAACCAAAATGATGGTTCTGATTTACAATCAGGAGCCGTTACAATTATAAGATAAATTTAAAATAAGATGAAAAAATTACGTCTATTATTTGTATCAATTTTTATGGGTAGCATGTTGCAAGCTCAACAACTACCTCAATTGTCACAATTTATGATTAACGACTTTGCAGTAAACCCTGCAATAGCCGGAATGAATGATTATTATCAGATTAAAACTTCTATAAGAAATCAATGGGTGGGTATTAATGATGCTCCTAAAACTACTTTGTTAAGTATTTATGGCAGAAGTTCAGATAATGTTGGTTTAGGAGGCTCTGTTTTTAATGATCAAGTAGGTCCGACTAGTAGATCCGGAGCTTCTATGACATATGCCTATCATTTAAATGTAACTCCATTTGTAAAAGTTTCTATGGCACTTTCGGGAGGTTTTACTCAGTTTAAAATTGATAAACAAGGCTGGAATACTTTCCATTCTGACGACCCTTTAATGGATGGTGCTGAGGTAGTTAATTTGGTTCCAGATGCAACTTTTGGTTTTAATATTTATGAAGAAGATAAATGGTACCTTGGTTTTTCCGTACCTCAATTGTTGAATAGTAAACTTACTTTAATAGATGAAGATTTTGTTAATAATTTATCTTTAGATATGGATGGTAGTTTATCTCGTCATATTTATGTTATGGGATTATATAATTTAAATTTAGGTCATTACTGGGATTTGCAACCTACTGTATTGTACAAAACAGTTTCGGATCAATCTCAAGTAGATATTGGTTTAAAAACTATCTATAATGATAAATTTTGGATGGGAATGGACTACAGAAATAATGGGGATTTATCTGCTTTATTAGGTTTTACCATTCAAGATAAATTTTTAATTGGTTATTCGTATGATATTGCAAATTCTGATATCAATCAATTTACAAGTGGTTCTCATGAATTTATGTTTGGAATAACTTTCCGACCTTCAACTGAGAAACAAATTATGAGATAGAGAAATAATAGAAAAAGAAAAAAGCCCTTTAACCAGAAGGGCTTTTTTTATGCTGTACTATTTAGTAAGTAGAGTACAACCCTAAAACAAGTATTACCAGTTAACGAAAGTATAAATTATTATATTTGATACAAGCATCACATTTACAAGATGTTAACAATAATTTGTTGATTGATTTTGATTCTGTATCTTTCCTAACTTTGATTACACTAAAGATTCTAATTTACTTATTCCACAATAAATAAATCGGAGCAGATAGAATCTGAAATATATTTCCCTTTTGTACTAAGGAATACTTTATTTTCTTCTTGATATATATCTTCTGATCTTGTCCATTTTTCTATCTTTTTTAAGAAGTAATTATAAGTTGATTTTTCAAAATTTACTTTTATAAATTTTAAATCTACTCCCCAAATGGTCCTTAGTGAAGTCATAATATAATCGTTATATTGTTGGTTTTTACTAAGTATTTCTATTTCTGAAGGAAGTGTGTTTTCTTCTAAGCTTTTAATATATTTTGTATTATTTGATACATTCCATGATCTTGTTTCCCCATTATAAGAATGTGCGGAAGGGCCAATTCCTAGATAATTTTTAGTTAGCCAGTAATTAGAATTATGTTTTGAGAAATAAGATTTCTTACCATAATTAGAAATTTCATATCCTATAAAATTATTTTTAATGCATTCTTTATTTAATAAATCAAAATGTTTTACTGACTCTAAATCTTCTAATTCCTTTATTTCATTATTTTTTATTAGGTGTGCTAATTTTGTCTTTTCCTCAATTGTTAGAGAATAGGAAGAGATGTGTTGTATGTCTAATGAGAATGCAATATCTAAATTTTGTTTCCAATCTTTTAAGGATTGTTGTGGTAAGGAATAGATTAAATCTATAGAGATATTAGTAAATCCTATTTTCTGAGCTTGATGTATGCAATCTATTGCTTGTTTCCTATTATGAGATCTATTCATAAACAGTAAGTCTTGTTCTTTAAATGATTGTATACCTATACTGAGTCTATTTACTCCAATTCTTTTTAGAAATATAAGTTTCTTTATGCTTAAATCATCAGGATTACATTCTACAGTTATCTCACAATCTTTAGAGAGTTTAAACTGTGAGTTTATAGTTTGCAATATCTTAGTAAAATCGGTATTATCTAATATGGATGGAGTTCCTCCACCAAAATAGATGCTATCCAAAGTGTTACTTTTTAAATAGTTTTTTCTCAATTCTATTTCTTTTATCATGCAGTTTATCATTACAGATTTATCTTTTTGAGATATTATGAAATGAAAACTACAATATGAACACCTTTGTTTACAGTAGGGAATATGTATATATATTGCTGACAAAAAATAATTGTTAAAATGTTTGGCGAATATATAAATTCTTTTACTTTTGCACCTTATTCATAATAAGTCTAAATAAGAATAGTAAAATAATATTAAATCAAAAAAATGATAAAAATGAAAAGAAAAAATGTCTTTTTAAGAAATGTGTTAGTTATGGGAGTATTATTCTCAACAATTATAATTTCAAATGCACAAAATACGGCTCAGAAAATAATTGGATCGAATCAGGGTTTACATATAGGAGGATATGGTCAGATAGATTATAATAAACAAATAAATAATGATTTAAATCATAATGCAAAGTTAGATGTGCATAGATTAGTAACTTTTTTTGGATATAACTTTAATGAAAGAACATCATTTATTTCAGAAATAGAGATGGAACATGTAACAGAAGTTTATGTAGAACAAGCATTTTTAAGTCATACGATTAAGAATTATATTTCTGTAAATGCTGGATTAATGCTAATCCCTATGGGTATTCAGAACTTATATCATGAGCCTCCAACATTTAATGGAGTAGAAAGAACAAATGTGGATAAATATATAGTACCAACTACATGGAGAGAAATGGGAGTTTCTGTAAATGGAAGGACAATGGAAAATCTTCTATCTTATGAGTTGATGTTAGTTAATGGTTTTAATGGTTATGATGGAGAGGGTGTTTTTAGTGGTAGTAGTGGTTTAAGATCTGGGAGACAAAAAGCAGCTAAGTCATATATGACTGCACCAGATTTTGCTTCTAGATTTTCATATACAGGAATCCTTAATTTAAATTTGGGTTTATCGACTTATTTTGGAGAATCTGAATCGACTGCTTATGATGCTTTAGACCTTTCAGATGAAAATGCTGTAGCGTCAGCTGATTCTACTATTATAGGCATTAATATGATTGGTATTGATGCAAGATATCAAAAAGGAGCATTAGAATTTAGAGGACAATATATTATTGCGGACTTATCTAATACCAATCAATATAATGCTTTTACAGGAAAAGATTTAGGAAGTAACATGATGGGTTATTATGCTGAAGCAGGATATAATTTATTAGCTGCAAAAGAAACAAATAATGAATTAATTGCTTTTGCAAGATATGAAAACTATAATACACATAATAAAGTTGAGGAAGGAGGAATTTTTATAAACTCTAATTATGATAGAAAAGATGTTATATTTGGATTAGGATTGAAATTATCGAAAGGAGCTATGTTTAAGTTAGATTATCAAATAAAATCCAATGGTAATTTAAATCCTAGAACAGATCATATTAATATAGGTACAGCTATCTGGTTCTAAATCATGGTTAATATACTTGTTCCAATAGTTGTGAAATTTAGTAAAGTAATTATTTTTTTAATGATTACTTTACTAATATTTTCCTTTACCTCTTTTAAATGGGAGGAGGACACGAAAAGTAGGATAAAAATTTACAATTCTATTTATGATATTTTTCATAGTGATAGATGTACTCTAGAAAGTTTTAATGATAATGATTTCAATATTATTAAAGAACAAGAGAAGATAATTGGATATTTGTTAGTTACTCAATCATTTTCTAAAACTAATACTTTTGATTATTATGTTCTATATAATACACAGGCGGAGATACTGAAAGTTGAAGTATTATCGTACAGGGAGAGTCATGGTTACGAAATTTGTAATAAGCGTTGGTTAAAACAATTTATTGGTATTAATATCGCTTCCCAATTTGAATATAATAATAAGGTTGATGGTATCTCAGGAGCTACTATTTCTGTTAATAGTATTAAATCTTCTATTTTTCAGAATACACAATATTTAAAAAAACTAATTAAATAAACAAGTTAAATATTTTATGTTACCACTAAAAAAACAACTTAATTAATTTGTTTTTTTTATATTCGTAAATAATATGTCAGAAGATTTCTACACTAATCTTTCTCATGAAGAAAGAAAAATAATAGTTGATAAAGGAACGGAAGCTCCTTTTAAAGGAGAGTATAATGAGTTTTTTGAAGCAGGACTTTTTATTTGTAGAGCTTGTAGAAGCCCTCTATACGAATCTAATACTAAATTTAATGCTGGTTGTGGTTGGCCTTCTTTTGATGACGAAATAGAAGGTGCTGTAGTTAGGAAGGAGGACTTTAGTGCTGGTAGGATTCGTACAGAAATTTGTTGTTCAAAATGTGACGGACATTTGGGTCATGTTTTTGAAGGAGAACAAATCACTGAAAAGAATACTCGTCATTGTGTTAATTCGTTAAGTATTCAGTTTAAATCGTATAAAAATTTATCAAAAGTATATTTTGGTGCAGGTTGTTTTTGGTCGGTAGAAAAGTTATTTAAAATACAGAAAGGTGTTTACTTATCTCAAGTAGGATATATGGGAGGAGATACAGACAATCCTAGATATAAAGATATTTGTACTGGAGACACTAACCATGTAGAGGTGGTAGAAGTTTATTATGACGAAAAAGTAATTTCATTTACTGATTTATTAAATATTTTTTGGGAAAATCATAATCCAACTACTCCAAATCAACAAGGATTCGATATAGGTTCTCAATATAGATCAGTAGTATTTTACACTTCTGAAAATCAGAAAAAAATTGCAGAAGAATCTATTTTAGTACAGGAGTTAAATTGGAAAAAGACTATTGTAACAGAAGTTATTATTGCTCCAATTTTTTATAGAGCGGAAGAATATCATCAAAATTATTTGAATAAAAATAATTTAGGAATCTGTGGTGTCTGATTTTTTTGGTAATACAATACAAAAAGTAGTTCCATTTTCTTTAGTCGAATTCTCTACATAAATTCTCCCTTTATGATAATCTTCAATAATTCGTTTTACTAAAGAAAGTCCTAACCCCCATCCTCTTTTTTTAGATGTTACTCCTGGCATAAAAATAGAAGTAACTATTTTTTTATCAATTCCGCTTCCTGTATCTGAAATGTATAGTTGGATATTTTTTTCATCTTCCTCGCAGTTTATTGATATTTTCCCATCTCCCTTCATTGCATCTGCTGCATTTTTACAGATGTTTTCTATTACCCATATAAAGAGAATTTTATTCAGATTTATGATGTTATTTTCTAAGTTAATATTTTTTATAAAAGTAATTTTTTTTGAAAATCGTTTAGACATATAAGAAACAGAATCATTTATAATTTCTTCAATATTCTCTGGGTTTAATTCTGTTTTTGATCCAATTTTAGAAAACCGTTCTGTTATAGTTTCCAATCTTTTCAAATCTTTTTGCATTTCTATTGTCATGCTTTTATTTTCTTCATTCTGTGCGAGTAATTCTACCCAAGCCATTAAAGAAGATAAGGGAGTACCTATTTGATGTGCTGTTTCTTTTGCCATTCCTGCCCAAACTTGATTCTGTTCTGACCTACTAGCAGCATTAAAAATAAGATAAGATAAAAGGGCAAATAAACATATAAATAATAATTGATAGTAAGGGTACCATTTCATCTCACTTAATATCTCTTTAGTAAACTTTTGTTTTTCTAAAGTAAATTGATGCATCTTATTAGTTTGTTCTAATATTTCGGAACTCTTATAATATAATTTCTGTTTTTCGCCTAATACATCAATAAATATAGAGTCACCAACTTTCTTCATCATCTCTATTTCCTTCATGATGTAATCTTTCTTCTTAGAAGGATTATTTAAGATCTCATCTGAAATTTGTAGATTTCTGAATTGTAATACATCATGACATTCATCTATTAATATTAAAGGAATATTTACATTTTGTTTTATTATTTCCATTGAGAAAGAAAAATCTCCCTCAATTTCAGGGTCCATATTGTTTAAATGCTGGATCGCTTTTGCGAAATTTCGCATGTTATCTGCCTCTTCTCTTTTTAATGTTTCCCCATTTTGTTTTAAGGTTTCAATCGATTGAGTTAAAGAATTTATAGATTGCTCTAAAGAGTGCTCTAAGTTTCCTGTTAGGTAAATTGATAAAGATGAAATAATAACTGCTAATGTAAACAGTATGTATTTCCACCTTTGTTTTCTTTTATAAATATCCATAATTTATTTTTCGTCCTCCCAATTAATTTCTATTCCAGATTCTTCTTCTTCTTTTTCTTCCTTCTTTTCGCTTACTTTATTTAGTATTTTCTCTTCAATAATATCTTTTATTTCGGTAGTTTCTTTTATTATCTCACTAACTATATCTTCTTTTAGTTTTATCTTATCTAGTGATATTTTAGGGTTGTCTACATTTCCTCTCATATTTAACTGCACTGTAGTTTTTCCACTATGATCGTGATCTAAATCTTCTAAATCAATATTTTCACTTTTGTTTTTCGCTTTATTGCCTAATACATCAGATAAAAGTAACTTTATTTTGTAGTCCATTATATTATCGAAAGTATGTGTTCCCGAAATATGTACACTTAAAGCGGTAGAATGGATATCCATTTCTGGAATTATTATTTTTTTATTTTCTATTCTTATCTTATTTTCCAAGGTAGCAAATTTTACATTTTTAAGCTCTTTTAAACTTACGTAATCTGATAGACTATACATTGGTTGAAATTCATTTAATTCTCCATCTTCTATCATCAAATCGGCATTCATACTTAAGGAGGGAGAGTAGAATTTATAATTTCTATCCCAAATTGATTGTAAATATATATTTGCTGTTGCTGTTCCTTTTATATTTTGGTAGGTCATAAATTTCTGACCAAAATTATCCATACTTCTAAAGCCATCTGAAATATTTATTTTAGATAACTTAATGTTTGCTTTTAGGATTAAATCATGAATTCTATTTTCAAAATATATAAAATTTCCTTCTATCTTCCCTTCTAAAGTTTCCATAGAAAGATGATCTGTAGTTAGTTTTAGTTTCTTATTGTCATAATTTAAATTTGTTTTTAAATGTTTAGATTCAAACTTATTATAACTGAATTGCTTTATATTTAACTGAATATTACTATTTACCCATTTGGGTAAAACACTAATAAACTTAGAATCTTCAACTTCTCCGTTCATTTCTGTAATAGTATATAATTCTTCAAATACAATATTTTCAGATTTTACTATTCCTTTAATATCGATCTCTTCTTTTCTATCAATTAAATATAAAATTAAATCCTCTATTTCTCCTTCAAAATCTAAATCTGACTTGCTAATTTGTATTTTACTTTCGGATATTTTTACTTGATGATTTTTAATATTCCACTTCATTTTATTACAAGAAAACTCTAATGGAGATTTTTTATAAGTAAAATAAACATCATTAAAATCTAAATCTGCAGTATGATTTGAAGATTCAAGATATCCTTTCATATTATTATCAAAAGATAAATTTCCATTGTAATTGATATTCCCTCTTACTTCTCCTTTTATATTTTTAAAGGAAGATTCCTCTAAAAATTCGTTTAGTTGATTTAGTTCCCAACTTGAATAAACATCTGCCTTTAGATAATAGTTATTTAAATTACTCAACGTAAATTTACCGTTAAACACTCCTTTTTCTTTTTTTGAATTAAAGTTATTTAAATTTAGTTTTGAGCTTTGAAAGTTTCTATCTTTCCCGTTTGTGAAATTTCCTGTTGTGTTTATATTTGTTAAATGAAAGGGTTCATTTTTACTTTTATATTCTGATTCAGATAAATAAAATTTCACTTCAGTAAATGGATTTTTAAAATGTTTTTCTTTATTTAGTGTTAAATTAGCCTCTATTTTTCCATTTAATTGATGATTTATAAAAAGATAATTAAAGTGACTTGGTAAAGAGGTAAGGACATCTTCTATTTGACTACTTGTATTTAAACTTAATTGATATTCTTCATCAAAATAAGAATATTCTATATTTTCTAAATTGACACTTTCAATTTTAAAACTTTCAGATTGTATTAAAATGCTATCTCCAATTATTTCAATTTCAGAATTAAATAGAACCTCTTTCGCTTGTAGGTAGTTTTTATTATTCACCATAAGATGATTAGAAAATACATCCGCATCTATATTAATAGAGTAATTTTTATTTTGGCTTTGTAAGGATAAATTAACAGTATTGAAAGTATTTTCTATCTTTATATTCTGTTGCAAATTAGAATATATAAAATCGCAATTTGAGAATAAAATATTCTCTACTTGGAGACTATTAGTATTTTGATTACTATCTATTAATATATTAAAATTCGAGACTCCATTTTCATTGTAAATAATATTCAAATCACTATTTTCAAAACTCATATCTGTTATTGAATAATCTTCTCTAATAAGATCTATAATATTTAAATTAATAAATCCAGATGTAGAATATAATAAAGTATCTGTTAATGATGTGTCTGAACTTTTAATAAAGATATCATTAAATCTTACGCAAGCATTTGGGAAGTTACTAAATAGTGAAAATTGAATGTTAGAAACAAGTATTTCACTTTTCAATTTATTATTTATTTTTTTGAGAATAATTCCTTCGATCTTCTCCCCAAAAATGAATGTAAAACCTAATCCTAATGTAATTAGCAGGATAGTTATAATGAGAATTATTTTTAATATTCGTTTTACTTTTTGCATTTATTGGTTAAAATTACGATACTCAAAATAAATAACGAAAACAGTTGGGAAATTATATAAACTTATAGTCTTTTTAATAAATTTACTTCTGCTTCAGTTAAAAATCTATAATTTTTTCTAGGTATATCCTTCTTAGTAAGTCCTCCAAAAAACACTAAATCTAATTTTGTAACTCTGTAATCTAATTTTTCAAATATCTTAGTTACTAGGTTTCTTTTATTAGATTTTAACTCTATTCCTATTTCTGTTTTGTCTTTGTCTTGCACATAAGAAATGGCGTCTACAGTTAGTTTATCTCCATCAAGAATTATTCCGTCTTTTATTTCTTTTAGATGTTTAGATTGAAGTGCTTTATTTAAACTAATATGATAAATCTTCTTAATATCATGTTTAGGATGAGCTAATTTTGCAGATAATTTTTCGTCATTTGTGAAAAGTAGTAATCCACTTGACATTTTATTTAACTTACCAATTGGAAGAATTTTTTCTTTACAACTTCCTTTTATAATTTCAAAAACAGAATCTTTTTTACCAAAATCATCTAATCTGCAAGAATAATTTCTAGGTTTATTAAGTAATAAATATCTTTTCTTATCTGACTTTATTGTTCTTCCATTAAATTTCACCACATCTGTTTCCTGCACTCTGAATCCCATTTGAACAATTCCTACTCCATTAACTTGTACTACTCCAGCTTCTATTAATTGATCCGCTTCTCTTCTACTGCAAATTCCTGCATGAGCTAAAAATTGATTTAATCTCATGGATCCATCATCTGATTTTTTTGCTCTTCTTTCTGTTATTTTTGGTCTGAAATTATTCCTTCCATATTTCTTAGGAGCATCAGAATCAAAACTCTTTTTATTTTTATCAAAAGATTTTTTGTTATTGTTATTTCTCATTAGATCAATTTTTGCAAAGATATACTAATTGTATTTCATAGAACGCATTTATAAAATCTTCTATTTCAGTTTTATTTTTGTTATGAATTATAGAAATTACATCAAATCTGATTTCATTTTAAGTTATTTTGTTCTAAATAAGACTCAGCAGATTCTTGGAATAATTCAATCTTTTTTGATTTGATAGCTAGCATCTTTAGGTCTAATAAAGTAATCTGATTTTCTCTTCTTTAATTCTACAAATATTCAGATATCTTTTTTGTAAACAATAATATCTATTCCTGCTTTTTTATATCTTCAATTACTATTTAGTACTTTAAATCCTATTCCAATTAATAAATTAACTGACAGTTTTTCTACTGTTTTGCCTAGAATCTGATTGTTGTTCAATTTATTCTTTTATAAATTTTGCATTGTAAATAATATCATCTTTAACTATTGATAGAAGATAGTTACCTGAACTTAAATTCTTTAATGAAATATCTGTTGTATTTGATATATTGTTTTGTTGAACAATTTTCCCATTGATATCTATTATAGAATAAGTAATTTCTTCTGCGAAAGGAAGTTCCACTTTTATATTATTTTTTGTTGGATTAGGAAATAAATTTAATGTTTTGAACTGCATTTTTTCTTTTTCTCCTACATTAAGCAAATCTTCTAAATTAAGATTTTCATCATCTTGTTGATAGTCTGTATATTGTAAAAATACAACAAACATCTCATCTGTTGTTGATTCACCAAATGTGATTAATTGTGGAGGATCATTTGGATTGTGAGGATTAGAACTAGTATTATTATATTTTGCTTTTGCAAATAACTTACTGCCTAAAGGTACCTTTAGTAAGTTTTTAAAATTATAAGCTCCTTGCCATTCAAAATCCCAGTGTGTAATCCTTTCAAAGGGAATAGTATCATTTGTGGGGCCAACTGCATAAGATGTAATTTCTTGTCCAATTAGGTGCATGTGAGGAAAAACTGAAATTATTGATAAGTCTTTTGTTAGAAAATTATTTCCGTTAGGAAATTCTGTTGTAAAGTTTGGACTTGTATTTGGTGGAATATATAGATTTGTGTTTATCAGCAGTGGTTCATTAAAAACTTCTCTAATATTTGTAACCCCATTTTCATAGAAGAAGAAATTAATTTTTGTGGAATCAATAGTCCCTCCACTTCCTATTGGATAGTGTATCTGTGATGTTATTTTTGCTCCTGCTGGAATTTTTATTCCCATTTTTAAATTTGCATTATTTGGGAAAATAGTTGGTTCAGATCCTGGGGCATAAGAAGCTATTAAATTACCATCTACACCCATACAGTCATTTGTAATTGTTGAGTTATTATTTGTGTTATCAATATATACAAGTACATGATGGACTGTTGTCAAATTTCCAGGTATTATTTCAATAGCATTTACCCATTTATCATTAGTAAAAGTAGTAGTTTCTGTAAAACAGATATATTCATCTTCATTATAAGCAGAACTAGCGTAGACAGGTAGTTTTAATGTATAATCTGGTGTAATAGGAATTTTTGCACCAACTACATAAGTTGGTATTGGAGGTGCTAAATTAGGATCTCCTTCAGGAGTTCCGTTATTATTCCAATTTATTATTTTATTAATTTCTGAATTAGAAAGTAATCTTTCATGAGCATATCTTTGATAATTAGTATCAACCGGCCATGGTGGCATTTCTCCAGAAATAACGGATAAAACTACTTGAGGAGCCATACTAGAAGCTTCTTGATAATTCATAAGAGAAAATGGAGCTATCCCCCCAGTATTATGACATTCGGTACAATTATTATATAAAATAGGAGCTATGTCTTCACTGTAGTTAGGAGATTGTGCAAAGGTAAAAACAGAGGTTGAAATAAATAAATAGGAGAGGATTTTTTTCATAATCTTAATTTTATTCAAAGTTAATGAAAAAAAATAAGATAGGGTAAATGTAAAATTACTATTAGGTTATTGTAATATAATTTTCTTTTCAACATGTCCATTAGAGTAAATATAAAACAGTGTTTGATTTGTTTGTACATCTGTTTCTCTGCCTAAAACATCTACAATTTTTAGAAGTTTTTTACTAGTGTTTTCAGAAGTTATAGAAGTGGAGTTATTAAAAGGTAATAGAGGGTAAAGGAAATCTTTTACAAATTCTATGGCCTGTAAAAAATCAGAGTTTGAATTTCCTCCAGCTGCCCAAGTGTGACCAGTATTTGGTAAAATAAGCTTATCATTTATCAGTCCTAAATTATCTGCTATTGGATGTATTTCATTTAATCCGCAAAGATTTACGACACCAGGGTTATTTAATCCAGGTCCACAGTTAAAATTGACAACATTATCTATGTCCCCCTGAATACTTACAATTGGTTCATCTGTATCGTCTATCCAATTTAAGTCATGTATTCCTCCTGCAAAACTAATGACACCACTTACATGAGATGAATAACCGTCATTTCCGGCATCTCCTTCGATGCCTCCAATATTTGTTAACAAATTTTGAGCATTTACTGGACTGGTTGGTAGGTCAGAAATACTATCTAAATACGCTAAGTGAATAGCAGTTACTCCACCAGCAGAATAACCTCCAATAAAGATAGTATTTTCATCTATTCCGTAAGTATTTCCATTTGCAGCATCCTTTCTAAAAAATCTAACTGCTGCTTTCGCATCCATCGTTGCTTTAAGTACTTCGTTATATTGTTCTGAGGCAGAAGTTAGAAAAGAAATTATTTGTGTTAATGGTACTAATCTATAATTAAGAGATACACAAACATATCCTCTTTTTGCAAAACTTTCGCAAAAATCTACACAATCTGTATCTGCTTTATCACCTGCATAAAAAGAACCTCCATGCATATAAATGATTAAAGGTCTATTTGTTTCTGTATCTCCATCAGCAATATAAATATCGGCTTTATGTTCATTGTCTGAAAACTGGTCAGAATAATTAACTGTAGTTTTTGTTACTGATGAGAATATTTCGTTATCATATCTTCCATTACATTGAGAAAATAATGGAGTGGAAACTATTAAAAGAAGGTTGAAGAGGATGATTTTTTTCATGGTAAATTAATTTTCAGCTAAGCTAATAAAATTTACTATGCTCATAGTAAATTTAGGATTTAAGTTTTAACAACTGATTTTCAATCGTTTCGTCTTCAATTTTAGCAAATAATAAATTAGCTGCATTTATTTTGATTCCTCCTTTCAGCTTATGGTTTTTAGCATCTTCCCAATTTAAGTTGCTAATATTTAGCATCTTCTGTAATGTATTAGAGGTAAAAGGTAAAAATGGTTCAGAAAGAATAGAGAGTGAAGATGCTATTTGCAAAGCAATATGCATAATAGTCTCTGTTCTCTTTTCATTTGTTTTCTTTAGTTTCCATGGCTCCGTATCCGCTAAGTATTTATTTCCTAATCTAGCTAAGTTCATTAATTCTTGAAGAGCTTCTCTGAATCTGTATTTTTCTATACTAGCAGCAATTTTATCTGGAAAGTTTTGTAATTGTTCCAAAACTTCTTTGTCATA
Organism: uncultured Flavobacteriales bacterium; assembly: GCA_905478555.1. Taxonomy (GTDB): domain Bacteria; phylum Bacteroidota; class Bacteroidia; order Flavobacteriales; family BACL11. Next base: position 125,339 of record CAJQIZ010000011.1, read on the forward strand.
CTCCTCTAATTCTCCTAAATGAGGTACGATTCCTTCCCAATATTTATTGGTAAGTACTACAACACGATTAATAAAATTTCCAAAAATAGCAACTAGTTCATTGTTATTTCTTGCCTGAAAATCAGCCCAAGTAAAATCAGTATCTTTATTTTCTGGGGCTGTGGCACATAATGCATATCTTAATGCATCTTCTTGTCCTTTAAAATCTTCTAAATATTCGTGTAACCAGATGGCCCAATTTCTACTAGTAGATAATTTTTCCCCTTCTAGATTTAAAAATTCGTTCGCTGGTACATTGGTAGGTAAATTATACCCTTTGTTTGCACTTAAAATAATTGGAAATATAATACAATGGAATACAATGTTATCTTTTCCTATAAAATGAACTAATTCAGATTTGTTATTTTTCCAATAATCTTCCCAGTTTTTATCATTATCGGCAGCCCATTTTTTTGTTGCGGAAATATATCCGATTGGAGCGTCCATCCATACATAAAGAACTTTTCCATCTTCTCCTTTAATAGGTACCTTTACTCCCCAATCCAAATCTCTAGTCATTGCTCTTTCTTGCAATCCTCCATCAATCCATGATTTACATTGTCCTAAAACTTGACTCCTCCATTGTTTAGGGTCATGATGATTTTCCCCTTCTAATTTTCCATTTTCAATCCAATCTCTTAACCATTCTTCATGGTTTTGCATTGGTAAATACCAATGAGAAGTTTCTTTTTTTATTGGAATATTACCACTAATAGTAGATTTAGGATTTATTAATTCATCCGGACTTAAAGCACTACCACATTTTTCACACTGATCACCATAAGCTCCTTCTGCATTACATTTAGAGCATTCTCCAGTTATGTATCTATCTGCTAAAAACTGATTATTTTCATCATCATAAAACTGTTCTGATGTTTTTTGTGTAAAATGGTTATTATCATTTAGTTCTGTAAAAAACTCTTTAGCTGTTTCATGATGTAGTGCTGATGATGTTCTATCATAGATGCTAAAATCAATTCCGAAATCTTTAAAGGATTGTTTATTTAAATTATGATAACGATCTATAATTTCTTGTGCACTAACACCATCTTTTTTTGCTCTTAAGGTAATAGCTGCTCCATGTTCGTCCGATCCGCAAATAAAAGCTACATCCTTACCTTTTAATTTCAGATATCTAACAAAGATATCGGCAGGTAAATACGCTCCGGCAATATGACCAATATGTAAAGGGCCGTTTGCGTAAGGCAATGCGGAAGTAACGGTATATCTTTTTTTAGTCATTTATTTTTTTAAAACTGTAGGAACTTTAAAATAATCAGAGTCTTTTTGAGGTGCGTTTTTTAAGGCATCTTTCTGAGAAGTTTCCTCAGTTATCTCATCTGCTCGTAATACATTTACTTCTTTACTCATATAGATTAGAGGTGCTACACCTTCTGTATCTATTTCATTTAATTTATCTACAAAAGCAAGAATTTTATTTAAATCTTCTTTCATTTTATTGGCTGCAGAATCTTCAAATTTTAACTTGCTCAATTTTGCAATATCTTGTATAAGTTTATTATTTACTTCCATAAATTTTTAATTGTTCAAAAATAGTATTGTAAGTTGATATATTCAAGTTTTCTATTGATTTTTCTTCACTAGTGTCTACTTTAATTGCTTTATGAACTTTTACTCTAACAGTACCTGGATATCCTTTAAAATATTCTTGTGGGAAATGAGATTTGTTGTCAGCTAAAGTGATAGGAACGATATAAATATTCTTTTCTACCGCTAATTTAAATGGGCCATTTTTAAATTTTTTTAAAAATATTTTTGAAGGAGGTATCCCTCCTTCAGGGAAGATACAAACATTAAGTCCGTTATCTAATTTTTCACCTGCTTTTACAAAAGCAGCATAACTATCTCGTATTTTGCTTCTATCTACAATAATAGAATTCTGTTTGTAAAAATAACCGAAAAGTGGGATTTTAGTAAGTTCAATTTTACCCATAAAAAGTAAGGGTAAGGGAATAACTGAAGTTATTAAAGGAATATCAAGAGCGGAGCTGTGGTTTGGACAAAAGATATATCTTTTTTTAGGATCTAGTTTTTCTTCAAATTCAACTTTCCAAAATATACCAGAAAGAACAAGAAAGATAATAGACCAATATCTAGTAATATGATTTACAATTTTATTGTTTTTAACTATAGCAGTAAAAAAATAGAGAGGTGGAATAAAGACTACAAAGACCAAAAAGAATACGATTAAAAACCATATTCTCCAAATTACACTAAAAAGATATCCTATCCATTTCACTACCGCAAAGATAAAAATCATATTTTTACAGCATCAATTTTTATATTTAAATGGCAAGAATACTTACAGGAATACAAAGTACAGGAACTCCACATCTAGGAAACTTGCTAGGAGCTATCATTCCTGCGATAAAACTATCGGAAGAAAAAGAGAACGAAAGTTTATTTTTTATTGCAGATTTACATTCGTTTACAGCAATTAGAGATGCAGAAACTTTAAGAAATAACACTTATGCTACTGCTGCTGCATGGCTTGCTTTTGGTTTTGATACTGATAAAAATTTGTTTTACAGACAATCAGATGTTACTCAGGTAACAGAACTTACATGGTACTTAAATTGTTTTGCTCCTTTTCAGAGATTGCAATTAGCACATTCATTTAAAGATAGACAAGATAGATTATCTGAGGTAAACTCTGGAATTTTCACCTATCCTGTTTTAATGGCAGCAGATATTTTATTGTATGATGCCGAGATAGTTCCGGTAGGAAAGGACCAGATGCAACACTTAGAGATTACTAGAGATATTGCATCCAGATTTAATCATAAATACCCCAACTCATTTGTATTACCTGAAACAAAAGTAGATGAGAGGGTAATGATTGTGCCAGGAACAGACGGGCAGAAAATGAGTAAATCGTATGATAATTTTATTGATATATTTTTGTCAGACAAAAAATTGAGAAAGCAAATAATGGGAATAAAAACAGATTCTACTGCTATGGAAGATCCTAAAGTTGCAGAAGATTGTAATGTTTTTAAGTTATTTACATTATTAGCCTCTGAAGAGGAATCTGCCATTATAAAAGTAAAGTATGAGGAGGGTAATTTTGGTTATGGACATGCAAAACAAGAACTTTTTGAATTGATTTGTGAGAAGTATAAAACAGAGAGAGAGAAGTTTAATGACTTAATGGAAAACAAAAATATTATTGATGCCGAACTTGCTAAAGGAGCACAAAAAGCAAGAGTACTTGCAAATGAGGTGTTAAATAGAGTAAGAAAAAATATAGGATATTAAGTGGATAAATCTATTATTGAATTTATTTCTGAGCACCACCTTTTAACTTTAGCTACTAGCAACAATAATATACCTTATTGTTGTAATGTGTATTATGTTTTTAATCAACAAACTAATTCTTTAATTTTCGCTTCTGATGGCAAGACAATACATGTACAGCATTTTACAGAAAACCCAAAAGTTGCTGGAACAGTTGCTTTGGAAACTTTAGATATTGAAAAAATACAAGGAGTACAATTGTTGGGTGAAGTTTCAGAATTAATAGGGGAGGAGTTCCAAAATGCTAAAAAACACTACCTAAAATTATTTCCTTATGCAGAAAAAATGGATCCAAAATTATGGGAAATGAAACTCACTTTTATAAAAATGACACATAACAAATTAAGTTTTGGAAAGAAACTAGTTTGGGAGGAAAATCATCAATAAGGCATATTTTATTTTCCTTATTAAACCTGAAATTTTCTATTTTTAAATCTGTCCCAAATTGTTGGCATTAAAGTATGTAATATACTATCTATTGTTAATACAAATATAATATTATATAGTCCTTTCAGGAAATATTTTATGTTGTTGGGGAAGGTTTTAATACTGATTCCATAACCAGAAGAAGTGTATTCTATATAGTGCCACCAACCTGGTGGAATAAACAATGTATCACCTTTTTCTATTACAAATTTCTGAGGAATGGACTTTTTAAATAAAGGGTATTTTTCATGATCAGGATTTTTAAAATCTATAGGAGAATGTACAGAAAACGGATATTTATATAAGTATTTTGTTTGCTCTGGAGGAAAGAGCCAAATAGTTTTTGTCCCTTCTAATTGGGTTAAGAAGTTGGGGCAAAAGTCTATATCATAATGTAACCTTACTTTACTTCCTTTTGCTCCGAAAAATAACATTTTCCAACCTATATAAAACCCCATAATCCACTTTCTTTCTAGTACAAAATCTTTTTTCAGATCTTTACATTTTTGTAAAAGGTTAAAATTAAATAATCTTTTTTCAGATTCTTCATTTCTTTTCAATATATCTATAAAATCTACTAATAACATCTCACCAGCAAAAGGAGGAGACATCTTACTTTTCTTTTTCCCTTGAGTTATATTATTGTATTTAACTTTTATTTTAGGATAATTTTTCTGAAAAAAGGAATAGTTCCATTTATTAACACATTCCCAGTGCTCACTAAAATTATTTAAGACACATGGTTTTTCTTTCGAAAAGTAATTTTCTATAAAATTGTCTGAATTAATTGTTTCCATAATTATTATTTTAGACAAAGTAAAAGATTAAAAAAAAAAATGTTATGCTATGCATAGTAATTTACCTTTTATTCAAAGTGTTCCTTTACTAGATTTTCTATAGATGAAGATATGAGATCCTGATTGAATACTGCAGTATGGTATCTGTAAATAATTACACCTTTTCGTTACAAAGAGCCCAATTACATTTGTTAGATTGACAAACGGCTAATAAAATCTTTTTTTTAAAAATAAACTAAATTATCACTTTTGTAGTTATTAGATAGAGTCAAATAATATTTACTATTTTAGCACAAATTATCTTATGAAATATTTCCTAACCTTTTATTTTTTCTTATATTCTGTTTTTTCTTTTTCTCAAATAAATATTTTAAAAAAAACTTCAGAAGAAGTACAGAAGTTTATTTATGTAGAAATACCTCTTTCTTCTGAACAAGTAACGGATGCTTTAATAGAAGCATTAATTATAGGAAGCAAATTTTCAGTAAATTCCGCATCTGCAGTTGGGGGATTTACGAATAATAGTATTATCCGAATTCCATTTCCTGAAGATGCAATAAAAATAAAGACCTCTTTAAATAAGATAGGTTTTTCATCCTCCATTTCAGAATTTGAAAATTCTATGAATAAATCTGCAGAACTAGCTGCTGAAATAGCTCACCTTACTTTAATAGATGCTATAAAGCAATTGTCTATTAAAGACGCTTTTAAAATTTTAAATGGAGCGGATAATGCAGCTACTATATATTTAAAAGAACAAACTTCACTATTTTTGTATGCAGAGTTTCATCAAATAATTTCAGAAACTATGAAAGAAGTTCAGATTGCAAAAAAGTGGAATCCGTTAGTGACAAAATATAATTCTTTACCTTTTACCGAAAAAATAAATCCGGATCTAGAAGATTATATTACTAGAAAAACAATTGATGGCTTATTTGTTTTAATAGCAATAGAAGAAAAAAATATTAGGGTAAACCCTACAGCAAGAGTCTCATTATTATTAAAAAAAGTATTTAAATAAAACAATATGGAAAAGAACGATCAGATATTATTACAACTAATTTATATGTTTCATACCTCCGCTTTGCAAGGGTTAGGTAAAATTGCAGACCCAACAGGAAGTATAAATAAAAATTTAGACTATGTAAGTCAGACAATTGATTTAATGGAAATGCTAAAGGAAAAAACAAAAGGCAATACTAATGAAGAAGTAGAAAAAACCTTAGATCAAATGATTTCTGAACTACAATTAAATTATGTGGATGAGAAATCGAAAGAGGGTTTAAATAAAGAAAAAAAGAAAGAAGATGGAGAAGATAAAAAATAATTTAAGCAAGATAATAATTGCATTATTAGCTGTATTATTAGTGGTGTTAGGAGTTTCCTTCTACAATTTTACCATTTCTTCAGAAACGAAACATGTAGAATCGGAAAACTTAAGAATACTCAAGTTAGAGGAGGAAAATAATTTACGTTCAGAGTTAGATGATATTATCGAGCAGTACGATAATTCTAGAGAGGAGTTAGATAATTTGAATATTGATTTGGATGAGAAACAATCTGAAATTAATAATCTGAAATCTGAAATTAGAAATCTTTTAAATGTGAAACACGATTTGAAGCAAGCAAAAGAAAAAATTCTAAGCTTGCAAAATATCTCTAAGAAGTATTTTGCTCAAGTAGATTCCTTATTAGGTAAAACAGAGGAACTACAATTAAAAAATACTAATTTAATAGCTGAGAATTCAAATATAAAAACTAAAAATAAAGATTTAAATTCAGCAAATACAGAACTGAATGCTCGTTTGGATATCGGATCTACTTTGGAGGTATATGATGTGGAAATTGATAAGTTAAAATATTCTTCACACGGACAAGAAAGAAATGTGATATGGGCAAAAAACATACAACTTTTAAGATGTTGTTTTAAGATTTCTGCAAATGCAATAGCTAAAACAGAAAATAAAAAAGTGTACATTCAATTTTTTTCTCCAACTAATGAGTTACTAAGATCTTCTATTAGTCCAATAGAGTCAGTTTTTGTAGAAGATACCTTAGAAATATTAACTACAACTTATACTGAATTTAACTATAATAATAAGGAAATAGAATTATGTGTAGATTGGGAGAGAGGGGATGTTTTAGTAAGCGGAAAGTATAAGGTTGTATTTTTTATTGAAGGCAAGAAAGTAGGAAGTAGTAGTTTTAAACTGAATTAAAAATAAGCAGTAACCCCTAAGTTTCCAATATGTTTTACTTTTGATTGTTCAGAAGTTCTACCAGAGTATTGCATGTTTATTTGTAAGTTATTTTTAAGTTTCTTACTATAATTTACAGTCCATATAAAATTAGATCCTACTGATAGCCCTTCCATTAATTCATAGTTCAGTAGATTGTTATCAGTGCCTGCGAATTGAATTTTTACATATTTTACATCACTCTTAAAACCCCTACTCTTCCCCTCTCCTTTCTGATATAATATACCTAATTCATCTGATTTCATTGTAGTAGTAAGAGAGTTTATTTCTTTTACTTTTCGTTTATAATATAAATTAAACTTACTGTTTTTAATGTTTGAAATAGTAATGTTTTCCACTATTTCTATATAGTTGTATTGGTAGTTTTTGGATGAGAAGTATTCTGATATATTTTCTTTTTCTCCACTAATTAATATAATAGAATGATATAGATTAGTTTGTATCATATTATTGATAATTAATTTTCTCTCATTTATTTTCAACTTATCAGTTGTATAATAATAACTGTTTTGTATTCTATTGTCTTTAATTTCAAATCGGATATTAAATCTTGTTTTTAGTCTATTATAACTTATTGATTTTATATTCTGATATAAATAGGTAATACTACTATCAGTACTGTTTGTATGAAAAGGATTAAGGAAGAATTCTGTATTTTTATTCTGTATTCTCACATTATTTTGAAAGTAGAATCTCTTTATAAAATTATTTTTTGTAATCTGATTTACATCTAAATTGATGTTATTCTGATAATTTATATTGTATATATTTTCTAAATAAGAGGAAGGTAGAATTAGACTTACATAATCTGCTTCATCCTGAAATATTGCAATAATAAATTCATTTAATTCTTGTATTTCATTATTATTTTCATCTATCCAATTATGAGTTCCCATTCCGTTAGGTACTTTTATAAATGTTTGTTCTTTTTTAGCTTCCTTTCCTTTTCCTAATTCGTATTTGCTATTTATATTAACAAGATTATTCCATAATTTTAACTGTATATTATTTCTAGTTAATATGTTGTTTTCATCTATAATACTATCTATAAAATAATTTAATTTTCTTAAAATTATATGAGTATTATATTTTAGTATTTTGCTGCTATCTAATTTTAAAGACATAGATAGTTGTTGTGCTTTACTAAAACTTGCTGCCTGTTTATTATCATCCCTGTTGAGGTATTCTATAGATATTATTTCATTTTTCACTTGACCTTTGTATTCTGAAAAACTATTACTGTTTAGTAAACTATCAAATTTGTCAGAATGAATGATGTCTTCTAAATTTAATTCAATATTTACATCAAAATATTTAAAATTCCTTCTTGCGTTTGATTTGTAAAAAAATAGTAGAGAATTAAGATCATCTGTTTGTGTAGAGGATAGATTACCATTTATATTTATTTCCTCTTTCTTATTTTTTTGTTTTAAAATAAAAGAGTTTTTTAGGGCAGAATATTCTTCTCCAATTTTCAAATTTTGAAAATTATATTGAATAAATCCACTGTTTTTTTTCTCTATTCTTATCTGACTATTTATTAAAGTTTGATTTCCTATAGCGTTGTTAGTGTTCCAATTTCTATCAAATTCTATTTCCTTATATATATTTATTCCACTATAGTTTTTATGAATATATTCAATATAATTCAGACTATTAATTTTCCATTTATTATTATTTATTACACTATAGTCTATTCCTGTAAATGCTGCTATTGAATTGTTATCTTGATCATCAATATCTGAAAATAAATTTCTGTCTTCTTTCTGAAATGTAAAGTTGTTTATTAGTTTAATTTTTTTCTTTACTTGGTGTGTGATCTCAGAAGATATTACCGTTTTTGATTTTGGAGACACAATCCTTACATTGGGAGTGAAATTTCCTTGAGGGAAAATCTGATTGCTAATAATTATTGGGTTTATAAACTCATATATTCTCCCATTAATTCCTTCTTCTTTTAAAACATAGCTTCCTTTATTATCTCCAATTTCAGTAAATTTTATCTGATAATGCGCGGAATCTGTGTGGGTGGAATATTTATAAAACTCTACTATTTCTCCATTTATAATGACCTCTAATTTTTTATATAATATTTTATCAGAATTATAAGAAACACTATCAATAGAAGAAGAGAACATATCATTTTCAGTATCTCCATTTAGGGATAGATTTAATTTGTCAGAATCGCTAAGTTCGGTTAAATAATTCTGATTTTTCCAATCTTTTTCTGAATAAATATTGATACTAAATTGGGTTTTTTCATTTCTAATTTCCTGACTAGTTGTAATAACAGATTGACCGTAACTTCTATCGTTATATTCAAACTCTACAAATATTCTTTTATCTTTTGTTATTATATTCTGAGAGGTAAATATAATTTCTGAAGTATTATAATCAATAATATAATCAAACTCTAACCCTCTTTTTAATCGATCTCCATCTATATACACCTTTTCTGTTCCAGATAATACTACAATATAATTTTCTCCATTCTTCCCTTTAAGTTTGTAAGGACCTTGATTCCCCTCTGTTCCATTAAAGTTATTAATATGAAATTTCCCTTTACTCATACTTATAGTAGTAGAATTTTTAAATTCATATTTTTCATTTTCTCTTCCGTTAGTGTAAACAATTCCCTTCGATTTTCTGCTGTAGTTTAAGAATCTACTAGAACTCTGAGTAAAAATATCTCCACTAATAAATTCATTTTTAGTATTAAATATTCTTATGAATACTTTATCAAATTCTTGTAATTTATAGCTATTTCCATCTTCCTGAAATGGTAAGTTATTGTCTGAAATAACGGCTTGTATCTGTATATTATCAGATAGCTTTCCTGTAATTCTTAAATCTATATTTGAAAGTACAGAAAGGTCTTGTGAGTTTCCACTCATAATATTCCTGCTAATACTCCCTTCTTTAATTAAAGCTGTATTATTTGTATTTTTGGGTTCGTTTTTATTTCTAGTCCAATAGTTTCTGCTATTGTTTTCAATTTGTATGTAGTCTATTTTTTTATTAAAATAACTTTTAGATAACAGAACAGGATACACCTGATAATTAAGAATAATCGTAGTGCCTAAAAGTAGAGAATCAGTAATTTTTAAGTTTGCATCTACTTCATTTATTAGATAGGATTCTTTATTTATTGGTACTGAATCGATATTAAAAATATTAAAAGTATTGCTAATTATACTAAAACTATCAACTCTGAATTCATATTCTGAAATCTTCATTTCTTTTATCCGTTTATTATTATTTTGGGCAAATAACATAAATGGAAAAAATAATAATAGTAATAATATTTTCTTTAGAAATTTCAAGATTAATTAGTTAACGAAAAAAGAATAAAAAGCTTATATTTCCTTACAAAAGTATTATTTTTATCGACTAATAAAACAAAAGATATGGCCGTAATATTAACATATAATGTAAATGGAGTAAGAGCAGCTCTAAAAAAAGATTTTAATGGATGGTTAAAGGCTACTAATGCAGATGTAATTTGCTTACAAGAAATAAAAGCGAATGTAGAACAATTTGACGAATCAGTATTTACGAATTTAGGATATAATTGTTATTGGAACTCAGCAGAAAAGAAAGGATATAGTGGAGTAGCTATTTTAACAAAACAAAAGCCAAAACATATTGAATATGGTTGTGGTATTAAAGATATTGATTTTGAAGGTAGATTTATCAGAGTTGATTTTGAAAACTATTCTGTAATGAGTGTCTATTTTCCAAGTGGTAGTAGTGGAGAGGTTCGTCAAGAATTTAAAATTTATTTTTTAGATAAATTTCAGTCGTACATAGATGAGTTAAAACAAACAATACCAAATTTAGTATTATGTGGTGATTATAATATTTGTCATCAAGCAATAGACATACATAACCCTATAAGAAATAAGAAAACTTCTGGGTTTTTATTAGAAGAAAGAGAGTGGGTGTCGGATTTTCTTTCTTCCGGATTTATTGATCCGTTCCGTCATTTAAATAAAGACCCTCATAACTATAGTTGGTGGAGTTATAGAGCGAGAGCGCGAGAGAAAAATTTAGGATGGAGAATTGATTATCAGATGATTTCAGAAAGTTTACTTTCTAAGCTAAAAAGAAGTCAGATATTATCTTCTGCAATTCATTCAGACCATTGTCCGGTTTTATTAGAGTTAGAAGATTAGATTTTTTCATTACATTTGCAAACCAAAAACCTAGAAAAATAATGAGTATTTTACAAACAGCTGAGCGTAGCTCTCATCTTGATCCATCAGAAAATGTAATTTTCCAACGACATTTTATTGCTTATAAAGAAGCTGCAAAATTAATTAGCGGAACTGTATTAGAAATTGGAAGTGGTGAAGGATATGGGATATCGGAATTAGCTGGAAAAACAGAAAAATACTTAGCAATTGATAAATTTGACTCCCCTATTTCAGAGGATTTAATGGGAAAGCACAATATTGAATTTAAACAAATGAATGTCCCTCCACTTAGAGGGATTGCTGATAACAGTATGGATTTTGTTGTAACTTTTCAAGTGATAGAGCATATTCAGGATGATGAGTTGTTTATTAAAGAAATACATAGAGTATTAAAGCCTGGAGGAAAAGCAGTACTCACCACTCCAAATATTTTAATGTCGTTATCCAGAAATCCATGGCACATGAGAGAATATACTCCTAGTGAGATGAAGGATATTTTACATACTTCTTTTAAAAATATTGATTTGAAAGGGGTGTATGGAAATGAAAAGGTGATGAACTATTATGCTGAAAATAAAAAATCGGTAGATAAAATCAGAAAATGGGATATTTTTAATTTGGAGAAAAATTTACCAAGATGGATGTTTCAAATTCCTTACGATATTTTAAATAGATTTAATCGGCATAAATTACAAGATAATAATGAGAGCTTAGTCGATGGTATTCACTTTGCTGATTACTCTGTAAAAGATGTTTCTGACGGTTGTTTAGACTATTTCTGTATCGTTACGAAATAAGTCCAAAAACAAAACCTTTTTCTTGTATTTTTAAAAGTATATCTTTCAGATTTTCTTTTAGTATTTTTTCAGAATTTTCATTATCGTGAAATACTATAATTGATCCACTTTTCACATTATTTAAAACATTAGATTTAAGCTTAGAGGAATTTATATTTCTCTCAAAATCATAACTTAAAATATCCCACATTATAATTTTATATCTTTCTTGTATTTTCCTTATCTGCCAGGTGTATATTTTTCCATAAGGTGGCCGAAATAGATTAGTTTCAGAAAGTACTTTTCTGCATCTTTCAATGTCTGATATGTAAGACTCCACTTTATGGTAACATCCATTCAGATGGGAGTAGGTATGGTTTCCAATTTTATGACCCTCATTAATAATTCTATCAATTATTTCGGGATATCTTTCAGAGGTTTTTCCAACACAAAAAAAAGTAGCCTTTATGTTAAGGCTACTTAATAAGTTTAAAATCCAATAGGTAAATTCTGGGGTAGGGGAATCGTCAAAACTCAGATAAATTTCCTTTTTATTGTTTGGAATATCCCATATTAAATTAGGAAATACCCTTTTAATAAAATTAGGAGTTTTTACAAATTGCACTATATCGTTTCTATAATTATTCTAAAATCACTTTTCCCATTTTATTTTTCAGATTAGTCAACTCCGAAATACATTGTTGAGAATATTGTTTTAATCTATTCCCGTCATTTGATAGGTATCCTCCTTTGTTTTCTAATAATATAATATAATTATACTGTAATTGGTATTCCGAAAGTAAATAATCTACCCATTTGTATCCTTCTTCATGGTTTGTATTAACATATATCGCAGCCATTTTTACAGAAACAGGATCAAGTACATCAGTAGATGTTGGTAAAGAAGAAAAATATTTATCTGCAAGTAATATTGCTTTTTTAGTATCTTTCTTTCTCATTAATTCTGTTGCAGCTTTTAGGAAAGGATATCGAAATCCGATTATTGATCTAACTGAATAATAATCGAAATATACATCAGGATTTACTACATTCCCATAGTTATAGCTATTAACTAATAGATCATAACTAAGATCAGTATCTACATTCTGTTGGTTATAGTAAGAAGTTTTGAAAGGTACTAATCGGGACACAGCCCCCTCTTCTTGTACATAGTCTAACAAGCCTATATATTTAGTTAATTCTTCTTGATTTCTAGGATTTCCTTTACCTATCATAGAAAACCTATCTAAAGTTTGTTGAGCTGAGATAAAGTATATTGGTCTTTCAAATCTGAAATGAGATAGTATGTCCAAAAATGCAATTTCGTGCTGATTGATTCTCCCTCCCTTTACAGTAAGTTCAATTTGGGAAACAATATCCTTATTTTTCCATAATTCTAAATCAGAAACTGGTATTTTGTTTGTATCTACAGAAATAATAATGTTTCTAGGACAACCCTTCCCAGATTTTATTTCTTTCATTGCTTTTTTAGAGTTTTTCTTCTTTTTATTTTTGTAAGTCGGAAATCCATTTTTAGAGTTTCCTTTATAGTCCTTATTAGTTAATAGAGAAGGTACAGGATCTGCATCATAAACCTTTCTCTTCACCTGATCAATATACCAATCCATTCCTAATAAACTCATATTTACTACTCTTACATCTGGCCTGACTCCTTCCACTTCTTGTGCATACCAAAGAGGGTAGGTATCGTTATCTCCATTAGTAAAGATAATAGCGTTAGGAGCTAATTTTTCCAGATAATTTGTCGCTACATCAATAGTAATGGTTCTTCCCTCTCTTGTGTGGTCATCCCAATTTTCGGATGCCATTAAAACAGGAGCTGAAATAAGACAAACTGCTGTAGATAAAATTGCAGATGTTTGTTTATTTATCTTTTCTTTTAGAAAATCAAAAATTCCTAATACTCCAATTCCAATCCAGATAGAAAATGCGTAGAATGAACCTACATAAGCATAATCTCTTTCTCTAGGTTGGTCTGGCGGAACATTTAAATATACAATAATTAATAATCCAGTAAACAAGAAAAACAATAGTACTGAAAGTGCGTCTGTTTTAGCAGATTTAAAATGGAAAAATATTCCGATAAGTCCTATAATTAAAGGTAGAAAATAATAATGATTTTTTCCTTTATTATTCTTTAAGTGAATTGGAGCTTCTGTATATTGACTTGTTTTAATACCACTTTCCCAATTTCCATATATATCATTCTGGTCCATACTCATAATATCATTTTGTCTACCTGCAAAATTCCACATAAAATACCTCATGTACGACCACCCTATTTGATAATCGATAAAGAAATGAATATTCTCACCAAACTTTATTCTGCTATTAGGATCATAACCGTTCGCATTTCTCCATCTTTTATATCCACTTACTTTCTGTTCACTCCACATTCTTGGAAAGAATTCATTTTTCGAATATTTATATTTTAGTTTATCTCCTGTTTTCTCATAGATACCTTTTTCTTCATTCTTTAAATAATTTTCACCTACTACCTCAGTACTTATGGGGTTTACTGCAGGATATTTCTGATTATAATTTTGTCCTGAAACAATAGGCCAATCTCCATACTGATCTCTTTGTAAATAAGAGGCTAGTTTTAAAGGATCATCTGGAGCTCCTATATTAATAGGTGTTTTTGCAGAGCTTCTTAAAATAACAGTTGCGTAAGAAGAGTACCCTATTAATAAAACTAATATTCCCAAGATTGCAGTATTCAAATTAGAATATCCGTTTTGTTTTGTGAAAAACAGACCAAATACAATCAAACCTACAACTAATAAGAAGAAAAACAACACTCCAGAGTTAAATGGTAATCCAAAATCGTTTACAAAAATCATATCAAAACTCCCCATTAAACTTGCAGTTTTTGGGATAAGAACCCCTTGAATTACTACTAAGATAACTGTAGAAACTAAAAAAGCTTTCAATGCTCCTATGTGGCTGTATTTGTTGTTTTTAAAGTAATAAATCATTCCCATTGCTGGTATGGTAAGTAAAGAAAGTAAATGCACCCCTATTGATAACCCTATTAAATAAGCAATAAGAACTAGCCATTTGCTAGAGTGAGGTGAGTCAGCAACTTCTTCCCATTTCATGATACACCAAAAAGTAACAGCAGTAAAGAATGAGGATAGTGCATATACTTCTCCTTCTACAGCAGAAAACCAAAATGAATCTGAGAAAGTATAGGCTAAGGATCCCACTAGACCAGCTCCTAAAATGGCATATATTTTATCTTTCTCTATTAATCCTTTTGCAGAGTATATTTTTCTACCAAAAGCGGTAATAGTCCAGAACAAAAACAATATAGTAAAGGAACTTGATATTGCTGACATGCTATTTACCATAACAGAAACTTGTGTTACATCATTAGCAAAAAGTGTAAATATCCTTCCTAATATTAAGAAAAAAGGAGCTCCTGGAGCATGTACTACTTCTAATTTATAGGCTGCTGAAATAAACTCACCGCAATCCCATAAACTTGCAGATTTTTCCATTGTTGCTAGGTATACAAAAGTTGCGATTAGGAAAACTATCCATCCAACTATATTATTTAATTTCTTAAAATTATTCATAATTTAATTTGTGTTTTATCAAGATGGCGAATTTATGAATTTATTTTGGTTTTGTACTATAAAAATTAGAAACAGAAAAAATGTAAAAATAGTTTGCTAATTATTATTAATTGTTAGTTTTGCAAACCATTTTTAAAAATGCCCGATGGTGTAACTGGCAACACGTCTGTTTTTGGTGCAGAAGAGTCTAGGTTCGAGCCCTAGTCGGGCAACAAAACACTACCTTTTTTGGTAGTGTTTTTTTGTAACCTACTTATTATTATTTCCGTAAAATCACCAAGTTGTTTTTTTTGTGTAAATTTGTCGTCTCATTATGCAGAAAAAATTTTTAAAAAACGCTAAAAACAAGTATTATGGAAAGAAAATTCACTAAATTATTTTTAACAATTTTATTGTTTGGATTTTTTGTAATTACAAATTCAACTGCTCAAAATTGTGATATACCCTCAAATGTTTCGACTACCAATGTTTCAAACTTTTCTGCTAACTTAAATTGGGATATAGATGTAAATGTAGACCATTATTCTATTAGATATAAAGAAATGGGAACAAGTAATTTACTCTTTAAGCATAATATTACATCATCTTTTACAGATATAAACTCTTTAATTTCTAGCACAATCTATGTTTGGCAAATTCAAGCTTTTTGTTCCACAGGAAATACCAATCCTTCAGGCTGGTCTATAATAGATACTTTTACAACTACAAATTACCCTGTAGATTGCAATAACACTCCGAATGGAATGGCTTATACTGATAGTTGTGGAAATTGTGTGGAGGGTATAACTGGGAATTTACCATGTATTGACTTCACACCTACAGTAACTATAAGTTTAAGTAATTTAAACCCTAACAGTTCATCTGATTTTTCCTTTTCCTTTTCTCAAGATCCGAATGAACCAGATGTATCCTCTGCTGTTTTTGCTTCAGATGGTGGTAGTTTTGATTTTACAGGATTATCAACAAATGACGTAGTTGGAACTTCTACTAACATGGCAGCTGGTGGCCAAATAAATGTTACAACTACTTTAATGGTTGATTTTATAATTTCCGCCGATAAAATATCTATAAAATCTGTAGATGATATTTCAGGACAGGTATATTCGTCCTTTACAGTTGAAAATACTTCCACAGGATTTTTAATCATTTCTACATCATTACCAGACAACAACAATGTTACTAGTGGCAATTCTCAGTCAATTATTATAACAGATTTATTTGTTAATCCAGTCCCCTCTAATTTAACTTTCACATCTACTATCAATTCTGAATTAGGTGATGTAGATTTACAAACCTTTTCTTTTACTATTAATAGTTTAGATTGTAATGGTGACTTTGGGGGTTCTGCATTTATAGATAGTTGTGGAAATTGTGTAGGTGGAAATACAGGGGCTGTTTCTTGTATTCCATTTAGTCCAACTGTTTTAGTTTCTATTTCCAATACAGATTGTGATAGTTTAACAGATTTAACTATTAATGTTAGTCAGGATCCAAACGAGCCGGATATGTCTACAGGATTGTTTGAGTCAGATGGAGGATCTTTTGATATAATCTCTTTATCAGTTAACGATACAGTTGGTTCTGCTGTTATGAGTGCTGGAGGAGGTTCTTTAAACTTTAATACAGTGTTGATTGTTAGTTCTATTATTTCTTCAAATCAAGCAATCATACAATCAATTAATACAGTTACAGGTTTATCAATAGGTACCTTTACAATATCTAATGTAAGTGGTGGTATTAGTATTATTGCTCAATCAGTACCTGATAATAATAATGTTACTAGTGGTAATTCTCAGTCCGTAACTTTTAATAATATTTTTATTAATCCAGCATCGGGAATATTAACTTTCACATCTACTATCAATTCTGAATTAGGAGATGTAGATTTACAATCCTTTCCTTTTACTATTGTTTGTTTAATTGTTGATTGTAATGGAGATGTTAATGGTTCTGCATTTATAGATAGTTGTGGAAATTGTGTAGGTGGAAATACAGGGGCTGTTTCTTGTATTCCATTTAGTCCAACTGTTTTAGTTTCTATTTCCAATACAGATTGTGATAGTTTAACAGATTTAACTATTAATGTTAGTCAGGATCCAAACGAGCCGGATATGTCTACAGGATTGTTTGAGTCAGATGGAGGATCTTTTGATATAATCTCTTTATCAGTTAACGATACAGTTGGTTCTGCTGTTATGAGTGCTGGAGGAGGTTCTTTAAACTTTAATACAGTGTTGATTGTTAGTTCTATTATTTCTTCAAATCAAGCAATCATACAATCAATTAATACAGTTACAGGTTTATCAATAGGTACCTTTACAATATCTAATGTAAGTGGTGGTATTAGTATTATTGCTCAATCAGTACCTGATAATAATAATGTTACTAGTGGTAATTCTCAGTCCGTAACTTTTAATAATATTTTTATTAATCCAGCATCGGGAATATTAACTTTCACATCTACTATCAATTCTGAATTAGGAGATGTAGATTTACAA